>WHTW01000176.1 GCA_009377525.1 Rhodospirillales bacterium
GCGCGCGGGACGCGCGCGGTCCGGAAGATCATGAGCTATCGATGCTTCCGGAAGAAAGTGCGCACGTCGTCGACGAACAGCGCCGGCTGTTCGAAGGCGGCGAAGTGGCCGCCCTTGGCCATCTCGCTCCAGTGCTGGATGTTGCTGAAGTTGGTCTCCATCCAGCGCCGCACCGGCGTGACGATCTCGCGCGGGAATACCGCGACGCCCGTCGGCACGCCGACCTTGTGGACGGTACGCCGCTCCGCTCCGAAGCTCTCCCAGTAAAGTCGCGCCGAGGAAGCCGCCGTCGCCGTCACCCAATAGAGCATGACGTTGTCCAAGAGCTCGTCTCGGCTCAGGATGTTCTCGGGATGGCCGTTGCAGTCGGTCCAAGCCCAGAACTTCTCCAGGATCCACGCCGCCTGGCCGGCGGGCGAATCGGTGAGGCCGTAGGCCAGGGTCTGCGGCCGCGTCGCCTGCTGCTTGGCGTAGCCCGAATCCCAGTCGGTGTAGTGCTTGATGCCCTTGAGCGCGCGCGCCTCCTCGGGCGTCGGATCGCCGGCCACGGTGGGCCGCATGGACATGGCGAGCGTGATGTGGATGCCGGCGCAGTGTTGTGCGTCCAGCGCACCGATTGCCGTGGTCACCGCCGAGCCCCAATCGCCACCCTGTGCGCCGTAGCGCGGGTAGCCCAGGCGATCCATCAGCCTGGCCCAGGCGGCGGCGATGCGATCGATGCCCCAGCCGGTGGTCGTGGGCTTGGCCGAGAAGCCGAAGCCGGGCAGGGACGGGCAGATGACGTGGAAAGCGTCGGCGGCATCGCCGCCATGGGCAACAGGATCGACCAGCGGCTCGATCACCTTGTGGAACTCGACGATGGAGCCGGGCCAGCCATGGGTGATGAGCAGCGGCAAGGCACCGGCGTGCGGCGAGCGCGCATGCACGAAGTGGATATCGAGCCCGTCGATCGCCGTGGTGAATTGCGGGAAGCGGTTGAGCAGGGCCTCGCGCGTCCTCCAGTCGTAGCCGTCGGCCCAGTAGCGGCAGACCTCCTCGATCCACTGCCGCGGCACGCCCTGGCTCCAGTCGTCGACCAGCTCGGCCTCGGGCCAGCGCGTGCAGCGCAGCCTGGATCTCAGATCGTCGAGGACATCGTCGGCGACGGCGATGGTGAAGGGCTTGATGGCGGTGGGCTGAACCATGACACTCCTTGTAGCACGGGAGGTGTCCATCGATGAACGACGCCGCGCTGATCGATGACGTCGGGCAGGCGCTGTGGGGACCCAACTGGAAAGGGCCGATGGCGGAGGCCGTGCGTCACGAAAGGAGCGCCGTCAACGACTGGGCCACCGGTCGCGTGCCGGTGCCCTCCGGCGTGTGGAACGAACTGAAGGTGATCATGCGCCGGCGCCGCCACGAGCTCGACAAGCTTGCGTCGCGCGTCCAGAAGGCGCACGACACGGCGCTCGAGCGGACGGTCGAGCAGGCAAGGATGGGAAAGCGATGATTCTGGTCGGCCAATACGACTCGCCCTACACGCGCCGCGTTGCGGTCAGCCTCCATCTGCTGGGCTTCGACTTCGAGCACGACAAGCGCTCGGTCTTCGCCGATTTCGATTCCATGCGCACGACCAATCCACTGGGTCGCATTCCCTCGCTGATCCTGGACGACGGCACGACGCTGATCGATTCGGCGGCGATCCTGGACTGGCTCGACCAGCAGGTCGGGCCGGAGCGGGCGCTGCTGCCGCCGAATGGGCCGGCACGTCAGCAGGCGCTGCAATGCGTCGCGCTGGCGAGCGGCACGATCGACAAGGTCATGGGCATCGGATACGAGCGCCACATCCGCCCGGAGCGCTATCGCTGGCCGGACTGGATCACACGCTGCCGCACCCAGGCCGAGGGCGGTCTCGCCGGGCTGGCGAGGCTGTCCTGGCCGGCCGACGAACGGCTGGGCCAGCCCTGGATCACCACCGCCTGCATGATGCGCTACGTCCGACTCGCCGTTCACGACCTGCTGCCGCGCGGCCGCTATCCGGCGCTTGACGCCGTCTCCGATCGCTGCGAGGCGCTGCCGGCGTTCAAGGCGACCTGGCCCGCCGACTACGTCGTCCCGTCGTCCGCCTGATGCATCACGTCACCGGCCTCGATTGCGGCAGACGGTCCTTGGTGCCGTAGACCGGCGGGGCGAGTTGGTCGGCTGTGCGGCCGGCCCAGTCGCGCTGGGGCACGGTCTTCAGCCGCTTGCGCTGGCCCTCGATCAGGCCCGCGGTCGCGGACTCCACATCGACCGTCAGCACCTTGCCGTCCTTCACCACCTGCGTGCCGTCGACATAGACGTGGCGGATGGCGCGCTCGCTCGCCGAGTAGATCAGGCTCCTGACCGGCTCGTGGGCGGGCTGCATGTAGGGATGGCTCATGTCGACCAGCGAGAAGTCGGCCTTGGCTCCCGGCGCCAGGCGGCCGAGGTCGGGCCGGCGCAGGATCTTGGCGCCGCCCACGGTCGCCGCCTCGAAGGCATGACGCGTCGTGCCGAGCTTGTAGTTGCCGGTGAGCACGCGGGCGACGTAGCAGGCGAGCCTGATCTCATCGACCATGTTGTGCGGGAAAGTGTCGGTGCCGATGCCGACGGTGATGCCGGCATTCATGTAGCGGCCGATCGTGTTCAGGGCCATGCCGCGACGGGCGAACACCGTCGGGCAGTGCGCCACCGCCGCGCCCGAGTCCTTCAGCATCTCGAAGTCGTTGGCATGCGGATAGTGGATCTGCGGATGGTCACTCAGGAAGATGCCGTGGCCGATCACCAGGTCGGGCCCCAGCACGCCGATCGAGTCGAGCCATTCGATGGGTGTCTTGCCGTGGCGATGCACCATCTCATGGAACTCGACGACCGCCTGGCAGGCATGCGTCTGCATCGGGATGTTGCGCCGCTTGGCTTCGTGGTGCGCCTCCTTGAAGTAGCCCTCCTTGCAGGTGTCGATCTGCGAAGGGCCGACCATGGCCGAGATGCGGCCGCTGGGATGCTTCAGGGCGGCATCGATGGTCTTCATCGCCGCTTCGAACGCCCTTTCGCCTGCCTTCTCGTCCCAGGCGTACTCAACCGTGTGGCCGTTCTTGGTATACCAGTAGCCCTGGCGCATCATCGGGCAGACGACGGCGCGGATGCCGGTTGCTACAAGATCGTCGATCCAGCCGTCGCGGCTCACCGACAGGTCGGAGATGGTGGTGACGCCGCTCTTCAACAGCTCCGACATCGCCACCATGGTCGAGGGCCCGGCATCCTCGGGATCGAGGCCGAACACCGGCAGGTACTCGTAGAGCGAGCTCTGGCCCAGCTTGTCGCTGCCATACTCCTCCGTCAGGCCCTTGTTGGCCGGCTCGGAGAAGGGATGGCTGTGCACGTTGACGAAGCCCGGGATCGCCATGAAGCCCTTGCCGTCGATCGTGGCGTCGGCCGTGCCGGCGTAGCCCGGCCCGACATGGATCACCTCGTTGCCCTTGAACACGAGGTCACCGCCGTCGAGATAGACGTGCCGGCGTTCGGATTCGTCCCATGCCACGACATGGTCGAGGCTGGTGATCTTTGTGGTCTTGGTCATGGGATACGTCTCTTGGTCGGTCTGCGTTTGCGATTGACGACGCGCACGTCATTTCTTTGAGCCGGCCGCTTCGGCAGGCTAGAACACTGGCCGACGCCGCGACGCTCGACAAGCGCGACGCGGGTGGCATGATCGCTGCAAGAAACGCGCCGAGGAGCGGAAGACATGTCTACAGGAAAGCTGAGCGAGCAGGCGAAAGGCGTATTCATCATCGCCGCCACGCCTTTCACCGACGAGGGCGCGCTCGATTTGCAAAGCGTCGACACGCTGACCGATTTTTATTTGGGCTGTGGCGTAACCGGATTCACCCTTTTGGGCATCATGGGCGAGGCGCCCAAGCTCACCGGCGAAGAGTCGCTGTTGGTCGTCGAGCGAGTCGTGCGCCGCGCCCAGGGCCGGCAGGTGATCGTCGGCGTCAGCCACGCCGGGCTCGAGAACGTGCGCCGGCTGTCGCACGAGGTCATGATCGCCGGCGCCGCGGGCGTCATGGTGGCGCCGCCTCCGGGCCTGAAAGGCGATGACGGCCTCTACAATTACTTCGCGCAGGTCTTCAAGGAACTGGGACCCGACATTCCCGTCGTCTACCAGGACTATCCGCAAAGCACGGGCGTCCATCTCGCGCCGTCGGTGTTCGAGCGCATGGTCGACGACTTCAAGCAACTCGTCATGCTGAAGCATGAGGACTGTCCCGGCCTTGCCAAGCTTACGCGAGTCCGCGAAGGCGAGAAGATGCCGGGCCGCCGCCGTGTCTCGATACTGGTCGGCAATGGCGGCCTCTACCTGCCGCAGGAGCTGCGTCGCGGCGCCGACGGCGCCATGACCGGCTTCGCCTGGCCCGAGATGCTGGTGCAGGTTTGCGACCTTGCCGCCAAAGGCAAGATGGAGGGGGCGGAGGACCTGTTCGACATATACCTGCCGCTGGTGCGCCACGAGCAGCAGCCCGGCATCGGCCTCGCCCTGCGCAAGGAAGTGCTGTTCCGCCGCGGCGCGATCAAGAGTCCCAAGCAGCGCGCGCCTGGCAGCTCGATGACCGCGGCCGATTGTGCCGAACTCGACGGCTTGATCGCGCGGCTGGACCGGCGCCTCGCCGCCGCTGGCCGATCGACGAGGCTCGCTGCCGAATAGCCCTTAAGCCGCCTTGCGGGCGCGGGGGCGTGCCGGCTTGCCTTTGACCGGCCGCGCTGCCAATTCCAGCCCGAGCGCTCGAAGGACGCCGAGCATCGTGCCGAACTCCGGATTGCCCGTCTCACCCAGAGCTTTATAGAGGCTTTCGCGATTGAGCCCGGCCGCGCGGGCGACCTCACTCATGCCGCGGGCACGCGCGACAATGCCGACGGCGTCGCGCACGAACTCAGGGTCGCCGGTTTCCAAGGCTACCGAAATGTACTCGGCTTGCCGTTCCGGAGTATCGAGAAGCTCGGCAACATCGACCCGTATCGTCCTGACCATCGCCGTCAATCCTCCAGCTGTGCCGCCAATGCTTGGGCCCGTCTGACGTCGCGCTGTTGCGTGCGCTTGTCGCCGCCCCACAACAGCAAAATGATCGCCGCGCCACGCCGGACGTAGTAGACGCGATAACCGGGCCCGTAGTCGATGCGCATCTCCATCAGGCCTCCGCCGAGCGATTTCGCATCGCCTGGGTTGCCGTGCTCGAGCCGACGAATGCGAGTGGCGATCCGCGCAACAGCGCTGTCGTCCCGCAGGCGATACACCCACGTGCGAAATTCGTCCGTCCAGCGTACCTCTATCACTGGCTATTCGTAGCCTATAGACCACAGATGATCAACGGCCTTTTGTCAGGTGCTGGATGGCGGATAGGATGGTCGCACTGAATTCGCTCAAGAGACACCAGAGAATGCCCGACTTCGACCTGATCGTCCGCAACGCCAAGATCGTCACCGCCGAGCGCCAGAGCGAAGGCGACATCGCCGTCAAGGACGGCAAGGTCGCCGCGCTGGGCGCCGACGTGAAGGGCACGACCACGCGCGAGATCGATGCGGCGGGCAAGTTCGTGCTGCCGGGTGGCGTCGACAGCCACTGCCACATCGAGCAGCGCTCGGGCATGGGCGTGATGTGCGCCGACGACTTCTATACCGGCACGGTCTCTGCCGCGTTCGGCGGCACGACGACGGTGATCCCCTTTGCCGCCCAGCATCGCGGCATGTCGTTGCGCCAGGTGGTGAAGGACTATCACGAGGCCGCCACACCCAAGGCGGTGATCGACTACGCCTTCCATCTCATCATCACCGATCCCACCCAGCAGGTTCTGGGACAGGAGCTGCCGGCGCTGATCAAGGACGGCTACACGTCGTTCAAGATCTACATGACCTACGACGCGATGAAGGTCAGCGACTACCAGATCCTCGACATCCTCGCCTTGGCCCGGCGTGACGGAGCGCTGGTCATGGTGCATGCCGAGAACCACGACATGATCCAGTGGCTGGCGCATCACCTGGTCGACCAGGGCCATGTCGCGCCCAAGTTCCACGCCATCGCCCATGCCCGCGTCGCCGAGGCCGAGGCGACCAACCGCGCGATCTCGCTGGCGCGGCTGGTCGATGCGCCGCTGCTGCTGGTGCACATGTCGGAGATCGAGGCCATCGAGACCCTGCGCCAGGCACAGAAGAAGGGGCTGAAGATCTTCGGCGAGACCTGCCCGCAATACATTGCGCTCACCGCCGACGACATGGACAAGCCCGGCGTCGAGGGCGCCATGTGGTGCTGCAGCCCGCCGCCGCGCGATTCGCAAGCGCAAGAGGCGGTGTGGGCCGCGCTGAAGGACGGCACCTTCCAGACCTTCTCGTCGGACCACGCGCCCTATCAGTTCAACGAGAAGGGCAAGATACCCAAGGGCGACAAGACGACCTTCAAGGAGATGGCCAACGGCGTGCCGGGGCTGGAGATCCGCCTGCCGATCCTGTTCTCTGAGGGGGTCCAGAAGGGGCGCATCACCCTGCAGCAGTTCGTGGCGCTGACCTCGGCCAACCACGCCAAGCTCTACGGGCTCTATCCCAAGAAGGGTACGATCGCCGTCGGCTCCGATGCCGACTTCGCGATCTGGGACGCCGACAAGGACGTGACCATCCGCTGGAAGGACCTGCACGACAATGTCGGCTACAGCCCCTACGAGGGCCGCCAGATCAAGGGCTGGCCGATCACCGTGGTGAGCCGCGGCCGTGTCGTGGTCGAGGACGGCAAGCTCAATGCGGCGCGCGGCTCGGGGCAGTTCCTGCCGTGCGCGTCACCGGATTCAGCGAAGCCTCAGGGGCAGACCGCGCCGGAGCTGCAGGCGATGAGCCGGTTCGGCGCCAAGCCTCTGTTCTGATGATCAGCGTCGACTATGCACGGCGCATGGCGCGCTACAATCGTTGGCAGAACGAGAGCCTCTATGGTGCCGCCGACGGGCTCGCCGACGAAGAGCGCCATCGCGACCGTGGCGCCTTCTTCGGATCGATCCACAGGACCATGTGCCATCTCCTGTGGGCCGACCAGACGTGGATGAGCCGCTTTTCCAACTCGCCGCCGCCGGTACCGCTGGCGGACCTGGCTGCGCTGCATCGCGATTGGGTGTCGCTTAAGGGCCGACGGATCGATTTTGATGCAGACATCGTCCGCTGGGCGGACGGTCTCGCTTTAGACTGGCTGGCAGGCACGCACACGTACTTCTCGCCGAGCCTGGGGCGTGAAACGTCGGGTCCGCGCTGGATGTTCGTGTCGCACTTCTTCAATCACCAGACTCATCATCGTGGGCAGGTCCATTGCATGCTGACGCAGGCGGGCGTGAAGCCGGCGGACACGGACCTGCCGATGATGCCTGGCTGACCGGGTGTCTCCAGAGCTGCTGAAGCGTTGCCAACCCTGGCGTGCCGATCAAGCAGCCGATTTGACGTCACGCGCCGCGACTATCTTCCGCAGCTCGGCGCCCAGCTCGTCCTCGGCACGCTCGAGATCGTATCGCGCCTGCATATTCATCCAGAAAGCAGCCGAGGTCCCGAAGTACCGGGCCAGCCGCAGCGCCGTGTCGGCTGTCACCGCCGTTTGCTCGTTGGTCAGCCGCTCGATACGCGTGCGCGGCACGCCGACCGCGCGGGCGACCGCGTAGGGCGAGAGGTTCATGGGGCCAAGGAATTCTTCGCGCAGCACTTCGCCGGGGTGCATAGGAGCGAGTTTCTTGGCCATGTCACGATGCCCTTTCAGTGATAGTCGACAATCTCGACCTGCTCGGGTCCAGCGTCTGTCCATTGAAATACGATGCGCCATTGATCGTTTATGCGGATCGAATGCTTCCCCGCGAGATCTCCCCGCAACGCTTCCAGGCGATTTCCTGGAGGAGCGGCGAGCGACCTTTACGATATCCGTCGGGAACCCCTTCGGGACGCGTCGCTGCTGGAGGATCAGCTCGGCAACCGCTCCGCGGAAGCTCCTGATCATTGGTAGTTACGTATCATGTCATGATACGTAGCGTAAGCATCTGCTGCCGAGATTGCGCCCGGCGCTTGGGACAAAATTCGGCGCCAAGCCCTTGCCTTGACGCGATCCTTGACGATTGTAAGGTTATGCCTTACATTGCGGTGTGATCCGATCGTTCAGGGACAAAGGCGTGGAGCGTTTCTTCGCCACCGGCGACGGCCGGCGGCTCAGCGTGCAGAATACGAGGCGTATTGCCAACATTTTACGCGCACTTGACGACGCATCAAGGCCGGAGGACATGAACCTGCCGGGCTTCCGTTTTCATTCGCTCGTCGGTCGCGACAGAGGTCGCTATGCGGTCAGTGCGAGCGGGAACTGGCGGATCACGTTCGGATGGTTCGAGGACGACGCAATCGACGTTGATCTGGAAGACTACCATTGAGGAGGTGTTCTGTGGCCAGGAAACTCCCGAAGCGCGGTCTGCCTCCCATGCATCCCGGCGAACTTCTGCGCGAGGAGATATTGCCGGCGTTGGAGCGACCCAAGACGGAGATTGCCAAGCTGCTCGGCGTGTCGCGTCAGACGCTCTACGACATTCTCGAGGAAAGGCAGCCGGTGACGCCAATGATGGCGTTGCGGCTCGGAAAGCTTTGCGGAAACGGCCCTGACCTGTGGCTCAATCTGCAGAAGCGCTACGATTTGCAGCGTGCGGAGCAAGTGCTTGGTGAAAAGATCAAAGCAATTCCAACGTTGGAAGTAGCATAGGAACTTGCGCCGGATCGAAATGGCTTCTCGCAAACTTGGATGCTCTCTTGGCCGGGACGGCGTGAAGTTTGCTGTGACGTCCGCATGGAGTCGCGTCAGCGATTGGGCACTCAACAGATGAGACGCCTTCTTGTTAACAACCCTCTTGGGCCATTGCCTAATATGCGGCTGCGATATCTGGGTCCGAAGGTAGTGGACACCTACCTGCGGGCACATGTATTCGCGCGCAGTGGTGATCGCGGACGCGTCGTGCCAAGAATCGGCTCATTCATGGTTTGGCTTGAACGGAACCGGCCCTACCCGAAGCAACCAGCGCATACGCGACAGGTCGGCCTCGTGGACCGCTTTGCCGACCGACCCTATGGAGCAAGGAATTTCTGATGTCCCGTCGCTTGAAAGTCTCCGCCGCCCAGCTCGGCCCCATCGATCGCGCCGACAGCCGCAAGAGCGTGGTCAATCGCCTGGTCGAGATGCTGAAGGAGGCCGATTCGCGCGGCTCGAAGTTCGTGGTGTTCCCCGAGCTTGCCCTCACCACCTTCTTCCCGCGGTGGTGGATGGAGAGTCAGGAAGAGGTCGACAAGTATTTCGAGGCGCAGATGCCGAGCCCCGAGACGCTGCCGCTGTTCGAGCTGGCGCGCTCCAAGGGCATCGGGTTCTACCTGGGCTATGCCGAGCTCACCGAGGAGGAGGGCAGGATCCGGCGTTTCAACACCTCGATCCTGGTCGGACCGGACGGCCGCACCGTCGGCAAGTACCGCAAGGTCCATCTGCCGGGCCATGCCGAGCACCGGCCGGCGGCGCCCTACCAGCATCTCGAGAAGAAGTACTTCGAGGTCGGCGATCTCGGCTTCAATGTCTGGAAGATGTTCAAGGACGACTTCATCGTCGGCCAGTGCATCTGCAACGACCGGCGCTGGCCCGAGACGTTCCGCGTCATGGGGCTGAAGGGCGCCGAGATGGTGGTGCTGGGCTACAACACGCCGACCGACAACGTCTATGCGCCGAAGGAACCGCCGTACCTGCGCGTGTTCCACCACAACCTCTCCATCCAGGCGGCGGCCTACCAGAACGGCATCTGGGTCGTGGCCACGGCCAAGGCAGGCAAGGAGGATGGCTTCTGGCTGCACGGCGGCACGGCCATCGTGGCGCCGACCGGCGAGATCGTCGCCAAGTCGACGACCGAGGAGGACGAGGTCGTCTTCTACGATTGCGACATGGAGCTCGGCGAATACATCCGCAACACCACCTTCAACTTCGCCAGGCACCGCCGGCCGGAGCACTACAAGCTGATCGTCGAGCGCACCGGCGTGAAGGTCGAGCCGAGCAACTAGCTGGGGGCGCGCGACTCCAGTCGCGCGTCTTCGGTGGAAGTAGGAATGATCGCGCCACTGGAGTGGCGCGCCCCCAGCGAAGAGGAACCAATGCAATACGCCGTCTCCGACGTGAACGATCACGACCGCTACAAGATCCTCACCGCCTTCGTGCTGCCGCGGCCGATCGCCTGGGTGACGACGCTCGGCCCGACCGGCACGGTCAACGCCGCGCCGTTCAGCTTCTTCAACGTTTTCGCGGAGGATCCGCCGATCGTCATGTTCGCCGTCAACAAGCGGCCGGACGGGCGCATCAAGGACACCTGGACCAACATCAAGCGGACCGGCGAGTTCGTCGTGAACCTGACCGACGAGGCGCTGGCCCGCGCCATGCACGATTCGAGCGGCGACTTTCCGCCCGACATCGGCGAGCCCGACCATCTCGGCCTGAAGCTGGCACCCTCGGTCGACATCAAGCCGCCGCGGCTCGCCGATGCGCCATGGTCGATGGAGTGCAAGACCTGGCAGGTGATCAACGTCAAGGATGACCGCCAGCTCATCATGGGCGAGGGGCTGCGCTTCCACATCCGCGACGAGCTGTGGGACCCCAAGGCCATGCGCGTGCACATGGAGAAGTACCATCCGATCGGCCGCATGTTCGCCGATCGCTACTGCCGCACAGACGATCGCGTCATCTTTCCGGCGGCCGAAGGGCCAAAGAAGGCAGCCGCCGCAGATTGATCACTGCCGCCTTCGCGAGCGGAAGGTGTAAGCTCGGCGGCAGCAAACCGCCTTCGAGCAATGACCGCGCGTTCCCTGGACGGTTGGCCACGTTGGCTGGCCGCGCTGCTGATGGGCCTGCTGTTGATCCTGGCCCTGCTGATCGTCTCGTGGTTTCTGCGTGCCTGTACTCCGGTCGAGCCGTCGACCAGCCTTTCGATGCTCGAGACGCTGGCGCCTCCGGCGCCGGAGGCGCCACCCGATCCGACGCCGATCCTGAAGGCGTCGCTCGACGGCGTCGAGGCCGACGGCAAGAAGCTGTCGGCTGAACTTGCCGCGCTCGAGGCCGACATCAGGAAGAAGGTGGCGCACTGCAGGCCGATCGAGCCCCCCAAGCCGGTCGAGCCGCCAAGGCCGCCACCGGTTGCCAAGGCGCCGCCACCGCCACCGTTGCCGGCCGACCGGTGGGCGCAGAAGGACCTCGGCTTGCTGCAGGGCTGCTGGCGGCTCGGTCAGGACACACAAGGCAGCATCGACCTGGGCGGCCGGTCCGAAAAGTGCGCCGTGAAGGCCGGCCGCATCTGCTTCGGCACCAGCGGCCGCGGCGAGCGGCGTTCGACCGCGGTGTGCCCGGCCACCGGCACCATCACCTGCGTGGCGCCGATTACCGCCCGCTTCGGCAACGAAAACACGCTCGGCACGACGCAGCCGGCGGTGCAGTGCAATCCGGGGCAGGCGAGCTGGACCGGTCCGCCCAACAGCCTGACCTGCCGCCGCGTCAGCGACACGCTGGCGGTCTGCCGTGACAGGCTGAACTTCGAGTACGAGTTTCGGCGGGAGTAGCGGCAGCGCCCGGCTTTTGCCACCACGGCGGGGATGCATCCGCCGGCCGACAGGCGTAGCTTCACCACAGACTGGAGCGTCGGAGCGGGCGAATGGACGTTCGTAACTGGCTGGAAAGACTGGGGCTCGGCCAATACGCGGATGTGTTCGTCTCCAACCACATCGACGGCCGCCTGCTGCGCGGGCTTTCGTCCGATGACCTGCGCGAGCTCGGCGTCGCCTCGCTCGGCCATCGCAAGCGGCTGCTGGAGGCCATCGCGAGTCTGGAGGAGCCAGGTCCGACCGAGGCGCAGGAGGCAGAGCGTCGGCGCGTCGCCGTGCTGTTCGCCGATCTTTGCAGCTTTACCGAGCTTTCAGGCGAGCTCGGTGCGGAGGAGATGCGGCGCATCGTCGACCGATTTCTCGCGCGCGCGGACGAGCTGATCGTCGAGCACGGAGGCTCGGTCGACAAGCACATCGGTGATGCCACCATGGCGGTGTTCGGCGCTCCCATGGCGCATGAGGACGATCCGTTGCGTGCCGTCGCCGTGGCAGATGCAATTCAGCGAGCGATGCCTGCCCTGTCGGCCGATCTTGGCCGGCCCGTCGCTGTTCCGCTTCTTACGCACATCGGCATCGCCCTGGGGGAAGTCGTGGCCGGCGAGATCGGCGGCGCGGTGCGGCGCGACTACACCGTGCTCGGCGAGACCGTGAACCTCGCTGCCTGCATCGTCGCCGAGGCAAAACCCGGCGAGACCGTTCTGGACGACGCGGCGTGGCGCGCCGTCTCCGACAGGGTGCGCGGCACGCCACTGGGCGAGCGATCCTTGAAGGGCATCGCGGCACCTCAGCGGCTGTGGCGCCTCGAAGGGCTGCGTGACGCGACGACAACGGGGCGCCTGCCGTTTGTCGGCCGCGAGATCGAGCTCGCCCAGATATCGGCCGTGCTGGCGGCGCCGCAGCGGGGAGCACTGCTGCATGTGCGCGGCGAGGCGGGGATCGGGAAGAGCCGATTGCTGGCCGAAGGCTTGATGGAGGCTACCGGCCGAGGGTTCGTTACTTTCCTGGTGCGCGTGCTCGACTTCGGCGCGGGCCGTCGCCAGACGCCGTTGCGCGTCATGGCCGAGGCTCTCATTGCGGCGAGGCCCGACTGGATCGACGCGCGCACGATCGACGGAGGACTGCGTGCGGCGCTGCATGACGTGCTGGAGCGCCCCATGCCCGAGGAGCTCGCGACACCTTACGCCGCGATGCAGGATGCCAAGCGGGCTGCGCTGCGCGCCGAAGCGGTCGCCGCCCTTGCTGCCGTCGTTTCGGAAACCACGCCGCTTGCGATCGGCGTCGAGGATCTCCACTGGGCCGGCGACACGCTGCGAGCGTTCGTGCGCGCGGTAGCCCGGCTCACGCTGGCGCGCCCGCTGTTGCTGCTGACGACATCGCGACCCGAGGGCGATCCGGTCGATGCCGCCTTTCGCCGCGACCTGGGTGGCGCATCGGTCGTCGTGGTGGAGCTCGGACCCTTGCATCCCGACGCCATGCAGCGGCTGGCGCAGGCGGCGGCGAGCGCGGTCGACGAAGCCGTGGTCGACCGCTTCGTGGCACGATCGGGCGGCAATCCGCTCTTCCTCGAGCAGCTTGCCCTCAGTGCCGCCGAATCGGAGGCGACCTCGCTCCCCGGGTCGATCCGCGGACTCGTGCAGGCGCGGCTGGACAGGCTGACACGGGCCGACCGCACGGCCTTGCAGGCAGCGTCGGTGCTCGGCCAGCGCTTTTCGGTGGCCGCCCTACGGGCGCTGACAGAGGAAGGTACGTACGATCCGCGGCCGCTGATCGATGGCGGCCTGCTGGTGCGCGACGGCGACATGCTGATGTTCGCTCATGCGCTCATTCAGGAGGCGACCTATGCCTCGCTGCTGCAGGAGACGGCGCGCCGCTATCACCGGCGCGCCGCCGACTGGCTGGGCGAAAGCGAGCCCGAGCTGCAAGCGCAGCATCTCGATCGCGCCGGTGATCCGGCCGCGGCGTTGGCCTATCGGATGGCCGCTGACCGCCTGCGCGCCTCGAGCCGGCTCGCCGCGGCGCTGGAGAACGCCGAGCGCGGCCTGGCGGTGGCCCGCGAGGACGCCGACACTGTCGCACTTGCGTTGCTGGCTGGCCGCCTACGACTGGAACTTGGCGCGGCGCGGCAGGCACAAGCGCACTTCGAAACCGCGCTCGGCAAGGCGTTCGACGATGTCGGCCGCGGCGAGGCCGAGCTCGGTATCGCCGAGTCGCTGCGCATCGTCGACGATCTGGTCGGGGCAGGGGTCGCCCTGGATCGGGCGCAGGCGAGAGCCGAGGCGGCAGACCTGCCGGCCCTGGCGTCGCGCTGCCACTATCTGCGCGGCAACCTCCTGTTTCCCATGGGCCGCGTCGAAGACTGCATGCAGGAGCATCGCGCGGCGCTGGCTCTGGCCGAGCGGGTGCAGTCACCGGAACTGGTAGCGCGGGCGCTGGGCGGTCTTGCCGACGGCCTGTACGCGCAAGGCTACGTGCGCTCCACCCTGCAGGCGCTGGAACGCTGCATCGCTGCGGCGCGCAGTTCCGGCGCCGCCACGGTCGAGATCGCCAATCGACCGATGGCCGCGTTCGCCGAGTGCTTTATGATGCGCCTTGACGCGGTGCGCGAGAAGGCCGAGACGGCGCGTCAGCTGGCACGACAGGCCCGCGACCGTCGCGCCGAGCTGATTGCGCTGCAAGTCCTCATGGTCGCTGCCATGGAGTCGGCCCGGCCTGAGGATGGTCTGCCGCATGTCGGCACTGCCAGGGAGATCGTCGCCGAGCTCGGGGCTTGGCGCTTCGAGGGCGAGAACGTCATTTTCGGGGCCGAGCTGCAGGCATTGGCCGGCAACCTTTCCGCAGCTGCAAAAATGGCGCGCGAAGCAGTGGCGCTCACTCGCGAGCACGCCCTGTCTTACATGGGGCCGGCGACTTTCGGCATCGCCGCGAAGCTGGTCGATGATGAGGGTGAGCGGGACGGGCTACTCCGCGAGGGTGAGTCGCTGCTGGCCGGCCCATCGCTCATGCACAACCATTTCTTCTTTCGTCGCCATGCCATCGAAGCCGAACTTGCAGGCGGCCGGCCGGAGGAGGCGCGTCGGCACGCTCTGGCGCTCGCCAAGTACGCCGAGCGCGAACCGACTCCGTTGACCGAGCTGATCGTGCGGCGCGGCATCCTGTTGGCCGATTCGGCCGACGGCCGCCTTACCCCTGAGGCGCGCGCCGAACTCAGCCAGCGCGGGCACGCGGCCCATCGCCTCGGCTTCGTGACTCTCGCTGAAGCGATGTTGGCCGTTAGCTGAAGTTCAGGTCGACCAGGCGAGCCGCGAGCGGCCGATCGCCATCGACACCGCGGCCTGCCGCTTCGGCAACGACAACACGCTCGGCACGACGCAGCCCGCGGTGCAGTGCAATCCGGGGCAGGCGAGCTGGACCGGTCCGCCCAACAGCCTGA
>WHTW01000177.1 GCA_009377525.1 Rhodospirillales bacterium
AGAGCACATTCCGTTCGGCTGGAATCAGCCGAACGGAATGTGCCCGTTGAAACCCGATCTCCCGCGCGCGCTTTTCCGATACGGTGGAACCGCGAGCGGTTCCACCGTATCGGAAAACGCTCTAGCTGTGAGCTTTCAATAGGCTCCGCATGCCATGGCACCCCCGTCTGGAACATCGCGGAGCCGGACCACCCTTCGGTCTCAAGCGACCGTCCTGAAGGTCCGCCTGGCGCCGACAGCCGAGCGCGCGGCCCCATGCATCGACGCTTGCCGGCAATGCGGGCCGTGGAACGCCTGAAATAGTCCATCGATATGGCCTTCGGCATCAATCGACGCTTTCCAGCATCATGCATGGTCGTTGGGTCCATAATAAAAAGTTCAACGGATTTCGTCGCTTGCTGGAGCCGGCCTGTCCGGCTGATCTGGGCGCGAGCAAATGGATCGGCCTCCATGACGAGCTCGTTCCACTCAATGAAACCGACACGGCCGCGGGACCAATCCAAGCGCCCGCGGTTGTCGTTTTAGGGGTATGCGAGACATGCAGTTGCGAAAGTACCGAGCCCGTTTCGAAAGTACCGAGCTGGCGCATGTCTACGCCTGCAGGCCCTGCCTGCGAGCTAGCTGTGAGAAAGGGAGGGATAAATGAGAGGTATGCTCGCGCAACTAAGCCCGAATGAAGAAGTCGCGCTGCGCCGCGTGGCCCTCGGGTTCAGCCATGGCGTAGCGTCAGGCCACATACGCCGACTGAAAGACCTTCATCTGATCGAAGCGGATAAAACGTCGTGGCATCTTACCGCGCTGGGACAACAGCGGTTTGCATCTTTGCCACGGGCGGCGAAGTTGGCGAGCGATGGAACGCCGGATGCAATCGCGACGATGCTGTCAAAGTTTACGAAGCAACGAGAGAGTGAGGATAGCTGAGCAAATAGCAAGCGCTGGACCCATCGACCGGCCGGACCGGAGTTACCCGCGCAGCGCATATCGCTTACTCCGTCCGACCCGACACGATTCAGGCCGGAACCGCAATTCCGCATCAGGTACTGGCAATCCCTCAACGGTCATTCGTCAGCTTGCGCTGCGCGCGCGCCCGGCGCGATTGACCAGGGCCTGCAGCCTTCAGGATGCGCTCCTCGGCCTCGTCGTCGAGGAGGAATGTGTGTTGATTGGCCCAGCCTGCCCGCGGTTCCACCGACGTCGCATTGAAAGCCCTGGCGGCCTGCTCCGCATCCACCGCGTTCTCAAATGCGCACAGGATTTCGTGCCCGGCCTGGGCACGAGAAATGGTCAACGCATGGCGCCCCGTCAGCGGTAGCTTCTTCAGCAGCCGACGGACCAACATTTGAAGCGTGCGCGCACTCGTGGCTTGATCGTCGGCGGAGCCAACCGGCAACGACGCCACCAGCAGGTGAAGGGAAGACGTTGAAGCGACCAGCTCCGGCCATTGAACCCTCGGCATGCTCCCTCACGATAACAGGTTCGATGTCCGGCTCTTGCGCCGGCGCCGGGTCGCCGATCCTTTGTTCCTCAGGATCGTCTCGAGGGAAGTCACGGCGGCGGCATCGAACAGGAAGCTCCGCTGGCTCGCCCAGCCGGGATAGCGAGTCTCGACCGACGCCCCCACTGCCTCGGCGAGCCTTTCGGCGTCGACAGGCTTCTCAAAGGCGCAGCGGATCTCGTTTCCACTTCGCTCACGCAAATCAATGATGGCGTAGAGGCCGGTCAGCCGCAGCGCGCGAGCCAGCCTGGACAGCAGAGCAGCGCGCATCTTGAGGCCGCTCGCTTCGGATCGTCCGTCCGGCGGCACCACGCCGACCACCAAATGGGCGCCGGGATTTAACCGTCTCATCGTCAGCCAAGAAACTTCAGGCATGGCCCTGTCCAAGCCGGCCAGCTCATTCCGCGAATCCTGGCCCCTTTCCTGACGCCGCCAACGCTGATCCGAAGTCGACGTTCCCGCTGCCCTGTTCCGCGACGCGCCGCCGTGCTGAAGGCACTACGCCACCTGCGCAAGGCCAGTCCGATCGAGCGCAACCACTTCATTAAATGCCCAACCTGCGGCCACATGGTCGACTGCCGCGACCTGGCCGAAGTGTGCGAGCATGAAGGGTCGCACCAAGCGCCCGCGTGACTCAGCAAGCGTTGGCATGCTCGGAACTTGGCTAGTGGGCGGGCGTTACAGAGGCCTCACAGGAGGCAAACATGGCTAGAGCTGGATTACTTTGGCTATTGGGCATTCCCATCCCAATTCTGCTGATCATGTGGGTCTTTGGTTGGCTATAGGGATGTCATGGCGCCCGCGCTAAGCGACTTGGAAGCCGAACTATTGCGGAAGGTCGTGAACGGTGAGGCATTCGGGGCCGCCTGGAATTGCTAGGGTCATTCGCGATAGGGCAGTCCGGAAGGCCGATCGTCGCGCCGCCTTAAGCATTCAGCGACAACATCCGCTCTGGCTCTGCGACGTCTGCCGGCTGCTACGCACGGCTCTCATCGAGCCTAGGCTGTTCGACACAGACTATCGCACCAGGACCTTCAGCCGCTTGCGCCGCGGCGCTGATCCTTCGGTCCCGCGAAGCACGACCGCCTCAACGGCAAGATGGTCGATTGGCGTCAGACCTATACCAGTACCAGCGGAAACCGCTCCCCGCACCGCTTCGTTGTCGAGATGAACCGCACGAGGAGACGTAACCACGAGGAGACGTAACAATGCGCAGTGTTGCCCTTGTCGTCCTGTTGGCTGCCACCGCGTCAGCGTGCTCCTTCCGGTCGGAACGCGTCGTGCAGCCGACCGCGACGACGACCACACGGACAACCACGGTCTCGCCCGATCCGGCGGTACCTCCCGTCACAACCACGACCACAACCCCGGCGCGGTAGCCTGCTTAGCCGGTCAGGGACCGGACCATCCGGACCAACTCGGCCGGCTGATAGGGTTTGCCGAGGAAAAGCCCGCGCTCGGGCATGTCCTCGTCTTGAACCCGTGCGTAGCCGGATGTCAGCACAAGCTCGACCGGTGGCCAACGGTGACGAATGGCGCGGGCAAGCGCGAGCCCGTCCATGCTTCCGGGCATGTTGATGTCCGTGAAGACGACCTTGATGTCGCTTCGGGCTTCGAGCAGCCCAATGGCTTCATCAGCGGTGCCAGCCTGCAGCGTATCGTACCCTGCTTCTTCCAGTAGGAAGACTGCATTCATGCGGACCAAGAAATCATCATCGACCACGAGGACCAACAACGCCGACATCAAGCCCACCAATCGCCAGCCCGTCCTTCTAACGAAGGCAATCCAATGGCGAACGTGGTGTTTGGGCGGCAGTTGCCCTTTGAGGCCGCTGAACTTTAGCCTCACCCAGGCACTCTCTCCGCGAGGGAGGCGTCATGACTGCCGTGCGACGCCTCCCCGCTTCACATCGCTTACCAGTAGCTCGGCGCGTTATAGTATTTGTCCACCTGCCGGCCGTAGTCTGGCGTCCAGCGGAAGTCCTCGTTCATGCCGTATGTCGGTGCGTTCTCCAGCATCCGTTTGTCGAGATTGACGACATAGCCACCCTTGCTCTCATCGTAGTTCAGCGTCGACCAGGGCAACGGATGGTACTTCTCGCCCATGCCGAGAAAGCCGCCGAACGACATGATGGCGTAAATGGCCTTGCCGCTCACCTTGTCGAGCATGAGGTCGTCCACCGTGCCGAGCTTCTCGCCCTGCAGATTGTAGACGTCTGTTCCTTCGACCTTTTCCGCTGCGATCAAGCTCCCGGACGTGATCTTGGTCTCCTCGCTCGCCATGGCATGCCTCCCTTGGTGTGATTTGGGCGCAGTAGGCTGCGCCCAGCCATGGAACGGGATGCCATCCGCGACGTTGCGGTTGCTCTTCCAAAATTTGGATGCCGAAGAGGCGATCTCAGCGTTGGCCTTCCGCTCCTTGATGCTGATCTCCGCCGCAGTCCACTCGCGCAGCATCGCGACCTGTGCGTCGGCCAAGTGGACCGCTGAGTCGACCTGACGGTTGACGTCGCTCGGGTCGCAAACAGCGGCGGGCCATCGAAGACTGCTGCCTAAGGAGAGGTCAAGCCTCGCCGGCCCGCTGTCGCGACGTCCATCAAGACGGTCGCAGCACCGAGACGCGTCGCGGGAAGCGATGCTTCTCGAGATCGGCCATCAGCCGTGTCGAAAGTTGCGCCGCTTCGATCACCGTTACGCCTTCGCTGTCCGCGGGCACGCCTGCAGCCTGCAGCAACGCCTTGCCATCCGCGGCCACGGCGATCGGCTTGCCGTGCCGCCAGGCTTCGTGGACGAAGCGCTGGGCCAGCGTCTGTCCCGCCAGCGCCGGCCCGACACCGGCCGGCACGAGCACGGCGTCGTAGACGACCGATGGCGCGTTGGGCGCGGCGCGGTTGACCTTCATGGGCCCGTCGCTGGCGGCGACCGTACCGGCGCGCGGCCCGATGGTCTCGGGCGCCAGTTCGGCGGCCGATAGTGCGTCGAGCATGGCCTCGACCTCGCCGGTATCGATGCCGTCGCCGACCAGCACGGCGATCTTGCGGCCTTTGATGGTGGGGACAGGTTTGTCCATGCTGAGCGCCGGCGACTTCAGCTTGTCGGCGTCCTTGCGCAATGGGCCGGAGGGGGTCGGCGCCGAGGGCGTCGGCGCGTCCGGCGTGCCGGCGGGGCTGACCGCGATGCCGGTCACTTCGGAAACGAGATTGGCCAGGTCCTTGTGAATGTTCACCAGGATCTCGTTCATGGTCCGGTCGCGCACGGCTTCGTCGACCACCTGGTTCAGTTCGAAGGCGAAGGCGGCGGCGATGTGGTCCTTCTCCCAGTCGCTCATGCTGTTCCAAAACTGGGTCGCCTGGCTGAAATGATCGCTAAAGCTGGGGCTGCGCTCGCGCACCTTGGGCCCGGCCTGCTCCTTGATCGCGACCGAGCGGAACGCCGCGGCAGCCGCGGGCGAATGCATGGGGCAGCCGCCGCCAAGGCTGTTGGGAAAGTACGAGACGCGGCCCTTGTTGATGGTCATGCGGGCAAAGCCGTCGCGCTGGTTGTTGTCGGCCGGCCGCACCGAGCGGTTGATGGGCAACTCATGAAAGTTCGGCCCGACGCGGCGGAGCTGGGTATCGATGTAGGAGAACAACCGGCCCTGGAGCAGCGGGTCGTTGGTGAAGTCGATGCCGGGAATGATGTGGCCGGTATGGAACGCGACCTGCTCGGTCTCGGCAAAGAAATTGTCGGGGTTGCGGTTGAGCGTCAGCTTGCCCACGGGGACGACCGGAACGATCTCCTCGGGGATGATCTTGGTGGCGTCCAGGAGGTCGAAGCCGAACTTGTGCTCGTCGGCCTCCTCGACGATCTGCAGGCCGAGCTCATACTCCGGGAAGTCGCCGCGTTCGATCGACTCCCAGAGGTCGCGACGGTTGAAGTCGGGGTCCTTGCCGGAGATGAGCTGCGCTTCCTCCCACACCAGCGAACAGACGCCCTTGAGAGGCCTCCAATGGAACTTCACGAAGCGCGATACGCCCTCGGCATTGACCAGCCGGAACGTGTGGACGCCGAAACCCTCCATGGTGGCGAAGCTGCGCGGCAGGGCGCGATCGCTCATCACCCACATCAGCATGTGGGCGCTTTCCGGCGTCAATGACGCGAAATCCCAGAAGGTATCGTGCGCCGACTGCGCCTGCGGGATCTCATTGTGAGGCTCGGGCTTAACCGCATGGATGAGGTCGGGGAACTTGTTGGCGTCCTGGATGAAGAACACCGGCATGTTGTTGCCGACCAGGTCCCAGACGCCGTCGGGGGTATAGAACTTCACGGCAAAGCCGCGCACGTCGCGCGGCGTGTCGGTCGAGCCGCGCGAGCCCGCCACCGTCGAGAAGCGCACGAAGACCGGCGTCTGGACGGCCGGATCCTGCAGCGGCGCCGCCATGGTGAGATGCGCCTGGCTCTCATAGACCTGGAAGACGCCGTGGGCGGCGGCGCCGCGAGCATGGACGACCCGCTCGGGAATGCGCTCGTGGTCGAAGTGCGTGATCTTCTCACGCATCAGGATGTCTTCGAGCAGCGTCGGCCCGCGCACGTGGGACTTCAGCGAATTCTGGTCGTCGCTGACGGTCACCCGCTGATTGGTCGTCAGTTCCCCGCCGGGGACCAGCGTGTCGGGACGCAGCTCAAGGGTCTTGTCGGTCTCCTGCCGCGGCAACGGCGGTTTGTCGTTGGAGGTCACCTGGCCCGAGGTGCGCGGCAGCATCGGCGGCAGCGTCTGGCTTGGCTTGGCGGCCATGGCAACCTCCGGCGTCGGCTGGGAGGAGGGACGGAGTGATGGTTTGGCGTCCTGCTTGGTTGCGCGGGCCGTGCGCTTGGCGGGCCGTTTGCTGGGCATGCTGTTGATCCCCTGTGCTTCGCTATCGGTTGCTTGCTGTCTGTCGGCACAGGAGAACGAGGCGACAAGTCTGGAGTTGCTCCAACAATGAGCGACGTTGTCCAGACGTCGCCGATGGCGAGCCTAGCACCACGTGCGGCTCATCACGGCGACGACGATGCAGGGTCACCAACGACCGCCGGACCGCAATCGCTCGGCCGGAGCAACCTTAGTCTTCGGCGCCTCGTTCACGAGAAAAGAACAGACACGGAGGCGGACATGACGGACAGCACTCAACAGACAATGGATGAGGCAACGGGCGTTGCCCGAGCCGTGGGCGAAGCGGTCGGCAAGAAGGTTGAAGAGGTGGCGGACAAGTCGAAGCAAGCCGGGGCTGATGCCGTTGCCGGTCTCGGCCGCACCGCCAGCACCATCGCTGACAGCGTCGCCGAGCAATCGCCTGCCATTGCTGATTACGTGCGCGGCGCCGGCGAAAAGATCGACCGCCTGGCGACCGACCTTCGGGACAAGAAAGTGGGAGACCTGATGACGTCGGCCGTCCAGTTCGGCCGCTCGCAACCCGTCGTCATGATCGCCGGTGCCGCCTTGGTGGGTTTCGCCCTTTCGCGGCTGATCAAAGCCGGCGTGGCGGCCCCAGCCGACAACAACGGTCCCGACAGCAACGACCCCAACAGCCGTGGCCAGACGGAGAAGGCATGATGCTCAACGCACCCCGCCGTCCCGGCGTCGTGACCTTGTTCACCGCCGCCATCGCGCAGTCAGCTGACCTGGTCCAGACCGAGTTCCGGCTGGCGCGCGCCGAGGTTTCCGAGAAGCTCGCGGCATTGCGGGTCGGCCTCGCCCTGATGGCCGTCGGCGCCATTTTCCTGATCGTAGCGCTCGGCATGCTGCTGCAGGCGCTGGTGAGCGTGCTGATCGCCAGCGGCATGTCCCCACCGGCCGCCATCCTGCTGGTTGCCGGGGGCGCTGCCGTCATCGGCCTGGTGCTCTTCCTGATGGGCCAGAAGCGGCTCAACCCGGAGGAGCTGGTTCCCGACCGTACCCTGACCTCGCTGTCGCGCGACGGCCGCATGATGAAGGAGACCGTGACATGACCTCGACCGCTCGCCTGCAACGCGAGGCGGATGCCAGCCGCGTCGAACTCGCCGATACGCTCGGCCAGTTGCGCGATGGCCTCGCTCCCTCGGCGCTCTCCAGCGAAGCCATCGCCCTGGTAAAGGACAGCGGCCTCACGCTGGTCAAGACCCTGGCCGAGCAGGCGCGGGCCAATCCCGTGCCTGCGTTGCTGATCGGCGCCGGCCTCACCATGCTGCTGACGCGCACCACCGGCGCCGATGTCATGGGGGCGGCCGGCTCGACGTTGAAGAGCGCCGCTGCCGCCGGGGCCGGCGCCGCGCGCAGCGCCGCGTCCGCTACGGCCGCCACGGCGTCGAGCGCCGGAGTGACGGTGGCGTCGGCCGCCTCCAGGGCCACCTCCAGGGCCACCTCCTCGGTTACAGGCGCGGTCCGCGATGCCGCCGGCGTCGTGGGCGACCGTGTCGCCGACACCATCGGCGAGGTCCAGCACCAGGCAAGCGAGGGTTATGCCGCCATGAAAGACAAGGTCGATAGCGAGATCGAGCAGGGCCGCCGCGAGATGCACGACCGGCGTGACCAGGCCGCAGGCCTTGCCGACACGGCCCAGGAAAAGGCGGCCAGCCTGGCCGAGCAGACCCGTCAGAGCCTGTCGCATCTTTTCCAGGAGCAGCCCATCCTCATGGCAGCGCTCGGGGCGGCGCTCGGCGCCGCGTTAGGGGCGGCGTTGCCGCTGTCGAAGGCCGAAAAGGACATGATCGGCGGCGCCGGCGCCCGGGCCGTCGGTGCCGGCCGCGACGCCCTCGCGACGGCGGCGGACGTCCTGAAGGCCGAGGCCAGCAACGCGGATCTCGGCGGCAAGGTCGGCGAGATCGCCGACAAGGTCGTGCAGTCCGTCACCAAGGACAACACTCGGTCGGCTACCGGCACCAGCCAACCCGCCTGAACAGCGGTGTGGCTCGGCGTTCGGCGCTGCGTTGTGGCGAGCAGCTTCGTAAGCCTGCTCATGCCTTGATGCCGGGCCCGGCGGCGGTACCCGACAGTCGTGTGCGTTCATCGCCAGCAACCGCGCGCTTCAGGGCACGTTGCCAGCGCGCTCTTCACACACATTCAGGAGAAAGCCCCATGCCGAGCAAAGACACAGCCGACGCCGTCGCCCTGCTCAAGGCGGACCATCGCAAGGTCGAGGACCTGTTCACACGGTTCGAGAAGGCGAAGGACAATGCCAGCAAAGCCAGGCTGGCGCAGGAAATCTGCACCGAGCTCACGGTCCACGCCACGATCGAGGAAGAGATCTTCTATCCGGCCTGCAAGGAGGCAGTGCAAGACGATCTCGAGCATCAAGCCTACGTCGAGCACGACGGCGCCAAGGTGCTGATCGCCGAGATCGCGGCCAGCAGTCCGGACGACGAGTTCTTCGACGCCAAGGTCACCGTGCTTGCAGAAATGATCAAGCACCACGTGAAGGAAGAGGAGAAGCCCGGTGAAGGCTTCTTCGCCCAGGCCCGCAAGGGCGATGTCGACATGGAAGCCCTCGGCGACAAGCTCGAGGCACGCAAGGGCCAGCTGCTGGCAGCGATCAAGGAAGGCGGCCTGCCGCCGCCGGAGACGCGCAGCTTCACGGGCCACAAGCTGAAGCAGGGTCATGTGGTGGAGCGGGCCGGCTGACCATCGACCCGGCCACCTCTTGTGCCGTTGCGAGCGACGTCCGACGCGCGAGCCGATTTCACTGAAGCCGGCAACGATTGCGGGCGCCGCTCTTTGTCTTGTCGAGAACAATCCAACAGCAGGAGGACTTCATGACGAGAACGATCTCGCTATTCGCCGTCGCCGAGATCGGCGTGGCGGCGTCGGTCGTCGCCCACGCCGGCGTCGCCATCGCCCGCAACGGCGCTCACAGGCATGCGCATCCAAGGAGACTACCATGACAGATTCTCCCTCCCGGCCCGACACGCCCCGCAACCTCGGCGATCGCGATGCCGCGCACGTCAGCCCCGTCACGCCGGCGGAGGACGCCCGCAGCGTGCTACTCAATCGCGTGTCCTGGGGCGCCGTGCTGGCAGGCGTCGTCGTGGCCCTGGTGGCGCAGCTCATCCTCAACATGATCGGAGTCGGTATCGGCGCATCGACGCTCGATCCGGTCGCCGGGGCCGACCAGAACCCGTCGGCCCGCGGTTTCTCGATTGGCGCAGCAGTGTGGTGGACGGCGTCCGGCATCCTCGCGGCGCTCGCCGGCGGCTTTGCAGCGGGGCGCCTGTCAGGCCAGCCCAAGGAAGCCTCGGCGGCCTGGCATGGGCTTACAAGCTGGGCGTTCACTACCCTTGTGATCTTCTGGCTGCTGACCTCGACAGTCGGTGGCCTGCTCGGCGGCGCCTACCGCGGCCTGACGAGCACGGCCGGTGGCGCGATCCAGACCGCGGCCCAGACTGCGGCACCAGCACTGGCGGCCAATACCGGGCCGTTCGACGCGGTGGAGCGGACGATGCGCGATGCGATGGGCGGCAACGACCCGACGGCGTTGCGCGATGGCGCGGTCGCCGCGATGCGTGCGGCTGCCACTGGCGATCCACAGCAAGCCGATGTTGCGCGGACCCGAGCCGCCGAGGCGCTGGCCAAGGCGCAGAACATCCCGGTCGAGGAGGCGCGCAAGCAGGTGCAACAGTACGAGGAGCAGTATCGTCAAGGCGTGCAGGCAGCGCGGCGCGAGGCCACCGAGGCCGCGGCCACCGCGACCAAGGCGGTGTCGCGCGGCGCGCTCATTGGCGCGCTGTCGCTGCTGCTCGGCGCGGTCGCCGCCTGGTTCGGGGGCCGCATGGGTGCGGTGGATCCGACCGTCACCGGCTTTGTGCCAACCACTCGCGCCACGCGCCAGTCGTGAGGTGCGGCCCGGATGATCGTGCCGCCGATAGTCGAGCCAAGTGCGCCCAAGCGCTCGGGGAACGTTACGCATTCCGGTCCATTGACAGGCCAGGCGCTGCCGACGCGGCAGGCGCAAACACCACTGTGCTTCGAGGTCCGATGAAACCGTTCCTTTTCGCCTGTCTGCTGGTTCTGTCTGCGCCTGCGGCCCAGGCGCAATCGACCGGCGGCCAAACCGGCACCGCCAATCCGATGGCGAACCCTGCGACCCCGATGCAGCAGCAACCCTCGGGCACCAACCCCGGCAGCGCAGCGACACAGATGTCTGACCAGCAGTTCGCCCTTGCCGCGGCGATCGCCAACAAGTTCGAGGTGGTGGAAGGCGGGTTGGCGCTGGCCCAGGCGAGCGATCCCAAGCTCAAGGACTTCGCCCGAATGATGGTCAAGGACCATACGGTGGCGCTGCAGGAGCTGCGGACGGCCGCGAAAGCCGCCAACATCGCGCTGCCAGCCGACATCGCGCCCGACCAGGCGCATCAGGCAAAGATCAATGCCATCAAGAACCGAAGGGGCGCCGACTTCGACCAGGCCTATCGCACCGACCAGGTGCAGGCGCATCAGCAGGCAATCGCCCTGCTCGATACCTACGCGACGTCCGGCGGCAGCCCCGCCCTCAAGGCCTGGGCCGCCAAGACATTGCCCGCCGTGCGCAAGCACTTCGATCTTCTGCAGGCTCTGGGCATGGGCAGTGGGTCGCGATAGGCGCTACCCGACGGCGATGCCTGACCACACGCATAGGCAGCGTCGCCGGACCATGTGATCAGGCCAAAGTCTGGAAGCTGGGTCAGCCTCGCTGCGTGCAGGGAGAGTCGGTCACTTCGCTGGTGCTCGCCAACAAACAGTTCCCGGCCCCGATTATCGTCGCACCCCTCGGTGCCGACGCTCAGGACCGGGAACGTTGCCGGCTGCTGCACCCAATGCCCCGCAAGGGCTTTGGTTGCGGCCAGCCCATGCCTTGGGGATGCGCTGGCCTTGTCACGCGAGCGGCCGCTCCTAAATCATACTCCTGGCCGCCGCCGCGGCGATCGGAACCGAGCATGAGGGACAAGGGCACCTGGATGGGCCGGCCCATCGCCGACATGGACAGGCACGAGTTGGCGGCCGCATTGAAGGGGCGATGAGCCTGCTGCAGGCCGTTCCGTCGGCCTCCTTCCTGCGGTCGGGTGTCGAGGTGAGGGAAACCCCGACCGGGACAGCGGTCGGCCGGACCTTCAAGTGGGCGTTCATCCCCGCGGGCCAGCTGTGGTCCGACGAGGATCGCCGCGAGATCCAGTCCAGGCTGGACGAGTTCGCGACAAGGCACGGGCTGCAGGGTGCGACCGTGCGATTTGGGCCCGACCGGCTCGAGGTGGAAGTGCCTCGCCGGCTTCAGGTCGAACAGGTCATCGCCCTCCAGAATTGGCTGGATACCGAGCGGGAGACGCTCGACGTCAGCCAAGTCCCGTGACGCTGCCCCAAGCCCTCGGCGAAAAGCCGCGCTGCTGGTCTCAGCACCATGGCCAGGCCCCTGCCTGATTGATCGCGGCCAGGCGACCCGACCGTCATCGAGCGAACCGGACAGCACCGCGCCAATGCTCGCCCCGCCGGCAGTGCCTCGGGCCTCAATCCGGTGCCATCGGGCCGACGGCCAAGCGGGCAGATGGGCAGCCCGGACGTGAAGTGAGGCGAGCAGGCCGACGGCCCTTTGCCGTCGCTATCGCCTCCTTCATGGCATGACGCGGCAATGGCAGAAGGTCCAACCTGCCTGCAGCAGTCGACGCCGGCTGGTGGGGACTTGGCCGGAGGATTGCACGGGGGCAGGGGCGCCGGCATTGCCGTCGCGCAAATGAGGGGCTGGGGGAAATGCCACCAAAGGAGATGCGTTCTCGCGCAGGCAGCGGGACCATTGCCGCGCCCATAGACAACGCCTGCCCCAGCTAGAGCGGAATGGGATGAGATGGAACCGCATGCGGTTCCATCTCATCCCATTCGCGCGCACGGGCGATCGTGGTTCCACAGGGCATGATGGGTCCGGCTGATTCCAGCCGGACCCATCATGCTCTAGCGCCTGGACGCGGACACGCCGTTCGTCCAAGTGGCCGCCCCGGCCGGATCTCGACCCGTTCAGCGGGTACTTGTGAGACCCTATGATCATACGAAGCGCCATCGCCTGCGAGGTCTGCTCGCAGCCACATACGACCCGTATCGGGCTCGGTCAGGAGGCCAGCCACACCCATCGCTTCCCCTGCAGGGGCTGCGACGAGGAAATTGTCCTGTGTCTTGATTCCGATAGTACGACGGCGAGCGCGTGGTTAGTTCCGGTCGAGAACGCTACCCAAATCGAAGAGGTGCCGGGCGCTCCCATCGTCAACCTCGACGCTGTCGAAAGCGGATGGCGCTGAAATTGCTGGCCGCGCCATCGCGGCGAACAAGTCGTAGTGCAGTCGCAATATCTCGCGGAATGGCTGCCGCCGCGATCGCGGCAACAGCGGCGAGCGCCGCCAAACCGACGAACAGACAATTGTGCCCCCATGACGTGTCATGGAACGCCGCGGCAAGCCACAACCCTGCGGGCGTGGCAGCAAGAGCGGCGGCGTAGCGCACGCCAAAGGCAAAGCCGCGCCGGTTCGCCGGCGCCCACCGAGCAAGCAACAGGCTCTCGGAAGGCGAAGCGATATCGATCATGAGTACGAGTGCGGCTGCAGCGATCAGGCCCGCCGGACCTCCAAACAAGACTGACGCGACAAGAAGCACGGGTTTGGTTGCAATCACCAAGACATAGATGTGACGAGGATCGTACCGGTCAGCCAAGTATCCCGCCAGCACTTGCCCAAAGCCGCCGACAAGAAAGACGATTGCGACGACTGTTCCCACGACGCCGAGGTCGGCCGCAGGCCACTCGGCCAGAATCCTGCCTTCCGTCCACTTCGGCAATGCGGTTACGAACGCCGAATAGAGCAGCGATCCACACATCATCGCCGCGCCCAGCGCCGCCAACGCCCGCTTCACCTCGCCCTTCACAGGCTGACGAAGCGAGGTGCTGCCGACCGCCGACTTCGATGAAGCGATGGAGCGGTCATCGATCGCGACGATGCCTCGGATGAGTGCAGCCATCAAAAGGATGCCGATCGTCGCCGTGACAATGCCGGGCAGGAGAAATGCCGAGCGCCATCCGAATGCACCGCCCAGCACGCCCGCAATCGCCGGCGCCGCCGCCACGCCAAGGCTACCGAACAAACCGTTGAGGCCGACGGCCCAGCCCCGCCTCGATTCGTCGACCCCGTCCAGAAGCCATGCCAGCCCGACGGGATGGTAGATCGCGCCGAAAAGGCCGAGTGCCGCCAGCGTGACGGCAAGGGAGGCAGGCGCCGATGCCATTGCCGCCGCCATCGAGGCCGCACCGCTGCCCACGAAGAAAATGACCATGATTGGCGCGGCACCCGCTTTGTCGGCCAGCCAACCGGCCGCCGGCGCGGCTGCGCCCAGCAGGAATGCGCCCCAGATACCGAGCGCTATGATGGTGCCGTAGTCGACGGACCATTCCCGTTCGATGGCCAAGGCTGCAGTTGCATGCAGTCCAAGGAGGAGGTGGACCGCGAAGTGGCCGGCGCAGGCGAAGACGAGTACGGAATGTGAGCGCACACCGGCCTCCACGGACGTGGTCGAAGAAGCGAATGGTATCCGTCACCCGAGTGGTTCGGCCGAGCAGCTTGGCAAGTCGAGCGTGCACTTCTGCACGCAAGCATGGCATCATGATCCACCTATGACCGTGAAGTTCCACTGGGACGACGCTCGCGTCCTCCTTGCCCTGGCGCGGGCAGGCAACGGCGCCCTCGCCGCAGCGGCGCTTGGCGTCAGTCCGCCGACCATCGGACGACGATTGCGGGCGCTTGAGGCTGCCACGGGAGGCACCCTGGTCCAATATCGCGACGGACAGCTCGTCCTGACGGCGACGGGCAAGCGGGTCGTTGCGGCAGCCGAGCGCATAGAACTGGCGGCGGCGGAAGTGGGCCTGGTTGCCGGGGTGGAAGCAGTGGCGGGGGCGCCTGTCCGAGTGACGGCCATTGCGGCCATCTCGCAATTGCTGGTGCATCGGATCGACGCATTGCTTGCACCGCCCAAGCCGATGATCGAGCTGGTGGTGACTTCGCAAGCCTTCAGCCTGCCCAGAGGAGAGGCCGACATTGCGTTGCGCATGGGGCGTCTGCCGCGGGCCGAAGGGCTTCGATGTCGACGGCTCGGGACGGTGACTTACGCCCTCTATCGCCATGCCAGGAAATCGAAGGCGGAGCGCAGCACGTTTCTCAACGACGTTCCAACGGCAGCGACCCATGGCCATCCGAATTCCGCACAGGCGCAATGGGTCGAAGCCGAGGCCTCGCGCTCAGGCGGCACCATCGGCCTGCGGATCAGTGACCCATTTCTGCGGCTTGAAGCCTGCGCGAATGGGCTAGGCGTCGCGCTGCTGCCTTGCTTTCAAGGCGATACGACACCAGGCCTCGAACGGGTCGGCGAGCCGATTGCCAAGCTCAAGGAAGGCATATTTCTGCTGGCCCATCCCGACACTCTCGCCAGGAGTGAAGTGCGCGCGGTATTTGACACGATCGTCGAGGTCTTCAGGGATTTTCGGGATCGATAGAGCAGGTCGCCCGCTCTATTCCGTAGAGCCAGGCGCACCGCCAGTTGATCG
>WHTW01000178.1 GCA_009377525.1 Rhodospirillales bacterium
GCGCGTCCCGCGCGCTCATGATCATGAGCGCGCGGGACGCGCGCGGTCCGGAAGATTCAAGCCGACGGGATACCCGAGGTCGTCGAATACTCGAAATGCAGCGGCGTCTCGGGATGGACCAGCGCGTAGGCCGAGCGTGCCGCGATGGCCGCTTCGGCGAAGCCGGTCAGGATCAGCTTCAGCTTGCCGGGATAGGTGACGACGTCGCCGACGGCGAAGATGCCGGGCTTGCTGGTCGCCGCCGTCGAGGCGTCGACGGCGATCTGATTGTGCTGCAGCGCGAGCTGCCAGTCGGCGATCGGTCCCAGCGACATCGACAGGCCGAAGAACGGCAGCAGCGCGTCGGCCTCGATCCGCTTGGTCGCGCCGTCGAGGGTGGCGGCAGTCACCGTCGTGAGCTGGCCTGCGGCGCCTTCCAGCTCGTGAAGCTGATAAGGCACAACGAGATCGAGCTTGCCTGACTTGGCGAGCGCCCTGAGCTGCGCCTCGCTCTCGGGCGCGGCGCGGAACTTGTCGCGGCGATGGATCACCGAGACACGGTCGGCGATCTCGGCCAGCGACAGCGCCCAGTCGACGGCTGTGTCGCCGCCGCCGGCGATCACCACGCGCTTGCCGCGGAAGGCCTCGCGGTGGGTGACATAGTAGAAGACGCTCTTGCCCTCATAGGCCTCGATGCCGGGCAACGGCGGCCGGTTGGGGCCGAAGGCGCCGACGCCGGCTGCGATGATCACGGCGTGCGCCTGGATCACCGTGCCTTTCGAGGTCGTGACCTTCCAGAAGCCGCCGCTCAGCGGCTCCAGGCCCTGCACCTGCTCGCCGAGATGATAGACCGGCCGGAAGGGCGCGGCCTGAGCCTTCAACCGCACCACCAGCTCGGCTGCCTCGATGCGCGGGAAGCCCGGGATGTCGTAGATCGGCTTCTCGGGATAGAGCGCCGTGCACTGGCCGCCGGCATCGTCGAGCACGTCGATGACATGGCAGCGCAGCCGCACCATGCCGCATTCGAAGACGGCGAACAGGCCGACGGGCCCCGCCCCAACAATGACGACGTCGGTCTGATGCGTATGTCCGGTGGCCATGGACCTAACGTGGCGAAGGGAGGCCACAAAATAAAGGGCCTGCTCGCACGAGCCGGGGATGGAATTGGCGCTATCCTCAGCGGATGGTGGCCAGTGACAGCTTCGCCGACTTCCTGCGCGAGCAGCTCGCGCCGCTCGGACGCGTCACCCTGCGGCGCATGTTCGGCAAGACCGGCGTATTCTGCGACGGGGTGATGTTGGGGATCGTGGCCGACAACATGCTCTACTTCCGGGTCGACGATCACAACCGGGAGGCCTTCGAGGAAGCCAGCTCCTCTCCGCCCCTCAACTACAAGAAGGGAGGCAGCACCATCGACCTCTCCTTCTGGCGGGCGCCGGAGCGGCTGTTCGACGAACCCGATGAGCTTGTCACCTGGGCGCGGATCGCACTGGCGGCGGCGCGCCGGGTCGCGTCCAAGCGAGGACGGGCGGCGCCGAAGCGGTCCCGGCACGCCAGATGATCCCTCGTCGGGACCATCCGGCAGCCAAGTCTTGGAAATTGGTAGCTGGGGGCGGACTTGAACCGCCGACCCCGGCATTATGAGTGCCGTGCTCTAACCAGCTGAGCTACCCAGCCATGGGTGCGCGGTATTAAGGGGTGCGCCCGCACGCTGTCAAGAAACGCCCAATGCCTATTTCTCGCGCATCGTGCGCTCGTCCCACAGGCGCACGATATAGCCGTCAGGATCGGCCAATTCCGGCCCGTAGCCCCAGAAATTCTTCTGCGGGCCATGGGCAAAAACGACGCCGCGCGCCGTCCACTCGGCGAAGGCCTTGTCGACGTCGTCGACCTGAAACCACAGGGCGCCGCCGTTCGCAGTTGCGCCGGCCTTCTCCTGCAGGAAGATCGCAAAGCCCTCGCCATCCTGCAGCGCCACAGTGCGACGGTCGGGGATCTCGAACTCGACCTTGAGGCCGAGAGTCGAGATGTACCAGCCGCGCGAGCGATCGAGGTTGCTGACCGGCAGGTTGAGATGGTCGAACTTCATCATGTGAAGCGCCTTATGAAGCCGCCGCCCAGAACGCGGCTGCCGCTCGCGGCATCATAGACCACGCAGGCCTGGCCCGGCGAGACGCCGACCTCCGGTTCGGCAAAGCGCACCATCGCACCGTCGACCGCGAGCCGGATTTCCGCCGGCCGCAACGCCTGCGAAGAGCGCACGCGCACCTTCACCGGCAGCGCATCGTCGATCCTCGGGCCGAGCCAGTTCACGTCGTAGAGCGCGATCTCGCTGCGGCCCAGAGCCGAGCGCGGGCCGACGACGACGCGGCGCGTCTGGGGCTCCAGCCGCACGACATAGAGCGGCTCGTTGTCGGTGCCCTCGCGACCGCCCAGCGCCAGGCCGCGGCGCTGGCCCACCGTGAAGCGCATGATGCCGTCATGGCGGCCGACGACACGGCCGGCCATGTCGACGATCTCGCCCGGTTCGGCGGCCTCGGGCCGGAGCTTCTGCACCACCGAGGCGTAGTCGCCGTTGGGTACGAAGCAGATGTCCTGGCTGTCGGGCTTGTCGGCGACGGCGAGCTCGTAGCGCTCGGCCAATGCGCGCGTCTCGCTCTTGGGCATGTGGCCGAGCGGAAAGCGCAGGAAGTCGAGCTGCTCGGCCGTCGTGCCGAACAGGAAATAGCTCTGGTCGCGCGCCGGATCGGCGCCGCGGTGCAATTCCGGCCCCGCCTCGCCCATCACACGCCGCACATAGTGGCCGGTCGCCAGCGCCTCGGCGCCCAGCCCACGCGCCGTCCGCAGCAGGTCGCGGAACTTCACCGTGCGATTGCAGGCGATGCAAGGCACCGGCGTCTCGCCGCGTACGTAGGAATCGGCGAAGGAGTCCATGACCTCGGCGCGGAAGCGGCTTTCGTAGTCGAGCACGTAGTGCGGGATAGCGAGCCGCTCGGCGACTTGGCGGGCATCCTGGATGTCCTGGCCGGCACAGCAGGCGCCGGTCTTGCCGACGGCGACGCCGTGGTCATAGAGCTGCAGGGTGATGCCGACGACGTCGTAGCCCTGCTCCTTGAGCAGCGCCGCCGTGACCGACGAATCGACGCCGCCCGACATCGCGACCACCACACGGGTGTCGCCCGGCGCCTTGTCGATACCGAGGGAATTTTGGGCCATGGCGGGGCCTATATAGGCCCCAAGGGCCAAAGTGTCATGCTCACGCGGAGCGCGGACCTCCAGGTCCGCATCATGATCATGAGCGGACCTGGAGGTCCGCGCTCCCATGAGGACGCCCAGCTAATCCTGACGGTAGCCCGTCTCGCGCACGGCTTTCGCCACGCCGTTGCGGTTGTAGACGATCGCCACCCGGTCGCCCATCTGGACGTCGCCGTCGTCGGCCTGGGCGATGGTGACGCGCTGGCCGTTGTCCTTCTGGACCGTCACCTCGATGCCCCGGCGCGGCGCGTTCTGGTCGATCGCCGTGCCGGCGATGCCGCCCGCCACGGCGCCCAGAAGGCCGCCGACCACCGCACCGCCCACCGAGTTGGTGGTGGCGCCGCCGATCGCGGCACCGCCCACGGCGCCCAGGCCGCCGCCGATCAGCGTGCCGTCGCTCACGCCGGTGTTGCCGCTCTTGACCGGCACCTCGCGGATGGCGATCACGCGGCCGGTCTCGCCGCGATAGCTGCCGGCCGCAGAGGTGTTGACAACGCCGGGCTGCACGGCGCCGCTGCTGCCGTTGCAGGCGCTGAGAGCACCCGCGAGGGCGAGCGGCACCAGGAGGCTGAGCAACCACTTGCCGAACATTCGTAGTCCTTTTCTCACTGCGTCGGTTGGAACGCGCCCGATGTATCGGCGCTCCGGGCAGTCTGGCGCACGACCTGCGCCACGCCCTGTCGATTTTGCACGATCTGCACACGGTCGCCCAGTTGGACATCTCCATCGTCGGGCTGCGCCACCGTCACCTGCTGGCCGTCGTCCTTCTGCACCGTGACCTCGATACCACGGCCTGCGCCGCGTTGGCCGTCTGCAATGGAGCCGGCAATGGCACCGCCCACCATGCCCAAAACGGCGCCGACGATGCCGCCGCCCAGTGTCTGGCTCGTGACGGCGCCGATCGTGGCGCCGGCGCCGGCGCCCAGGAGGCCACCGATCAGCGGACCGTTGCCGCCCCCGCTGCCGCCGGGACCGGCAAGCGCCACTTCACGGATCGAGACGACGCGTCCGGTGTCGCCGTAGCTGCTGCCCTGCGCGGGGTATGAGGCCTGACCCGGGTATGCCGATTGATTGGGATAGGTGCCTTGGTTCGGATAGGCCCCCTGGTTCGGGTAGCCGCCCTGAGTCGGGTGCGAGGAACTGACCCGCTGGGCGCCATAGGGCCCGCCGCTGTTGTAGGGACCCGTCTGATAGGGTGGTCCAGGCCCATAGGCGCCAGACCCGTACGGGCCGCCGCCATAGGCGCCCGAGGCAGCACCCGACGTATGGACGATGCCAGGTTGAACCGCGTTCGACGCGCAGGCACCAAGTCCTGCTGCCAGCAGCAGCGGCAGCAGCAATGAACGGATCGTGTTGCCCCTCATGAACACCCTCCCGGCCATATGCTGTATACGCATCGATTTTCGGCCGAATTGGGGCGTCCGTCTAATCACGTTCCTCGATCCAGGCCGCCTGGATGGCTTCCAGGATCTTTTCGTTGGAGCGGTTGGGATCGTCCTCGAAATCCGGCAGTTCCATCACCCAACGGTGAAGGTCCGTGAAGCGCAAGTTGACGTTGTCCACATCGGGATGGCGTTCCTCGAGCTCGATCGCGATGTCCCGCACATCGGCCCAGCGCAGCTTCTTCGCCATCTCCCCCTCCCTACTTGTCGACCTATTTATCAACCATCATGTTGCGGGTCGCCGCCGGCAGCTTGACGACCAGCCCGTCGAGCGCCTCGCTCATGCGGATCTGGCAACCCAAGCGCGACGTGTGGGTGAGGCCGAAGGCAAGGTCGAGCATGTCCTCCTCGTCCTCGCTGGCCGGGGCGAGCTTGTCGAACCATGCCTTCTCGACCACGACATGGCAGGTCGAGCAGGCAAGCGAGCCCTCGCAGGCGCCCTCGACGTCGACGTGATTGCGATGGGCGATTTCGAGCACGCTGAGACCGAGCGGTGCCTCCACCTCCTTGCGCGAGCCATCCTTCAGAATGAATGTCATTTTCGGCATCGTCACTCGCCTACCCGGCTCTCCAGTTCGTTCACGGACTTGCCCGCCAGCGCCTCGCGGATGCCGCGGTCCATGCGCCGCTCGGCGAACGGCTTGGACAGCGTCTCCAGCGCCTCGGCCGCGGCATTGATCTCGTCGCGATCCTCGCCGGCAATTGCAGACTCCAGACGCGCCCTGCCCTGGTCGAGCGCGGCGCGTTCGGCGGCGTCGAGCAGCGCACCGTCCTTGGCGAGCGCGGCGTCGAGCGCCAGCAGGCTGCGGCGGGCTTCGACCCTGGCCTCGGTCAGCAGGCGCGCCGTCATGTCGGCCTCGGCATTCTCCAGGCTGTCATAGAGCATGTCGGCCATGTCCTCGTGGCTCAGGCCATAGGACGGCTTGACCTCGATGCGCTGCTGCACGCCTGTCGTCCGCTCCTCAGCCGACACGGTGAGAAGCCCGTCGGCATCGACCGCGAAGCTGACGCGGATGCGCGCCGCACCCGCCGTCATCGGCGGGATGCCCAAAAGCTCGAAGCGCGCCAGGCTGCGGCAGTCGGCCACCATCTCGCGCTCGCCCTGCACGACATGGATCGCCATCGCCGTCTGACCATCCTGGTAGGTGGTGAAATCCTGCGCGAGCTGCACGGGGATCGGCGTGTTGCGCGGCACGACCTTCTCGACGATGCCGCCCATGGTCTCGAGCCCCAGCGATAGCGGCGTGACATCGAGCAGCAGCGTGTCGCCGCCGCCGGTCAGCGCCTCGGCCTGCAGGGCGGCGCCCAGCGCCACCACCTCATCGGGATCGATGTCGGTGAGCGGCGGCTTGCCGATCATCCTGGCGACTTCGATGCGCACCAGCGGCACGCGGGTCGAGCCACCGACCAGCACCACGCCCTGCACCTCGGCCGCGGTCATATTGGCATCCGCCAGGACGTTGCGTGCGATGCCGAGCGTACGCTTCACGTAGTCCGCGATCATCGCCTCGAACTCTGCGCGCGTCAGCGCGTGGAACGAAGGCACGGCTAAAAGCTCCAGCCGGCCCGAGGTCTGGTCGCGATCGGAAAGCTGCTCCTTCATGTGACGGGCGAGCGCCAGGGCGGCCTTGACCGCCGCCTCGTCGACCTGGTCGTCCAGTCCGTCCTTCTTGCGCTCGGCCAGCATGCGCTCGGCGATGGCGCGGTCGAAATCGTCGCCGCCCAGGGCGGTGTCGCCGCCGGTCGCCAGCACCTGGAAGACGCCCTTCTCCAGCCGCAGCAGGGAGAAGTCGAAGGTCCCGCCGCCGAGATCGTAGACCGCGTAAAGCCCCTCCGAGCCCTTGTCCAAGCCGTAGGCCAGCGCTGCCGCCGTCGGCTCGTTGACCAGGCGCAGCACTTCGAAGCCGGCGACGCGGGCGGCATCGCGGGTCGCCGTGCGCGCGGCATCGTCGAAATAGGCCGGCACGGTGATGACGGCGCGCTCGACGTGCTTGTCCAGCGCCTCCTCGGCACGCTTGCGCAGGGCCTTCAGGATCTCAGCCGAGATCTCGACCGGCGAGCGCGCCTTGCCGGCGATGCGCAGCTTCACCATGTCGGTCTCGCCGCTACCCGGCTCGATCTCGTAGGGCAGCACGCCCGCCACGGTGTGGAGATCGGCAGCACCACGACCCATCAGCCGTTTGACCGACGCCACGACGTTGCGCGGCTCCTGTGGCATCAGAAGACGGGCTTCGTCACCGACCAGCACGCCGCCGGACGACGGATAGGCAACCACCGACGGCACCATCGCCTTGCCCGTCTCGTCATGCAGCGCGGCGGGCTTGCCCTCGCGGGCGATCGCCACCACCGAGTTGGTCGTGCCGAGATCGATGCCGACCGCCAGCGAGCCCTCGCCGGCATGCGGCAAGGGCGTTTCGCCAGGCTCGTGGATCTCCAGCAGAGTCATGCACTTGACCGTTCAAGATTCATGCGTCGCGCACGCGCTTCCTCGGCGAACTTGTCGAGGTAGCGCAGGCGAAGGAGCGCCTTTCTGATGGCGGGTTTGTCGTCCCGCAAGAACAAACTGCCGAGGCGCGCCAACGAATTCTTCATGTCCTCGCGCGCTTTCGCCGCCAACGCATGGACGGCCTCGGCGGAGCCTGCTTCGTGCAATTCCTCGCGCGCCTCCATCGCTTCCATCAGGAGCTCCGGATCGTCGATCGTCTTGCCGTCGGCCGGCAGCTCAACGCCTTTCAGCTCGGCAAAGTAGACGGCGCGGCTCAGCGGATCCTTCAGCGTGCGGTAGGCGTCGTTGAGCGCTGCTGCCTCAGTCGAAGCCTTGGCCCGCTCCTCGGGTGGCTTGGCGACGAAGCGGTCGGGATGCCACTGCCGCTGGAGCGCAAAATAAGCCCGGTCGAGCGCTGCGGGCTCCAGATCGAGCGCCGCCGGTAGTCCCAGCCGCGCGAAGTGATTCATGACCGTCAGACGTGGAAGGATTCGCCGCAGCCGCAGCGGCCCTTCTCGTTGGGGTTCCTGAACACGAAGCCAGACTTCAGCTTCTCTTCTTCGTAGTCCATCTCGGTGCCGATCAGGAACAGCGACGCCTTGGGGTCGATCAGCAGCTTCACGCCTTGCGTGTCGACGATCTCGTCCATCGGCTGCTGGTTGTCAGCAAATTCGAGCGTGTAGGACATGCCCGAGCAGCCCTTGCTGCGCACGCCGATGCGGACGCCGGCGGTCGGCTTGCCGCGGCCTTCGATCAGCGCCTTCACGCGCTCGGCGGCGGCCGGCGTCACGCTCATCACCTGCGGCCGCGGCCTATGGGGCCGCGGTGCCGCGGGTGTCGTCGTCGCCTGGGGCGTCTGGGTCGTGCTCATGCGCTCGTGCTCCGCAAACTACTCGGCCGCTGCCTGGGATTCGTCCTTCCCGGTGGACTTGGCCGGATCATCGACTTTCGCCGTCTTGGCACGATAGTCGGCGATCGCCGCCTTGATCGCGTCCTCGGCCAGCACCGAGCAGTGGATCTTCACTGGCGGCAGCGCCAGGTGCTTGGCGATGTCGGTGTTCTTGATCGTCCCGGCCTCGTCGATCGTCTTGCCCTTGACCCACTCGGTGACGAGCGAGCTGGAGGCAATGGCCGAGCCACAGCCGAAGGTCTTGAACTTGGCGTCCTCGATCAGCCCGTCGGCGCCGACCTTGATCTGCAGCTTCATGACGTCGCCGCAGGCCGGCGCGCCGACCAGGCCGGTACCGACATCTTCCGAATTCTTGTCGAGCGACCCGATGTTGCGTGGGTTCTCGTAGTGATCGATCAGCTTTTCGCTGTAAGCCATGATACTCTCCTCAGCTTTCCGATGGGCCCCTAATGGGCGGCCCACTCGATGGACTTAATGTCGATGCCTTCCTGGGCCATCTCCCAGAGCGGGCTCATTTGGCGAAGCTTAATCACGTGGCGCACCAGCTCATCGACGGCGGTTTCGACCTCATGCTCGGTCGTGAAGCGGCCGAGCCCGATGCGAAGCGAAGTGTGTGCCAGTTCCTCCTCGACGCCGAGCGCGCGCAGCACGTAGCTGGGCTCGAGCGAAGCCGAGGTGCAGGCCGAGCCGGACGACACCGACAGGTTCTTGATGCCCATCATCAGCGACTCGCCCTCGACATGGGCGAAGCTGATGTTGAGGTTGCCCGGAATGCGCCGCTCGAGGTCGCCGTTAAGGTAGATCTCCGGCAGCTTGGCCTGCAGGCCCTTCAGCATGCGGTCGCGCAGCTTGGTGAGCCGTGTGGCCTCGGCGTCCATTTCCTTCATGGCGATCTCCGCCGCCTCGCCCAGCCCGACGCAGAGCGGGGTCGGCAGGGTGCCCGACCGGAAGCCGCGCTCCTGGCCGCCGCCATAGATCATCGGCACCAGCCGTACGCGCGGCCTGCGCCGGACATAGAGCGCGCCGATACCCTTGGGTCCGTAGATCTTGTGGCCCGAGATGCTCATCAGGTCGATGTTCATCGCCTCGACATCGAGCGGGATCTTGCCGGCGGCCTGGGCCGCATCGGTATGGAAGAACGCGCCCTTCTCGCGGCAGATCTTGCCGATCTCGGCCAGTGGCTGGATGACGCCGATCTCGTTGTTCACCGCCATGATCGACACCACGACGGTCTTGTCGGTCACCACCTCGCGCAGGCGGTCGAGATCGATCAGGCCGTTCTGCTGCACCGGCAGATAGGTGACGGTGAAGCCCTCCTGCTCGAGATGACGGCAGGTATCGAGCACGCACTTGTGCTCGGTCACGGTGGTGACGATGTGATTGCGGCGGTCCTTGTAGAACTCGGCCACGCCCTTGATGGCGAGGTTGTTGGACTCGGTGGCGCCCGAGGTGAAGATCACTTCCTTCTCGTCGGCGCCGATCAGCTTGGCGACCTGGCCGCGTGCCTTCTCGACGCCCTCCTCGGCCTCCCAGCCGTAGGAATGGCTGCGCGAGCCCGGATTGCCGAACTTGTAGGTGAAGTACGGCATCATCGCTTCCAGCACGCGCGGATCAAGAGGCGTCGTGGCCTGGTAGTCGAGGTAGATCGGCTGGTCGTTGCGCCGAATCTGGGTAATGGCAGTCATGCTAACCCCTTGAATTTACTAAGCTGCTCGGGCATTGGCAATATCCGACTGTCCTACTCGGATATATAGGTCCCGCCAGGCCACAATCAAGCGGTCGATATCGCCGGATTGCGAATTCCAGCCGAAGCTAATTCTGATCGCCGAGCCCGCCTCGGCATCTTCTATGCCCATCGCCGCCAGCACCGCCGAGCGGTGCACCTTGCCCGACGAGCAGGCGGAGCCCGCGCTGACGCAGACACCGGCAAGATCGAGGGCCATGACCTGGGTCTCGGCCGGCACGCCCGGCATTGAGATGTAGGTCGTGTTGGGCAGCCGGCTGGCGCCCGCGCCGAACACCCGCGCCTGGGGCGCGATGGCCAGCAGCGCCGCTTCGCCCCGATCGCGCAGCGTGGGGTCGAGGCCACGCGCTGCCTCCGCGGCTGCGCCGAAGCCCACGACGCCGGAAAGGTTCTCCGTGCCGGCGCGACGATTGGTTTCCTGCCCGCCGCCGAAGCGGTTCGACACGAACGGCGCATCGGCCCGCACGATCAACGCGCCGACGCCGGTCGGTCCGCCGAACTTGTGGGCGGCGAGGCTGAGATAGTCGATGCCGATACCGTGCAGGTCGACCGCGACCTTGCCGGCCGCCTGAACCGCGTCGCAATGCACCAAGGCCCCCGCCTTGCGGGCGATGCGTGCCACGTCGGCCATGGGCTGCAGCACGCCGGTCTCGTTGTTGGCGAACATCACCGACACCAGCGCGGGCTCGTCCGAAGCGGCGAGCTTGCGCTCGAGCGCTGCGAGATCGAGCACGCCCTCGCCGTCGACCGGCACGATGTCGGCATCGGGCACGGCCCGCTGCACGCTCTCATGTTCGATGGACGAGATCAGCACGCGCCGGCGGCCGCTGCCGGCCAGCGCCATGTTGTTGGCCTCGGTGCCGCCGGAGGTGAAGATCACTTCCGCCGGCAGGGCACCGACCCGTGCCGCCACCTGGCGGCGCGCCTTGTCGATCAGGCCGCGCGCCCTACGGCCGACGCCATGCACGGCCGACGGATTGCCGCCGGTGCGCAAGGCCTCGACCATAGCGTCGAACGCCTCGGGCCTCAGCGGGCTGGTGGCGTTGTGGTCGAGATACACCTGATCCGGGTACGCGGGCATCACAAAAGCCTTAGCTGGCGGCGGCCATCGAAGAGTCGTTGTTGGCCGCGGGCTGGGCAGCGGGCGCCTCGGCAATGCGCGACACCAGACGGCGCTCGAGCACGTCGAGCAGGGTTACCGAGCTCAGGAAGGCATGGATCTGGTTGCCCAGCTCCTCCCACAGGTCGTGCGTCAGGCACTTGCTGCGGTCGGCGCGGCAGCCGATGGCGCCCATCTCGGTGCAGCGCGTCGCCTTGATCGGCTCGTCGACCGCCAGGATGATTTCCGAGACCCGCGTCTCGGCCGAGCCGCGCGCCAGGCGATAGCCGCCGCCCGGCCCGCGCACGCTCTTCACCAGACCGGCGCGGCGCAGGCGGGCAAAAAGCTGCTCCAGATATGACAAAGAGATTTCCTGCCGGGTCGCGATATCAGACAACGACACCGGCTTGGTCTGCGCGTGACGCGCCAGATCGACCATCGCCATCACGGCGTAACGACCCTTGGTGCTGAGCTTCACAGCATCCTCCTCGCTCCGGCTCTCGGCCGGCCGTTTGTCCGAACGCCTAAAGGTCTTGAAAACCAAGGCGTTACTACGATATTGCGGTCCTCCAGACAGGGATCTGGGGAAAAACCGACTAAGTGGCTCGGGTTTAATAAACCTGAGTCGGTTGGTCAAGTATCAAGAATCCCCCGAAAAATGCTGCTCCGGCCCGCGTCCGGCGGCCAATAATGAGGAAAGACCGGAGTCTAGATGCCTGACGTGATGTTCACCGGCCCCGAGGGTCGTCTCGAAGGCCGCTATCACCAGAGCAAGGAAGAGCACGCGCCGATTGCGCTGATCCTGCATCCGCACCCGCAATACGGCGGGACGATGAACCACAAGGTCGTGTTCTCGCTGTTCCATGTGTTCGTCAATCGCGGCTTCTCGGTGTTGCGCTTCAACACGCGCGGCGTAGGCCGCAGCCAGGGCCGCTTCGACAACGGCATGGGCGAGCTCAGCGACGCCGCCGCCGCGCTCGACTGGCTGCAGAGCATGAACGCCGATGCCAAGTCGTGCTGGATCGCCGGCTACTCGTTCGGCGCCTGGATCGGCATGCAGCTCCTGATGCGCCGGCCGGAGATCGACTGCTTCGTCTCGGTGTCGCCGCCGGCCAACTCCTACGACTTCGCCTTCCTCGCCCCCTGCCCCTCCTCGGGCCTGATCGTGGGCGCGGAAAAGGACGAGGTCGTGCCGCTCGCCGACATCAAGAAGCTCGTAGACAGGCTCTCCCAGCAAAAGGGCATTACGGTGGAATCACGCACCATCAGGGGTGCCAACCACTTCTATCACGATGCGCTGAATACGCTCGCGGTCGACGTCGACAAGTACGTCGCCAAGTCCCTGGTCAATCCGCCGGGCCGCGCGACCAGCAACAAGGAACCCTGAGGCTCCTCATGTTCGGACCGCGGGTCGCGGTAGACCGCGACCCAGGCCCGCGATCCGCGTAAAACTAAGGCAGGTCGACCTTCCCGCCCGTCAGCGGACGCGGCGCGCCGGTCGTTCCCGGAAAGGTTATCGGCAGACCGCGCAGGGAGCGGACGGCAAGGAACGCGAAAGCCTGCGCCTCGAGCGCATCGCCGTTCCAGCCGAGGCTGTCGGCCGTCACCACCTTGCCGCGCGTTTCTTCGGCGATGGCCTTCAGCAGGGTCGGATTGCGCGCACCACCGCCCGAGATCACCCACTGCGCAACGGGCATCGGAAAGTGACGCGCCGCGAGCGCTATGGCGCGTGCCGTGCCGCGCGTCAGCGTGGCGGCACCGTCGGCGACGCTCAGGCCGTCCGCCCATGAATCGCTGAAGTCGCCGCGATCAAGTGACTTGGGTGGCGTCACGGCAAAGAAGCGATGCTCGCTGAATCGCTCGACGCGCGCGCGATCGACCTTGCCTGAGGCGGCAAGCGCGCCGTCGCGATCGAAGCGCAGGCCGGCGCTCCGCGCGCACCAATCGTCGATCGGCCCATTGCCTGGCCCGGTGTCGAAGGCCAGCAACGAACCGTCGGCGCCGATCCAGGTGACGTTGCCGACGCCGCCGATATTGACCACGGCGAGCGGCCTCGGCAGGTCGCGCGCGAGGGCGGCATGATAGACCGGCACCAGCGGCGCGCCCTGCCCGCCTGCCTTCACGTCGGCGACGCGCAGGTCGCTCACCACTTTCACGCCGGTCGCATGCGCTAGCGCTGCACCATCACCGATCTGCCACGTGAATCGACGCTCGGGCCGATGCGTGATGGTCTGGCCGTGGAAGCCTACGACATCAACCGTCGAAAGCGCCGTGCCGCTTTCCCGCGACCAGCGTTTCACGGCCTCGACATGGGCATCGGTCACCGCCCGCTCGGCCGCTGCCGTCGCTTCGCTGGCCTGGTCTGTGCCGAAGGCCGCCCGAATACGCTGACGCACGTCGTCGGCATAGGGCACGGTCAGGAAGGCGCCGAACGAGGCCACGCGCTCGCCGTCGGTCTCGATCAGGGCCACGTCGACGCCGTCAACGGAGGTTCCGCTCATGAGGCCAAGGGCACGCAGGTAGGGTGAAGACATAGCGGGCGGGGTCCGTTGAGGCGCGGTCGGCCCCGTGTTAAACCCGCGGCCCTTTAGGGACAACAGGCGAAGAGATGTCGGCCTTCAAGTCGGATTTCATGCGGATCGTGCACGAGCGCGGCATGGTGCACCAGTGCAGCGACGCGACGCGGCTCGACGAACTGCTCGCGAGCGGCGTCCGCACGGCCTATATCGGCTTCGACTGCACCGCCGATTCGCTGCATGTAGGCTCGCTGCTGCAGATCATGATGCTGCGCTGGTGGCAGAAGACCGGCCATCGGCCGATCACCTTGATGGGCGGCGGCACCACCAAGGTCGGCGACCCGTCGTTCCGCGACGAGGCGCGTCCGCTGCTCTCGGACGAGCAGATCGACACCAACATGCTCGGCATCAAGACCGTCTTTGCGAAGTACCTGAAGTTCGGCAACGGGCCGACCGACGCGGTGATGGTCAACAATGCCGACTGGCTCGACAGCCTGCTCTACATCCCAATGCTGCGCGAGATCGGCCGGCACTTTTCGGTCAACCGCATGCTCGGCATGGACTCAGTGACGCTCCGGCTCGAGCGCGACCAGCCGTTCAGCTTCCTCGAATTCAACTACATGATCCTGCAGTCCTACGACTTCGTCGAACTGCACAAGCGCCAGAACTGCATCCTGCAGATGGGCGGCTCGGACCAATGGGGCAACATCGTCATGGGCGTCGATCTCGGCCGGCGCATGGCGGGCGCCGACTTGTTCGCCGTGACGACGCCGCTGATCGCCACCTCGTCGGGCGCCAAGATGGGCAAATCAATGGCCGGCGCCGTATGGCTGAATGCCGAGCGCGTCTCGGCCTATGATTTCTGGCAGTACTGGCGCAACACCGAGGACGAGGATGTCGGCCGCTTCCTGAAGCTCTTCACCGAGATGCCGCTCGACGAGGTCGCCCGGCTCGAGGCGCTGCAGGGCCAGGAGATCAACGAGGCCAAGAAGATCCTGGCCACCGAGGTCACGGCACTGGCGCACGGCAGGAAGGCAGCCGAGGAAGCAGCCGAAACCGCGCGCCGCACCTTCGAGGAAGGCGCGCGGGCCGACACGCTGCCGACCGTCAGCGTGCCGCGCGCGCGGCTCGCCGCCGGCATCGCCGCCTTCGAGCTCCTGCACGAGGCCGGCCTGGCGGAAAGCCGCAATGAGGCGCGCAAGCTGATCAAGGGCGGCGGCGGGCGGCTGAACGACAGGCCGATCGCCGGCGACACGGTAACGGTGGGCGAAGGCGACCTCGATTCGTCGGGCACGCTGAAGCTCTCGGCCGGCCGCAAGCGCCACGTGCTGGTGAAGGCCGTCTGATCATCGGAGCGCGGACCTGCAGGTCCGCTCATAGTCTTCCGATAGGGGTAGGGAGCGGCTGTTGCCGCCCCCTCCCTCCGAACCGGACGTG
>WHTW01000179.1 GCA_009377525.1 Rhodospirillales bacterium
GTACCGGCCGTGCTGGCGGTGCTTTGGGTAAGGCTGGTGCTGCAGTCAGTCGACTACCTCCGCCTGGTCTGCCATCCGTCCGCCGCGCCCATCGCCGTGCCGGTCATCGAGACGATCGAAGTGCAGGCGCAGCACGAGATCGAGGCAGCGCTCGGTCGAGAGGAAAGCGGCGGCGAGGAGAAGCGGTCATGAGCCTCGAACCGCTGACCCTCGGATTCATCGGCTGCGGCCTCCTGATCGGGCTCTGCGTGCTGGGCGTGCGCATCGCCTATGCCGCCGCGATCATCGGCGCGTTCGGCCTTGCCGTATTGACCGGCTGGGGCCCGGGCCTGCGCACCGCCGGCGTCGTGCCGCATGCCGCGGTGGTGAACTACACGCTGAGCGTGCTGCCGATGTTCATCCTGATCGGCTATCTCGCCTACTACGCAGGCATCACCCAGGCGGCCTTCGAGGCGGCGCGACGCTGGCTGGGTTGGATGCCGGGTGGACTGGCCATCGCCACGGTCTATGCCGTTGCCGGCTTCTCGGCCGTGTCGGGTGCGAACACCGCCGCCGCCGCCGTGTTTGCCAAGGTGGCGATCCCGGAGATGCTGAAGGCCGGCTACAGCAAGCGGCTGGCCGCCGGCGTGGTCGCCGCCGGCGCCACGCTCGACTCGCTCATTCCGCCCAGTGCGCTGCTGGTCGTCTACGGCATCATCACCGAGCAGTCGATCGGCAAGCTGCTGGTCGCAGGCTTTGCGCCGGGAATTTTCTCGGCCCTCGTCTACACCGCGATCATTCTCGTCATGTGCACGCGCAATCCCGAACTCGGCAAGCCGATCCGCGGTTACACCTGGCCGCAGCGCTTCAAGTCGCTGCCCGGCACGTTCCCGATCGTGCTGGTGATCGCCATCATCTTCTACTCGATGCTGTTCGGCTGGGCGACGCCCACCGAGGCGGGCTCGCTGGGCGCGCTCTGCGTCTTCGTCATCGCGCTGGCCAACGGCATGAAATGGCCCGAGCTGCGCGGCGCGCTGCTCGAGACGGCGCGGCTGACGGCGGTGATCTTCACCGTGATCTGGGGGGTGCTGATCTTCGTCCGCTTCCTGGGTTTCGCCGGCCTGCCGGAAGAGCTCGCGCGGTGGGTCGCCAGTCTCGACGTGCCGCCGCTTGCCGTCCTGCTGGCGATCTATGCGATCTACCTGGTCCTGGGCACGATCCTCGAGGGCATCGGCATGTTCCTGCTGACGCTGCCGGTGGTGTTTCCGGTGGTCGAGGCGCTGGGCTACGACCCGATCTGGTTCGGCATCATCCTGGTCAAGCTGAACGGCATCGCCACCCTGTCGCCGCCGGTCGGCCTGGTTGTGTTCGTGGTCAACGGCGTGCGGCCGGACATCTCGGTCGCCGACATCTTCCGAGGCATCTGGCCGTTCATCTTCGCCGACATCATAACCATCGGCTTCCTGACGGCCTTCCCGGAGATCGTGACCTTCATCCTCGACGCGGCGGGATAGTCTTCGCAGGTGGCCCGTAGGGCTGGATGGTCATGAGCAACAGCGATGCCCATGACCCCTCCGCCCTCGTAAGACGAGGGCACCTCCCCTTTGCGGAGTCCGCAAAGGGGAGGGAAGAAACGATCTAGGACTTCGGCGCCGATCCCGCCTGGGTCAGCAGGAAGTTCAGCAGTTCGCGGCCCGGGATGCCCTGGCCCTCGCGCTTGGCGATCCATTCGTCCCACACCGGCTGGCCGCCAGCCTTGCGGAAGGCGGCAAGCTCGTCGGGCGAAAACTTGATGAACTGCAGCTTCTTCTTGAACAGCGGGATGTTCTTCACGTCGGCTTCACGATAGGCCTTCTTGACGGCGGCGTGCGCGAGCGGCTGAGCCTCCATCAGCAGGTCCTTGTATTGCTGCGGCAGCTCGGCCCAGCGGTCGACATGGATCAGGGTCGGGCAGGCGACGTTACCCAGGTTCATGTTCTCGGTGTACCACTTGCCGACCTCGTAGGTGCGGTACGACTGGTGCGCGTAGGTGGTCGGGAAGGCCGCCGCATCGACCGTGCCGCGTTCGAGCGACGTGTAGACTTCGGTCGCGTCGACCGACGTCGGCACCGCGCCCAGCTTGCGCATCGCCTCGCCGATGCCGGCCAGCGCCCGCACGCGCATGCCCTTGAAGTCCTCGATGCTCTTCGGCGCCTTGCCGCGGCCGACGAACTCGTTGGTCGGCAGCACCGCCGAGAGATAGGGGATGGCGTTCCAGCCGGCGAACTCCTTCACGACTAGCGGATGCTTGTAGAAGGCGACATGCACCTTCTCCTGAGTGTCGAGATCGGGAATCGGCAGGAACGGCAGGTCGAGCGCGGAGAAGACCGGCAACTTCTCGGGATGGTAGGAGGCGCAGATGTTGGTCATCTCGAGGCTGCCGACCTTCAGGAGGTCGAGCAGTTCCTTGGGCTGGCCGAAGCTCTCATAGCCGATCTGGATCTTGAACTTGCCGCCGGTGCGCTCGTCCATGAACTTGCGCAGTACCTCGATATTCTGGGTGGCCGCGCGCGGCTTGCCCCAGGCGGCCAGCCGCCATTTCACCTCGGGCCCATCGACGATCTTCGCCTGGGCGAACGCATTACCCGACCACGCAACCACGCTTGCAGTCACTACGGCCGCAACACTCCAGCCTTTGAAACGACTCATGAATACCTCCTGATTTTCCCCCCGACACCCTTGTCTTTAGCCCGACCTGTTGACCGGCCGATGATTGCGACACTACCGCAACCCGCGGCACCACGCGAGCGGTGGTCAGGGCCCGACCCCGTCGCTAAGGGGGCGGACCGAATTCATGACCAGATTCTCGAGGCGCGCGGCGCTCACGGGCCTGTTGGCGGCAGGCGCGACCGGCCGCGCGCAGGCGGCCGATTGGCCCGACAAGGCGGTCACCTGGCTGGTCCCGTACCCGGCCGGCGGCGGCTCGGACACGTTCGCGCCCCCCGTCGCGGCGGCGATGGCAGATCGTCTCGGCGAGGCGATGGTGATCGACAATCGCAGCGGCGCCGGCGGCACGATTGGCACCGCGGTGGCGGCGCGCGCGCCGGCCGACGGCTACACGCTGCTGCTGGGCGACACCGGGCTCACCTATGCGCCGATCATCTATCCCAAGGCGGGGTTCAATTTCGCCCGCGACTTCGCGCCGATCAGTGCGCTCGCCCGGTTGCCCTATGTGCTGGTGATCAATCCCGCCAGGCGAGTCGTTTGACTACCTCAAGCAGGAAAATCCGAAGCGCACGACAGGCCAAGACCGGACGCTGCAGGATCGCACTTTCTACGGAAAGCAGAAGAAGTCGCTCGCGTACGTAATCGCGATTATGAACATGATCCTGCATGGAATCGATGCGCCGAACATCATCCACACAAACACCCTTTCAGAGAGCCTTGCCGACGTCCAAGACAAAGATCGCTATGACGTGGTGCTGGCTAATCCGCCGTTCGGTGGAAAAGAGCGTAAGGAGGTGCAACAGAATTTTCCGATTCGCACTGGGGAAACGGCGTTCTTGTTCCTTCAGCATTTCATCAAGACGCTCAAAGCCGGCGGACGTGCGGGCATCGTAATCAAGGACACCTTTCTCTCAACATGGTTTCGCCGGCACGAGGACATCATCCAGCGAACGGTCAACCTTCTCGTGTTCATCTTCATCGTCACCTCGGTGGTCTACGTCACGCAGCACGTCGTCAATCCGCAGATTTCCACCTACATCGACGCGCTGTACTTCACCATTACGACGCTCACCACCACCGGCTTTGGCGACATCACGCTTCGAGGGCCCGCCGGGCGGCTCCTCGCGGTGGTCATCATGTTCGTAGGGGTCGAGCTGTTCCTGAGGCTGCTGCAGGCAATCTTCCGTCCCAGCAAGGTCCGATTTGAGTGTCCCGATTGCGGTCTCATGGCGCACGACGCCGTGCACTGCAAGCATTGTGGCCGTGTTGTGCACATCAGGGACGAGGGTGCCGTCTGAGCTAGTACCCAGAATCATAGCTGGGTGATACGGCGGTTTTTGAAGCGCCGTTGACGGACCTTCTTCTTGGTCCAAGCGAATGGCTTGGCTGTGTCGTTGTAGGCTGCAATGAACGCATCGATGTGCTCCTGCAATTGCTCGACCGCGGTGAACGAAGCGCCAGTCAGCGACTGGCCTTGGAGAATGGAAAACCAGATCTCGACTTGGTTGAGCCAAGACGACCGGGTCGGGGTGAAATGAAAACGAACTTTCGGGTGCTTCTTGAGCCACCTCTCGTTCTTCTTGTGGGTGTTGAGATTGTCGAGGATGACGTGGATATGCCGATCTGGAAAGGCGGCGACGACGCTGTTCATGAAGCCCAGGAACTCGACGCGGCGGCGTCGCTTGGAGTGCGCTGCAATGATCTTTCCGGTGGCGACTTCGAGCGCTGCAAACAACGTGGTGGTGCCGTGCCGCTTGTAGTCGTGGCTCTGGCCGGTCAAGGCCCGCCCGTTGGGAAGCTTCAGATAACCCTGCGCCCGCTCCAATGCCTGGATCGAAGGCTTTTCGTCGACACACAGGACAATTGCCTTGGTGGGTAGGTCGATATAAAGGCCCACCACATCAGCGGCTTTCGCGGCAAACTCCGGGTCATTGCTCTCGCACCACGACTTGCGGGCAGCAAGATCGATACTGTGCTCTCGCAGGAAACGCCAGACATACTGAACGTCGACGTCGCCCAAGGCCTTGGCCAGCAGCGGCCCGTTCCACCGAGCATAGCCCGGCGGCGGGGGCTTATCCAAAAGCACCAGTATCCGCTTGTTCGTCACCTTGCCGTAGATCGGCTTCTTGGTCGCCCGAGGTCGGTCCTTGAGGCCGTCGAGACCATGCTCGGCAAATCGCCGCCGCCAGTTGCTCACGATGCGCGGCTGCACGCCAATTTCCTCGGCTATCGAACGCGTGCTGTGATCCTGCGCCGCAAGCAACACTATCCGCGCCCGCTTCACGTCTCGCTGCGCCGTGCTCGGCGCTCGGCACAACACTTCAAGCACTTTCCGTATCTTCGGCTTCAGTCGAACTTCTCTTGCTTTGGGGATCATCCTTCTCTTGAATCATGACTCACCCAGCAAGAAAAGCGGGTACTAGCCTGTCCCGGAGCCTATGCCTGGAATCGCTTCTCCAGCGCCTGCCAGCGCTCGTTCTCGAACAGCGACCAGAGTTGCCCGTGGTCGAGCATCTGGTTGGCCATGGCGGCGGTGTTGCCGGTGCTCTTGAGCGAGCCCAGCAGATCCTGGCCGACGCGGGCGAACAGCCGTGTCAGCGAGTTGGGATAGATCGCGAGCTTGAAGCCCAGCTGTTCGAGTTCCGGGAAGGGCAGCACCGGCGTGCGCCCGCCCTCGACCATGTTGGCGAGGCAGGGTGCGCCGAGCCGTTGCGGGACCTGCGCGAGATCGGCTTCGCTGGGCGGTGCCTCGACGAACAGGATGTCGGCGCCCGCCTCGCGATAGCGCGCCGCGCGCTCCAGGGCGGCTTCGAAGCCCTCCGAAGCGATGGCGTCCGTTCGAGCAACGATCATCACATCAGCATCGACCCGGGCATCGGCCGCGGCCTTGATGCGCTGCTCCATCTCCATCGACGAGGCAACCTTGCGGCCCGGCTCATGGCCGCATTTCTTGGGCCATTCCTGATCCTCGAGCTGGACGGCGCTGACGCCCGCGCGCTCGAACTCGCGCATGGTACGGATGACATTGAGCGGCCCGCCGTAGCCGGTATCGGCGTCGGCGATCACCGGGATCGCCACCGAATCGCAGATCCGCCGCACGCGATCGAGGATCTCGCCGAAGCTCAGTGCCCCCATGTCCGGGGCACCCAGCGCACTCATCGAGACGCCCGAACCCGTGACATAGAGCGCGTCGAAGCCTGAAACCTCGACCAGGCGCGCGGTGATGCAATCGTAGGCGCCCGGCGCCACGACGATGCCGGGCGCTGCCATGCGCTGGCGTAGCGCGCGATGGCGGGTCGGGGTGTCCTTCAGCCCCGTCGGGTAGGTGGCGTGACGGTCGTTCATCTCGATGGACTCATGTGGTGCGGCAGCCAAAGCGCGATCTCGGGCCAGATTACCAGCATGATCAGCAGGACGAACATCAGGAGATGGAACGGGATCGTGCCCCAGACGACTTCCGAGAGCTTGCCCTCCCAGATGCTCTGGATCACGAACAAATTGATGCCGATCGGCGGGGAGATCTGGCCGAGCTCGATGAACAGCACCAGGATGATGCCGAACCATACCGGGTCGATGCCGTATTTCAGCAGCACCGGATAGAGCAGGGGCACGGTGATCACGATCATGCCCAGGCTTTCGACCAGGCAGCCCAGGATGGTGTAGAGGATGAACAGCGCAAAGAAGAATTCGAGCCGCGACAGGTTCAGCTCGACCAGCCAGTTGGTCAGCGATTCGCCGACGCCCGCCACGCTGATGGCGTAGGAGAACACGAAGGCGACGTAGACGATCAGCAGGATGTTGCCGCTGATCATGACTGACGAGCTCATGGCCGTCTTGAGCTGGGTCCAGCCCATCCGGCCCCAGATCGCCGAGACGACGAAGGCCGCCAGGCAGCCAACGGCGGCGGCCTCGGTGGGTGTCGCCCAGCCGAAATAGAGGCTGCCCATGGTGCCGCCGACAACGATGACGAACGGCACCAGGTCGGCCAGCGCGGTGCCTAATTCGGCGAGGTTCCTCGGCCCCTTCTCGCGCGGCGCGATCTCCGGCTTGAGCAGCGCATGCACCAGCACATAGCCCATGAACAGCGCGGTCAGCACGAGGCCGGGCACCACCCCGGCCATGAACAGCTGCGACACCGAGGTTTCGGTGAAGGTGCCGTAGACGATCATGGCGATCGAGGGCGGTATCAGGATGCCGAGCGTGCCGCCGGCCGCGAGCGTGCCCGCAGCCAGTGGCCGGTGATAGCCGCGCTGCAGGAGCTGCGGCAGGGCCACGGTGCCGATGGCGGCCGCGGTCGCCACCGACGAGCCCGAAATCGCCGCGAACAGCGCACAGCCTGCGACGTTGGTCTGCAGCAGGCCACCCGGGATGACACAGACCAGCTTGCTCAGCCCGCGATAGATCCTGAAGCTCAGGCCCGAGTGCTGCATGATCTCGGCCATCAGGATGAACAGCGGGATCGCGGTCAGCGAGAAACTGTTCATCGAGCCCCAGCTCATCAGCCCGATGCCCCGGAGCGCGGGCACGCCGCCATGAACCAGCAGGTAGACGATGGCCGGAACGCCGATGGCGAAGGGAACGGCCATTCCCGCGGCGAGCAGGCCGAGGAAGATCGCCATGACGAGGAGAATCTCGAGAGTCGGCGTCACGAGACGAGCTTGCGGACGTCGTCGACGATCGTCCTGCCCAGCGCGATCAGCAGCAGGCCGGCGCCGACGATCATCGTCGTCTCAGGAATCCACAACGGCGTCGACAGCACTGTGCTGGCCATCGCCTCGCGGCGGTAGGAGCTTATGACGAACAGAATGAAGTACCAGCCGGTCAGCGCGACATAGGCGAATGAAAGCAGGTCGAAGACCAGCGCCGAGAGCGCCTTGCCGCGCGGACCGAGCCGCATCTGCACGAGTTCGACGCGATGGAAGGCGCCGCCGCTCTGGCACAGAGCGAGGCTCAGGAACGTCAGGCCGACCAGCAGGTAGCCGACCAGCTCGTCGCTATGCTCGGTAGTGCTGTTGAACGCCCCGCGCAGCACGATCTCGGCCAGGATCAGCAGCACCATGCCGATCATGCAGGCGGAAGACAGCCACAGGCTTATCCGCTCGATCGGGCCAAACGGACGGCCGTCCGCCGGAGCCGACATCAGCGGCCCAGCGCCTCGCGCACCTTCTTCAATGCTTCCTGGGTCTCCGCGCCCTTGGACTTGGCCCATTCGTCCCAATAGCTCGCCATGCGCTCGGCGCCGCGCTTGTATTCGTCGGGGGTCGCCGTGGTCTGGACCATGCCTTCAGCCTTGCGCTTGGCTTTTTCCTCGCCCTCCTCCTGGGCCATCATCTGCGTCATCCTGGGCGCCAGCTCGACCACCGCCTTGGTGAGCGAATCGCGATAGTTGGCTGGCAGCTTGGCGTAGGCCTCCTTGTTGGCCACGATGTTGGCTTCGAAGAAGTTCAGCCCGATCTCGTAGCAATACTTCAGCAGGTCCTTCCAGACCTTGCCGCCGCCGGCATTGGCTGTCAGCACGCCGTCGACCACGCCACGCTCCAACGCCGACGGGACTTCGGGCGCACCGACCGTCAGCCCGTTGGCACCAAAGCGCTTCAGGAACTCGATCTGCTCCGGCGAGGTGGCGCGGATCTTCTGGCCCTTGAGATCTTCCAGCGAGGTCAGCTTCTTGTTCGACCAGGCGATCTGCACGGGGAAATAGTAGGTGGCGAGCAGCGTCGCGCCCTTCTTGTCGTAGGCGCGTTCGACATAAGGCTTCATGATCGCCAGCGCCTTCTCGAACTCCTGGGCGTTGGTGATGAGCATGGGCAGGCGCAGGATGCCGGTGATCGGCACGTTGCCCTGCTGGAATCCGTCATCGCCGAGCTGGATGACGTTATCGCCCACCGCCGTCGTGATGTCGGTGACCTTGATCGAGAGCGAACCACCCAGGTGATACTTGATCTGGAAACCATTGTTGGTTTCCTTCGACACCCGCGCGATGATCTCCTGGAACACCTTCGCCGGTGCAATGGTGGCGGCCGGCACGTAGGTATAGGCGGTCCACGTGGTCGGCGACTGGGCTTGCAGGACGGACGGACCCGCGAGCGAGCCGGCAGCCAGCGTGGCAAGCGCATGGCGACGCGTGATCATGTATTCCTCCCCAACTGATTGAGTTCAATTATATTACTCACATTTTTGCACTAATCGTCGTCCCCAACTTGATGTCGGTCAAGTAGGACGAATCGTCCGAGAGCGGTGCCGAGCGAAAAGACCACGGCCTGCTGCCCGGCACCTCTGTGTACGCAACGCGCCCGCGTCGGTCGGATCTGCGGCGACCACCTCGATACCGGGCGGCTGGCCCGCAAGCTTGGCTGCGTCGCGCGTTTGCCCGCGGATCGTGTGACCGCGCTCGCAGCCTTGCGCCAGAATGCGGCGGCCTACCCCGCCGCTGGTGCCGAGGTTAACTCTTGCCAAATTTCCCGACACGGTTGACTCTGCGCGCTTCCGCAGCGATTGCGCCGCTATTCGCACAGCAAAACCCTTCCGGGAAGAACCGCCATGCCTGATGCCTCCCACGGTCCCGCTCCTCGCCAGCTCGACGTCGTCATCGTCGGCGGCGGTCTTGCCGGTCTTTACGCCATCCATCGCCTGCGCGGCATGGGCCTCAGGGTCCGCGCCTACGAAGCGGGATCGGGGGTCGGCGGCACCTGGTTCTGGAACCGCTATCCCGGCGCGCGCTGCGACGTCGAGAGCCTCGAATACTCCTACAGTTTCTCCGACGATCTGCAGCAGGACTGGAAATGGCCGGAACGCTACGGCAACCAGCCGGAGATCCTGCAGTACATCAATCACGTCGCCGACCGTTTCGATCTCCGCCGCGACGTGCAGCTCAACACCCGCGTCACGTCGGCGTTGTTCGACTCCAAGGCCGGGGAGTGGATCGTGCGGACGGACACGGGTGAGGAAATCGGGGCCCGCTACTGCGTCATGGCCGCAGGCAATCTCTCGACGCCGAGGGTGCCCGACTTCAAGGGCATCCATGACTTCAAGGGCAAGTGGTACCACTCCGGCCTGTGGCCGCATGAGGGCGTGGACTTCACCGGGCTGCGGGTCGGAGTGATCGGCACTGGTTCGTCCGGCGTGCAGATGATCCCGTTGATCGCCCGCCAGGCCAAGCACCTCACCGTCTTCCAGCGCACCGCCAATTTCAGCCTGCCGGCGCGCAATGCGCCGATGGACCCGGCGCGCGAACGCAGCCACAAGGCCGAGTATCCCGCCCGCCGGCGGGCCGGCTACGACACGCCCTTCGCGATCGGCGGCTATCCGAAGCCGACCAAATCGGCGCTGGAGGTTTCGGCCGAGGAACGCAACGCCGCCTATGAGTCGAAGTGGCAGGAGGGCGGTAGCATCAGCTACCTCTATACCTACACCGACCTGCTGGTGAACAAGGAGGCCAACGACACCGCCTCGGAGTTCGCGCGCAACAAGATCCGCGGCATCGTGAAGGACCAAAAGGTGGCCGAGCTGCTGGCGCCCAAGGATCATCCGATCGGCACCAAGCGGCTCTGCCTCGATACCGGCTATTACGAGACCTACAATTGCGACAACGTCACCCTGGTCGACGTGCGCAGCGATCCGATCCGCGAGATCACCCCGACGGGCTTGCGCACCGGAAAACAGGAAGTCGAGCTCGACGCCATCGTCTTCGCCACCGGCTTCGATGCCATGACCGGCGCGTTGCGCGAGATCGACATCCGCACGACCGACGGCGCAGTGCTGGCCGACAAGTGGGCCGGCGGGCCGCTCACCTACCTCGGCCTGATGGTCGCGGGCTTTCCCAACATGTTCGTGATCACCGGCCCCGGCAGCCCCGGCGTGAAGACGCAGATGATCGCGAGCATCGAGCAGCACGTCGATTGGATCGCCGACTGCCTTGCCCACATGCGCGCCAAGGGCCTCGACGGCATCGAACCGACCCTGCAGGCCGAGATCGAGTGGGTTAGCCACGTCAATACGGTCGCCTACAGCACGCTCTATCCGCTGGCCAATTCCTGGTACATGGGCGCCAACATTCCCGGCAAGCCGCGCGTGTTCATGCCCTATGTCGGCGGCTTCGACCGCTACAAGCGGCGCTGCGACGAGGTCGCCGGCAAGGACTACGAAGGCTTCACTCTGTCCCGTCACGAAGCTGTCGTGGCCTAATCGGTAGCAGCTGAGACAGGCCGGTCGTCATCGCCGCTGTCGCGGCCGCTCTCAACGCGAGGCCGCGCAAGAGCCTCAACTGGAAAACCCCTGCAGAAGCACTTGACGCGCTGCTTCAGGCGGCCAACAAACAATCCATTGCGACGACCGCTTGAATCCGCCCAGTACACCAGCGAGCAGTTCCAGCGGCTGATGGCCGATCACGGCATCACCTGTTCGATGAGCCGCTCGGGCAACGTCTGGGACAATGCCGCGATGGAGAGCTTCTTCTCTTCGCTGAAGATGGAGCGCACGGCACGTCGTACCTATCGAACACGAGATGAGGCCAGGGCCGACGTGTTCGACTAAATCGAGCGATTTTACAATGCCAAACGCAGGCACTCGACGATCGGCTATCTCAGCCCTATGGAATTCGAGATGAAGGTCGGATTAGCTTAACTGCGTGTCAACCAAACCGGGTGCAGGCCATGGTCATGGATTCCATGTAGAGGTACGAGATCGGCTTGTGCCTGAGCGTGACCCTGCAAGTCTCTGCAACGTAGCATCGCTAGCCGGAATTTGACTCCCAAGGTTCAGGTTGCAACGATCCTTTCCAACAGGGAAGGAAACCCGGAATGGCGGGAGTGGGCTGGGCCGACTCCACGGTCGAGGCGGGCGGCGCCAAGCTGCATCTGAAACGCGCCGGTCCGGCCGGCAAGAAGGCGCGGTCCATCGTGGTACTGCACCATGAGACCGGCACGCTGGACCGCCTGCCTTTCTACGATGCCCTGGCGGCGCACTACGACGTGCTGGTGCCGCATCATCCCGGCTACAGCCGGTCGGAGCGGCCAAACTGGATGCGCAGCGTGCGCGACATCGCGGTGATCCATCGCGGCCTGTTGAGCGGCCTCAAGATCAACGACGCCGCCCTCGTCGGCCCGGGCTTTGGCGGCTGGATCGCCGCCGAGATGGCCAGCATGGCACCCGCCGATCTCTCCCATCTGGTCCTGGTCGGCGCCATGGGCATCAAGCCGCCGCAGGGTGACATTCTCGACCTCGCCGTCACCGGCTATATCGACTATGCCCGCGCCGGCTTCCATGACCAGAAGGTGTTCGACCGCCTCTACGGCGCCGAGCCGTCGACCGATCAGCTCGCGCGTGCCGCGGATCGACGCGAGTTTCAGTCTCGCCTCGAGCGCGACCAGCACCGGCGGCATGTCGCCGATCGGCGAGGCCGTACCGATATTGCCGCCCAAGGTACCCATGGTGCGGATCTGTCGCGAACCCAATCGCGCCAGATAGGTCCTGAGCGCCGGATAGTTGGCGATCAGCGCCGGCATGGCTTGCGCATAGCTCGCGGCCGCGCCGATCGTGACCTCCTTCTCGCTCTCCGTCACGGCCGTGAGCTCCGGCACGTGTGCCAGATGAATGACGGCCGCCGGCGGCTTGCGGAACCGGCTGGCCAAAAGGCCGAGATCTGTGGCGCCAGCGAGCAGCAGCGCTTCGCGGTCCTTGGCGCGTAGCGCCAGCAGCTCGGCCAGCGAGCGCGGTGCATGAAAGCTGCCGCCGAAAGTTGCCGACGCGGCGCGATCCGGCGCCGCAGTCGCAGGTTCGATCGGCAGTCCCGCCACCCTGGTCATCGCCTCGACGATCGGCCGATAGCCGGTGCAGCGGCAGAGATTGCCGGCCAGCGCATCATGGATGGTGTCGAGGTCGGCCTTCTCGCCGCCCGCGGCAAAGGCATAGGCCGACATCACGAAGCCCGGCGTGCAGAAGCCGCATTGCGTGGCGTCGGACTCGGCCATCGCCGTCTGCACGGGGTGCGGCGCACCATGGGGACCGTTCAGGCCCTCGACGGTGCGCACTGACTGGCCGTCGATCTGTCCTAAGAGCGCGATGCAGGAATTCATCGCCTCGCGCCTTCCGTCACGCTCGAGCACGACCGTGCAGGCGCCACAGTCGCCCTCAGCGCAGCCCTCCTTGGTGCCCCTGAGCCCGCGATGCTCGCGCAGCCAGTCGAGCAGCGTCGTCATCGGCGAAAGTCCGTCGACTTCCACCGGCTGATCGTTCAAGACAAAACGGATGCGGTCCGCCATGCGAATGACTGTGATCGTGGTGTTCTTTATGCGCAAGCGGTTGCACCACATTCACGCGCATGATGCACTTCGGATGCCACAGCAAGAGCCAAAAAATGGGATCCCTCCCGGTTCAGCTATTCCCCCGTCGTCGAGCGACCGAAGCTTTCCTGGCCCAACGGCGCGCGGGTCGCGGTGTGGGTGTGCCCAAACATAGAGCACTACGAATATCTCCCCGCCGAGGTGCGGGTGCGCAATCCCTGGCCGCGCATGCCGCATCCCGACGTGCTGGGCTACGGCGGCCGCGACTACGGCAATCGCGTCGGCCTGTGGCGCATGTTCGAGGTCCTGGACAAGCACAGCATCCGTTGCACCGTGTCGCTGTCGATGTCGGTGATCGAGATGTATCCCGAGATCCTCGAGGCCATGGAGGCGCGGCGCTGGGAGTACATGAGCCACGGCTACTTCAACACGCGTTACCACTGGGGCTACAGCGAGCAGGAGGAGCGCGAGGTCATCGAGCACAGCAAGGCCACGCACCTCAGGCTCACCGGCCGCAAGCTGCGCGGCTGGTTCTCGCCCGCCATCTCCAACACGCTCAACACGCCCGACCTCGTGAAGCAGGCAGGCCTGGAATACATCTGCGACTTCTATCACGACGACCAGCCGACGCCGCTCGCCACCAAGCACGGCACGTTGATCCACGTGCCCTACACGATGGATCTCAACGACGCGCTGATCTACCGCCAGCCGGTCGAGGCCGAGGAATTCGCCCAGATGATCGTCGACCATTTCGACACGGTCTATCGCGAGGGCAGCGAGAACGGGCGCGTCATGTGCATTGCGCTCCATCCCTACATGATGGGCGCGCCGCATAGGCTAAAGCATCTCGACCGGGCGCTGGGCTATATCCGCCAGCACAAGGATGCCTGGGTCTGCACCGCCGAGGACATCCTCGACTGGTATGTCGCCAACGGCCTGAAACCCTATCAGCAGCATCTCGGGAAGGAGGCGTGACATGACCGCGTCCGTTCCCAAGAACCCGCCGCCGCTCAAGCCTGGGATGGACAATCCCTGGTACGACTACGTGCCCTTCCCCATGCGGCCCAAGCTCACCTGGCCGCGCAATGCGCGCGTCGGCTGGTTCGTCTTGCTGCATCTCGAATACTGGCAGCTCATCCCCGACGAGAAGAGCCATCGCGATCCGCGGCATGCCGGCGAATTCGGCAGCTTCGTGCCCGACTACCGCACCTGGACGCAGCGCGAGTACGGCAACCGGACCGGCATCTTCCGCGTGCTCGACGTGCTCGACCGCTACCAGGTGCGCGCCGGCGTGGCCGTGAACGCGCTGGCGGCCGAGCGCTATCCCTATCTCATCGAGCAGTTCAAGAAGCGCAAATACGAGTTCATCGCCCACGGCCATTCGGCCAACCGCATGATCACGTCGAGGATGAGCGAGGCCGAGGAGAAGGCCGAGATTGCCGAGGCAATCGCCGCCATCGAGAAGGCAGCGGGCGTGCGGCCCAGGGGCTGGCTGGGCCAGGACTACGGCGAGAGCCAGCGCACGCCGCAGCTTTTAGCGGACGCCGGCCTTGATTACGTCCTCGACTGGCTGGGCCAGGACTACGGCGAGAGCCAGCGCACGCCGCAGCTTTTAGCGGACGCCGGCCTTGATTACGTCCTCGACTGGCTGGGCCAGGACTACGGCGAGAGCCAGCGCACGCCGCAGCTTTTAGCGGAC
>WHTW01000017.1 GCA_009377525.1 Rhodospirillales bacterium
AGAGCACATTCCGTTCGGCTGGAATCAGCCGAACGGAATGTGCCCGTTGCAACAACTATCCCCCGTGCGCGCATTCGCGATATGATGGAACCGCTCGCGGTTCCATCATATCGCGAATCTCTCTAGCGAAACTGTCGCCGATCGGGCCAGGACCGGCGCGCCGGGCAGCGCCGATCGCAAGAGCGGCCAGCTGCTCGCCCGAGGCGCCGCCGGCCGGCCGGTGCCGGCAATCCGCCATCAATCTCCTTGTCGAGTCAGCCGCGTATTGATCTAGTGGCGAAGGAGAGAGCGTTATCCGAGTGCGTTGAGTTGTTCTACCGTTGCCAGCCCCGAGGCTGCGCACGACCCGCGTAAAAGAAGTCTGTGGTCAAATCGGGAGGAACCGACCATGAAATACACTGCAATGCTCGTTGCCGTCGGCGCGCTCAGCGCCGGGACGGCGTATGCCCAGGCGCCGATCAAGATCGGCGCCATGTATCCGCTCACCGGCGGCGGCGCGGTTTACGGCGTGCCGGCCATGGCGGGCCACCAGCTCGCCATCGAGGAGCTGAACGCCAAGGGCGGAATCATGGGCCGCAAGATCGAATCGATCGAGCGCGACGACAAGATGAACCCGTCGGCCGCCTCCTCGACCATGAAGGAGCTCATCACCAAGGACAAGGCGGACATCATCCTCGGCGGCCTCTCCTCGGCGGTCGGGCTCGCCATGTCGGAGGTCAGCAAGCAGGAGAAGGTCGTCTACATCTCGACCATCCCCAAGACCATCCAGATGACGACCGACAAGCTGCACAAGTACGTCTTCCGCACCGCCTCGAACACCGACCTCGAAGGCGACACCATGGCGTTGCTGGCCGGCAAGAACAAACTCAGCAAGCTCTGCCATCTCGAGCTCGACTATGCCTACGGCAACGACCTCGAGGCCGGCATCCTGAAGGCGCTGCCCAAGCATGCGCCCAACGCCAAGGTCGTGCTGACGCTGAAGCCGAAGCTCGGCGCCACCGACTTCAACCCGTTCATCCCGCAGGTCATGGCCGCCGGCTGCGACGGTGTCCTCTCAGGCTTGTGGGGACCGCACTTCGTGTCGTGGGTCAAGCAGGCTGCCCCGCTCGGCTTCTTCAACAAGATCAAGTGGATCTCCGGCGGCGAGATCGGCAGCCACGAGATCGCGGGCGAGCTGAAGGGCGAGTATCCCGACAACGTCATCTCCAACACCTACGAGCTCTGGTACCAGGGCAACGATCCCTCGCACAAGGAGTTCCAGGCGCGGCTCGCCAAGAAGCTCAACACCCCGGAGACGCCGCAATGGGCGGTGCTGGGCTATATCGGCGTGATGTATACCGCCGCGGCGATGGAGAAGGCGAAGTCGACCGATCCCGACAAGGTCGCGGCGGCGCTCGAGGGACTGACGATCGGCACGCCGGTCGGCAAGCTCACCATCGACGCCAAGACGCACCAGGCCAACATCGGCCAGTTCTGGGGGCCGATGGTCAAGAAGCCCGACCGCGCCTACCGCATGATGGAGCCGGCGGAGTACATCCAGCCGAAGTGACGACGGCGAAATCGCGCGTCATTCATGCTCTTCCGGACCGCGAGCCTCCACGCCGAATCGACCGAAGGTCGATTCGACTCCCTGCGCTCATGATCATGAGCGCGCAGGATGCGCGCGGTCCGGAAGATCCATGACGTCTCCTGTACACGGATCCCCCTCATGACCCTCACGATGTTCACGCTGAACGCGTTCTATGGCCTCGCCCTCGCCATGAACATGTTCATCATCGCCTCCGGCCTGAACCTGATCTTCGGCGTGCTGCGGGTGATCAATTTCGCGCACGGCATGTTCTACATGTTCGGCGCCTACATCACCTTCACCGTGGCCAAGACCTGGGGCGCGCCGTTCTTCGTCGGCGTGCTGGCGTCGGCGGCGGCGCTGGCGGTGATCGCGCTGGTGATCGAGCGGCTACTGCTGCGCCGTCTCTACGACAAGGAGCACTTGATGCAGCTCCTGTTCACCTTCGCGCTCGTGCTCTTGATGAGCGATGCGGCGAAGATGATCTGGGGCACCGACCAGTACTCGGTCGGCTATCCGCCGGGGATGGGCGGCGCGGTCAACCTGGGCTTCGTCATGCTGCCGCAGTACCAGCTCTTCCTCTGCATGGTCGGTCCGCTGATCGCCGTCGCCATGTGGTTCGTGGTCGACCGCACGCGCTGGGGCCGCGTCGTGCGCGCCGCCACCCAGGACCGCGAGATGCTGGCGGCGCTGGGCGTCAACGTGCCGATGGTCTATGCGGCGGTGTTCACCGCCGGTTCGGCGCTGGCCGGCGTCGGCGGTGCGCTCGCGGCACCGCGCATTGCCCTGGTGCCGGGCATGGACGCCACCATCATCAACGAGTGCTTCATCATCGTCATCATCGGTGGGCTGGGCAACATGTGGGGCAGCTTCCTGGGGGCGCTCGCCTTCGGCTTCGTCGTGCAGTTCGGCACGGTCCTGGCGCCCAACTGGCAGGACGTGCTGCCCTACCTGCTGATGCTGGTGGTGCTGCTCATCCGGCCGTGGGGCCTTCTGGGCCGGCCCGAGACGGGGCACTGACCATGCCGCAACGTCGTCACCTGATCGCCTCGGCGATCGTCGTGCTGCTGCTGGCGCTGCTGCCGCTCGCCGGCAGCCGCTACGCCGTCGACCTCACGACCGAGGTCCTGATCTACGTCCTGTTCGCATTGAGCCTCAACGTCATCATCGGCTTCACCGGCAACATCTCGTTCGGCCATGCCGCCTATTTCGCGATCGGCGGCTATGCCTGCGCCATCCTGCTCACCACCTACGGCTGGCCGCTGGCGCTCGCCCTGCCGGCGGCGGTGGTGCTGGCCGGGCTGGTGGCCGCGGTGGTGGGCTATTTCTGCGTGCGGCTGACGCGGATCTACTTCGCCATGCTGACGCTCGCCTTCGCCATGCTGGTGTGGGGCGTCGCCTTCAAATGGAAGGAAGTGACCGGCGGCGACGACGGCTTCACCGGCATCAAGATGCCGGAAATGATCAGCCATCACGTCGGCTACTTCTACTTCACGCTGGTGATGGTGAGCCTGGGCGTGGCCGCGCTGTGGGTGATCTGCCACTCGGCGTTCGGGCTCACCCTGGTGGCGGTGCGCGAGAACAGCGTGCGCGCGGGCTTCATCGGCGTCGACACGCGGCACATGCGCTGGGCGGCCTTCACCGTGGCCGGCACGTTCGGCGGGCTCGCCGGCGCATTGTTCGGCATGTACCACCGCGGCATGTACATAGAGAACGCCTTCTGGACCGAATCGGCGCAGGTGCTGATCATGGTGCTGCTGGGCGGCATCCATTCCTTCGTCGGGCCGATCATCGGCGCGGCTGTGCTGTACCTCCTGCAGACCTTCACCAACCAGTACACGCCCTACTGGCCGACCGTTCTGGGCCTGATCCTGCTGGTGATCGTGATGGTGCTGCCCGACGGGCTGATCGGCCTGGTGAGACGCGTGAAGGCACGCGGAGGACGATCATGACCGCCATGCTCAGCATCGGCGGTCTTTGGAAGTCGTTCGCGGGTTTCGTCGCCACGCGCGACGTCTCATTCGAGCTTCTGGCCGGCGAGACCCACGCGGTGATCGGTCCCAACGGCGCCGGCAAGACCACCTTCTTCAACCTGATCACCGGCCATCTGCGCCCGGACAAAGGCAGCGTGTCGTTCGAGGGCCGCGACCTGGTCGGGCTGCCGCCGCAGAAGATCGTGCGGCTGGGCATCGCCCGCTCCTTCCAGCGCATCAACATCTATCCCCGCCTCACCGTGTTCGAGAACGTCCAGGTGGCGCTGATCGCGCACGAAGGCCAGCAGTGGAACCTGTTCCGGCCCGGCCGCTCGCTGCATCGCGAAGGCACGCAGGAGCTGCTCGAGCTGGTCGGCCTGGCGCCCGAGGCCCTGGAGACCGCGGGCGAGCTCAGCTACGGCAAGCAGAAGCAGCTCGAGCTTGCGATCGCGCTCGCCTCCCAGCCGCGCCTGCTGCTGCTCGACGAGCCGACGGCCGGCATGTCGCCGCAGGAGACCGGCGAGACCATCGCCTCGGTGCGCGATATCGTGAAGGCACGCGGGCTCACGCTGCTCTTCACCGAGCACGACATGTCGGTGGTGTTCGGCATCGCCGAGCGCATCTCGGTGCTGCATCACGGCGTCATCATCGCCTCGGGCACGCCCGATGCAGTGCGCAACGACCCGGAGGTCAGGCGCGTCTATCTCGGGGAGCACGGGCATGTCTGAGCTTGGGGCTGACCTCAAGGTCGACGGCATCCATACCGCCTACGGGCTGAGCCAGGTGCTGTTCGGCGTGTCGCTGGAAGTACATGCCGGCGAATGCATCGCGCTGATCGGGCGCAACGGCGTCGGCAAGACCACGACCATGCGCTCGATCATGGGGCTCACCCCGCCCCGGCAAGGCCACGTGATGTGGAAGGACCACGACATCGCGCGGCTGGGGCCGCACCGCATCTGCCGCCTCGGCATCGGCTTCGTGCCGGAGGATCGGCGCATCTTCCCCGAGCTGTCGGTATGGGAGAACCTCGACATCGCGCGACGCACCGGCGCCGGCGGCAAGACGACCTGGAGCGAGGAGCAGGTGTTCGCGCTGTTCCCCGACCTCGCCGAGATCCGCGACCGGCGCGGCGGCGTGCTGTCGGGCGGCCAGCAGCAGATGCTGACCATCGCCCGCACCCTGATGGGCAACCCCGAGCTCCTGCTGCTCGACGAGCCTTCGGAAGGGCTGGCGCCGCTGATCGTCGAGCTGCTGCAGCAGCGCGTGGCCGAGCTCAAGGCGACCGGGCTGTCGATCGTGCTGGCCGAGCAGAACCTGCAGTTCGTGATGGCGCTCGCCGATCGCGTCTACATTTTGGAGAAGGGCGAAGTGTGCTTCACCGGCACGCCCGCCGATCTCAAGGCCGACGAGCGCATCGTGCACCAGTACCTCACGGTGTGACGGGACAGTGTGACCGCGCAAACGAAAGGCCGCCGCCCTTGCAGGCGGCGGCCATCGGTCGTTGCTGCCAGGGCACATTCTATCCGGCTGATTCCAGCCGGACAGAATGTGCCTTAGCGCAGCGGAATGTTGATGTTGAGGCTCGGGCCGGACGGATAGCGATCGTAGCGGTCGTAACGCGGGTACACCGGCTCGTAGTAGACGGGCGCCGGGGCATAGATCACGGGCGGCGGCGCGACATACACCGGCCGCGGCCGCACGATGCGAACGGGCTGCTCGACGATGAAGACCGGCGAGCCACGCCAGCGCTTGCCGCGGCCGCCTTCACCGCCCTCGGCCGTCGTCGCCACCGTCGCGGCAACGCCGATCACACCGATGAGCAGTCCAGCCTTTTTGGCTATCGACATTGCAGCCTCCTGTTTGATCGCCGGGGCAATAACGCACACGACGCCCGCCGTGTTCCGTTTGCTTGTTCACACGTTCCGCACCGATGATGCGGTGGAACGACTTCGGCTGGTGGTGGCTTTGCTGTGACCGGCGCAAGCCGGAATCATTCGCAAGAACGGCCGGCTTTACGCCGCCGCAATCCGCTGCATTCTGCGGGCATGATCCTGCCGTTCGACAGCGCACTTCCCGACATCGCCTGGCCCGCCGCGGTTTCGGGCCGCGGCATGGCGACCCTCTCGCTGCTCTTCCAGCTCGAACGCACTGAGTGGTGGCCGGCCGATCGACTGCGTGACGGCCAGCAAGCGCAGCTCAAGCGCCTGCTCGACCATGCCACACGGCACGTGCCGTTCTATCGCCACCGCCTCAGCGAGCTTGCCGACGCCGACGGCGAGGCGTTCTGGCAGGGCTGGCGCGAGCTGCCGCTGCTGACGCGCCAGGACGTGCAGCGGGCCGGTGACGACCTGCTGAGCCACGCCCTGCCCGATGGACATGGCGAGCTCACGGAAGTCTACACCTCGGGATCGACCGGCAAGCCGATCCATGCCGTGCGCAGCGACCTGTGGCTGCTGATGTGGAGCGCGGTGACGGTGCGCGAGCATCTCTGGCACGGCCGCGACTTCTCGGGGAAGCTCGCCGCCATTCGCGAATCGACGCCAGGCAAGGCGCCCCATCCCGACGGTGAGCGCCTCGAGAATTGGGGCTTCTCGACCGCGGACATCTTCCGGACCGGCCCGTGCGTCAGCCTCAACATCACGACGCCGGTCGACGACCAGCTCGAATGGCTCTGCCGCGAGGAGCCCGACTATCTGTTGACGCATCCCACGATGCTCGACCGCCTGATCCGGCGCAGCGCCGAGACCGGTCTGCGACCCAAACGGCTGCGGCAGGTGCTGACGATCTCGGAGATCTTGGCGCCCGGCCTGCGCCAGCTCTGCCGCGCCGAGTGGGGCGCGCCGGTCGTCGACACCTACAGCACGCGCGAGGCGGGCTACCTCGCCCTGCAGTGTCCGGACACGGACCACTATCACCTGCAGTCCGAGACGGCCCTGGTCGAGATCCTCGACCCCGCCGGCAAGCCCTGCGCGCCCGGCGAGATCGGGCGGGTGATCGTCACGCCCCTGCACAATCTCGCGATGCCGCTGCTGCGCTACGACGTCGGCGATCATGCCGAGGTGGGCGCCCCCTGCCCGTGCGGCCGCGACCTGCCGGTGATCCGCCGCATCCTGGGCCGGCGGCAGAACATGCTGCGCACGGCCGGGGGCGAGCGCTGGCCGCTCCTGTCGTCGGACGACATCGGCAAGCTTCTGGCGCTGGCGCCGATCCGGCAATACCAGTTCGCGCAAACCCATCCCGACCGCATCGAGGTGCGCCTGCAGGCCGCGCGGACGCTCACCGACGGGGAGGTGCGCGGCATCGTCGACTGGGCCCAGGCCAAGTTCGGCCAGGGATTCCGCATCGACCTCGCCTTCCCGGCCGAGCTTTTACGCACGGCATCGGGTAAGTTCGAGGACTTCGTCTGCCTGCTGTGAGGAAGAGGAGAAGCCCGATGAGCAATCCTGCCTTGCCATTGCGACTGCATCACAACGCCTATGTCTGCGCCGACCAGGAGCGGACGCGCCACTTCTACGAGGACATCGTCGGCCTGCCGCTGCTGGCCGCCTGGATCGAGGAGGCCGAGTTCCCGGAGTTCCCCGGGCGGCGGATGAGCTACAGCCACGCCTTCTACGGCATCGGCGACGGCGGGGCGCTGGCCTTCTTCAATTTCGCCGATCCCGAGGCAGCCGCCGCCTACCAGGCGAAGAAGCAGCCGACGTTCGTCCATATCGCACTCGCCGTCACGAGCGAGACGCAGGATCGGATCAAGCAGCGCCTCGAGAGTGCGAGCCGCAAGGTGCGTGAAGTCGACCACGGCTACTGCAAGTCGATCTATGTCCAGGATCCGGACGGGCTGCTGGTCGAGTTCACTTCCGACCCGCCCGACGCCGGCGAGATCGCCACCCATCAGCGCGCGACGGCACACGAGACGCTGCGGCGCTGGGTGGCGGGCGACCGGACGGTCAACAACGACATCCGCCCGCACCGCTGATCCGGCTCAGCGGACGGCGCGTGCTTCCAGTTCCTTGACCAGCGGCTCGACCTGGCCGCCGTTGCTCTGAATATGGAGATTGAACTCCGACCGCTTGATCCGGGACATGCTGATGCCGGCGACCTTGAGGTCGGCGATGCGCGCGCCGCGGCCATTGTCGTGCACTTCCCATTCGATCCGGACGGTCTGGCCGTTGGCCCGCGTGAGAACGGCTTTGACCATCGACACGCCGTTGGGCCGCGCGTCGACCTGGTCGATGGTGACATCGGAGGCCGCGAGCTTGGCCAGTCGTTCGCCGTAGGCACGCGCCTCCGCGGCTTCCAGGGCCGCCAGAAAGCGTGCCCGCAGCGGCTCGCTGGCCGCGGTCCAATGGGTCCCCAGCGCCACGCGCGCCATATGGGCCAGATCGAAATTGTTGCGCAGCACCTCGCGGACGGCGGCATCTCGGCTGGCGCCACTCTTGGTCCTGGCGATGTCGGCAAGTTGGCCGGTCACATTTTTGACGAATTGTCCGGGGTCGGCCGCCGCCCATACTGGTAGCAAGACGGCGGGCAGCACAAACAATAGGGCCGCCGCAGCGGCAGCCAACAGACCATGAAAGACTTTGCGCATCGGGTCACCTGCCTTGGCCGCTCGGCGCGAGGGAACCGGTGAAGGTGACCGCCCGGGAGCGAAAATCGAAGGAGCATGCCCCCGCCGAGAAAAGCGACGGGACGCCGGACAAGCGCGCCGGGCACGCGCTCATGCATTGGATGGATACGGTAGACGCCGCCCAGACGTCCCCGGATCAAGCACAGGGCGCTGGAAGGTGGGCTGTTGGCGACGATATCGATCCAGGCCGGAGGCGGCAAAGCGACCGGGCGTCGCGGCCCTGTCGTCAATCGCCGAGGTCGCCCCAGCTCGCCACCCGCTCGATGCGGATGGCGATGACGGGCAGCTCCGCGATCTGCATGGCGGCGAGCTGCTGATAGCGCGCCTGCAACAGCGCCTGGGCCCGGCCGTGCTCGGGACCGTCGGCCAGGATCTCCACCCGCCCGCGCAGCATGACCCAGGCGAGCCGCCGCCAGTCCTCGTCATAGTGGTCGAAGACGATGGCCGCCTGCGGGTTTTCCAGGATGTTGCTCAGCCGCTTCAGCGGCCGGCCGCTCGCGCGCTTGGGCTTGCGGTCGATGGTGATGTAGAGCGTGTCGTCCACCAGCCCGAAACAGACCGGCACGACATGCGGCGCCGCACTCGCATCGGCGGTCGCCAGATGGCCGATCCGTCGCGTGTCGATGAAGTGACGCTCGCGGGCCGAAAGCATGCAGGGCCTCCAGGGTCGCCGCCGGCAGGATGACACGCCGGCGCTGCCGACGCCCTGTTCATCGTCGTCGTGCCTCAGTAGAAGAGTCCATGGACCAGCAACTCGCGAGCACCCTCTACACCGCCTCGACATGGGTGCTGCCCGTGCTACTGGCGATCACCCTGCACGAGGCGAGCCACGGCTTCGTGGCGCATCTCCGCGGCGACGACACCGCCTGGCGGCTGGGCCGCGTCAGCTTCAATCCGCTGAAGCACGTCGATCCGTTCGGCACCATCCTGCTGCCCGGCCTGCTGCTGTTCCTGCATTCGCCCTTCCTGTTCGGCTACGCCAAGCCCGTGCCGGTCAATTTCCGCGCGCTCAAACACCCGCGGCGCGACATGGTGCTGGTCGCGGCGGCGGGACCGGGCATCAACATCCTGCTGGCGATCGCGGCGGCGCTGCTGGCCCACGCCGTCGGCTTCCTGCCGGCCGCCGCCCGGCAATGGACGCTGCTCAATCTCGAGAACGCCATCGTCATCAACGTCGTGCTGGCGGTCTTCAACATGATCCCGTTGCCGCCGCTCGACGGCGGCCGCGTCGCCGTCGGCCTGCTGCCGGACGTGCTCGCCCGGCTGCTGGCCGGCCTTGAGCCCTACGGCATGATGATCATCATCGGCCTGATTTTTGTTTTGCCGATCGTCGGCGCCCAGCTCGGGCAGAACCTGAATGTGATCGGCTGGCTGCTGGGCGGTCCCGTCGAAAGCATCATCGATGCCATCCTGCGGTTTACCGGCAACGGCTAAACTGGCCGGCTAGAGCACATTCCGTTCGGCTGGAATCAGCCGAACGGAATGTGCCTGTTGCAACAACTAACCCCAGTGCGCGCGATTCCGATCAGATGGAACCGCTCGCGGTTCCATCTGATCGGAATCCGCTCTAGGCCGAGGCGGCGAGCTCCGCGGCGGTCACCTCGTACTCCTCGGCCATGCGCTGCAGCGCCGCGATGGTCCCGGGATCGTTGATGGTGCGGGAGAGCCTGCGGCAGCGCCGTGCGTGGGCCAGGAACTCGTCCCGCCGACGCGCCGCGGTGATGTCGACCAGGAGGTTGACGGCGCCGGTGAACTCGCCCGAGGCGTCGAACAAAGGCGTCGGATAGGGCTGGAAGGCCACCCGCCGACCGTCCGGACGCTCGGCGATGGCCGTAACGCCGCGGATCGAGCGCTGTTCCTTGATCGCCGCCGCCATCGGGCACTGGTCGTGCGGCAGCGGCGCGCCGTCGTTGGTCATGAGCTTCCAGGCCACGCACCAGCGGTCCTGGTTGGCCACCGGCGTGCGGCCGGCAAAGTCGACGCATGCCCGGTTGTACCAGGTGATCACCCCCGCCCGATCGGTCACGTAGAGGGCCGTCGGCAGGTCGTCCAATGTCGTTGGGTCGCCGTCGGGACGGCCGTCCAGGGCCCTCAAGGCAACCTGAACGATATCCTCGGCATCAAGAGCTTGGGACACCACGCTGCTACCGCTCCTGGGGCCTACAACGCCTGGATTCCCAGAAGGTTTCAGCCGACGCGACCGCGGCCAACTTGTCACAGGTTGCGATGCCCCGTTTCGCCAGAAGGGTCGCGCTACGAGCGGGCTCGGCTGTTCCAGAACCGGTAGAGCCCGGTGGTATCGCCGGCGAACAGGTTGCGATCGGCATGGGTGACGCCGGCCACCGCGCGGGCCTGCGAGCCGTAGGCGACGTCGGCTTCGGTCTGGTTGGCGGCGTACTGCCAGAGCTTCCAGCCACGGTCGGCCCATGCATACGGGATTTCCGGATTCTCGCGATAGTCGGCAAGCCACAGGTCGCAACGCGCCAGCAGCGAGCCCGGCTGAATGGGCTGGCCGAGGCTCAGCCGGCGACGGCCGTAGACCTGGCCGTTGGCCCACTGCGGATGGGTATAGAGCAGCGGCAGGCGGCCGGTCGCCTGCTGCACGGTCAGCACGAAGGCCTCGGCCTGCGCGAGCGTCATGGTGTTGCGCGGGTTGCCGTCGTTGGGCTCGAGGTCGAGCGCGATCACCGTCGAGGGCGCGGGCCGCACGACCGACAGGAACAACTGCGCCTGCTGGGCGCCGGAATACTGCCGCGTGCCGAAGTGATAGGCGCCCCACAGCAGGCCCGCCTGCTCGGCCTGCGGCCGGCGGTCGGCGAAGGACGGATCGGTCCAGTCGCCGCCCTCGGTCGCCTTGTGAATGACGCCCAGGATGCCGCTGCGGCGGACCGAGGCGAAGTCGCTCACCTTGACGCCATGGCTGATGTCGATCACGGCATCCAGTCCCGTCGGCCCCGACGGCGGGTGATCGATATAGACATCTCCGCCGCGCCTCGCGACGGGCTGCTGCCCACCACAACCGGCCAATGCCAGGCTGGCCAGCCCACCGCCAAACACAACTCTGCGGGAAACCATCCCCCACCCTTCATTTAGATTTAGCAATCGCTGGCATCATAGCACGGTTGGGCTGTGGGCTGTGCAGCGATGCGACCGTCGCGCGACTGGAGCGGAATCCGGTCAGCTGGACGGATTGTGCCCTATTCCAGGACGATCCGCGGGAAGTAGAGCGACACCACCCAGTTCGGCATGTCGACGACCGAGCTGATGCGCAGGTCGGCGCAGACGCTGCAGAGCATGTAGGCGTCGACCGCCGAATAGCCGAAACGGCGGCCTAGAGCATTATCCGTCCGGCTGAAATCAGCCGGACGGATAATGCCCTTTGGCATTCCTATCGACACAACGCGTTTCCGATCAGATGGAACCGCCAGAGCGGTTCCATCTGATCAGAAGCCGCTCTAGCAGGTCGATCATGCCCGAGACGGCCATGCGCGCCCCCTCCATCAGGTCGGGGCCGATGCCGGTGGTGACCTCGTAGCCCTTGCCGTCGAGATGTCGGGCGACCGGACCGGGCGTCGCGAAGCGCGGCGTCCTGAGGTTGGCGCCCTTCACCAGGTCGAACTTGAGCGCGACGTCGATCGGGCTTTCGATCGCCGTGCCGCAGACCTCGCCATCGCCTTGCGCGGCGTGGGTATCGCCGACCGAGAACAGCGCACCCAGGACCTCGATCGGCAGCCAGAGCTCGGTGCCCTCGGCGATGTCGCGCACGTCCATGTTGCCGCCGACGTTGCGCGGCGGGACGATGCTGTGCAGGCCGGGCCGTACATCGCGGACTTGAGGCTGGCGTCATAGCTCCAGTGATGCAGTGCCGCCCCGGGGAACTGGTCGGCGAGCAGGCCGAAGCCCGGGATGTTGGCGGTCCAGCCCCAGCCTGAGGGCGTGAAGGAGAGCACCGTCACCTTCAGGGCATCGCCGCGCTCGGCGCCATCGACGAATACCGGGCCGGTGACCGGGTTGACCAAGCCGAAATCGAGCTTGGCCACGTCGGCCACGGTCGAGGCCCGGTTGAGCTGGCCGCCCGAGGCGTCGGCCGTCGCGAAACTCACGCTGTCGCCGGGCGCGATGGCCAGCCGCGGCGGGAAGGCGTTGTTCCAGCCGTGATGGATGTGGTGCTTGTGGATGGCGTGGCTGTGTCCGGTCATGACGTTTGGTCCCCGATTGGTCACGCTATGGGCCTGCCCGGATATCGTATTTGCAGCAGGCGACGAGGTGCGATCATGCCGGGCGATGGCACGATAGATTCATGGTGGCGCAAAGTCCGGCCGCATGGTGGTCGCCGCAGCAAAGCGCCGGCCAACGACGCCCTGTTCATCGACGTGATGGCCGATTTCTCGCGCAAGCTCGGCGAGCGGGTGGCGCGCCAGTCGGCCGGCGGCTTGACCGCTGCGGCGCAGGAACGACGCGAGGCCATGAGGGCCTACGATCGTGCGCGCCGGCGCCAGCAGATGTTGACCGCCGGCGTCGCCGTCGGCGCGCTGATCGCGCTCGGCATCGCCTCGCTTGCTCCGCCCATCGCCCCACCTGTCGCCCCCCCGCCGGCCGTCGCGGCCGCGCCGGCCGAACCGGCGCCGGCTGTCAGGGTGGCCGCCGCCCAGCCAACCGTCCTGCCCGACGCCGCGCCGACCACGCCGGCGCCGGTGCCTGCTCCGTCGAGCGCAGTGGCGCTGCCCGCGCCCCAGCCGCTGGGTGCCGACGAGGTGCGGGAAGTCCAGAGGCGACTGCAAGGCTTCGGCTTCAATCCCGGGCCGGCCGACGGCGTCGCCGGGCGCATGACCGCCGGCGCCGTCATGAGCTACCAGCAGAGCAGACGCCAACTGCAGACCGGCGAGGTCGACCGCGAGCTCCTGGAGCAGCTTCGCCAGGATCCCGCACCCCAGGTGGCGCCGCCACCGCCGCAGCGCACGGCTCAACGCACGCGGACACGGGGTACCGCACGCGGCTCCAGCCCATTCGATGATTTCGGGCGCTGGCTCAACTCGCTGGTACGCTGACGTCGTTCAGTCACATCAGGTCTCGGGCAATCGCGCAGTCCCATTCGCGCTGACAGACATCCTTGTCGCCCTCGCGGGCGCTCAGGCTCGCCTGCAGGCGAAAGGCGTCGGCCGTGCAGGCGAGGCGCAGCCGGGTTTCGAAGCGCACCTGCCAGTCGCCACGCCGCCTGGTCTCGACCCGCCGCATCTCGGCGACGGCGCTGGTCGGATCATCGTCCTTGATGTCGAGGTGGTACTTGCCTTCCATGGCCAGCTCGAGCCCGAGCGTGTCACGGGCCGGCGGCGCCGTCTCGGCACTCGGCAAGGACGGCAGCGACGCATCCTCCGGCCGGGACGGCCGCGCCGGCAGGTCGAGCATGCCGGTGTGGATCGTCACGGTCGCGTCGTGCGGTGCGGGCCACACCATCGGCCAATAGGCGGTCGAGAGCGCGAGGCGGATGCGGTGGCCGGCCGGAAAGGCGGCGCCGCAGTCGTTGAGCTGCAGGCGCACGCGATAGCGCTCGCCGGGCACCAGCGGCGATGGCGTCGCATGGCTGTCACGATGCGCGAGGTTCAGCACGCCGAAGCTCACGCGCAGCGATTCACCCGACGGATGCACATCGCACAGGCGGACCACCAGATTGGCGACCGGCTTGTCGCAGGCGAGATCGAGCGTGACGACCGGCGCGCCCAGGATCTCGATGGTCTCGTCGAGCGGCGGCGTCTCGATCAGCAGCGAGCGGAGGTCGTCGGGGCGCTGGTCACCCGGCTGATCGCGGCCGCGGCCGAACGGGCACCATTCACCACCCTCGCTGCCGACCGTCTGCGGTGAGCGCACATCGCGCGGCGCGAGCGGCGTGCTCGCCGGCGCCAGACCTGAGTCGGTCAGGAACAGGCGACGCGCCTTGCGATCGCTGGGCGGCCAGACGGGCTCGGCCACCCAGCGTCCGGGCAGCGTCTCATGATGCGATGCAGGCTGATGGCTCGCGGTCATCCAGGCACGCAGCATCGGTTCTTCCATGACGCCGGTCGGCTTGCCCTTCAGCCAGTGGTCCCACCAGCCCAGCATCTCCTGCAGGAAGCCGATCTGAGGGCCGGGCTTGGCGAAATGCGGATAGGCGTGCGCCCACGGGCCGATCAGGCCCTTGCGCGGCACGTCGAGATGTTCGAGCAGGCGCGGAATGGCGTTTGTGTAGCCATCGGTCCAGCCGCCGACGGCATAGACAGGACAACGGATGGCGCTGAAATCCTCGCACACCGAGCCGTGCCGCCAGTAGGCGTCGCGCCGCTGGTGCTTCAGCCAGCGCTCGAGGAACAGCGGCACGCCCTCCAGCCGCTTTAGCCATATCTCGCGCCAGCGCTCGCCGACCAAAAGGGGATCGGGCGGATGGCACATGTCGGCGAAGAAGAAGCCGCCCCAGCCGAGGTCGGCCGAGGCGAGCTTGGCGCCGCCCATGTAATGCACGTCGTCGGCGTAACGGTCGTCGGTCGAGCACAATGTCACGATGGCCTTGAGCGCCGGCGGCTGCAGGGCCGCGACCTGCAAGGCGTTGAAGCCGCCCCAGGAGATGCCGAACATGCCGACCGCGCCGCTGCACCACGGCTGGCTGGCGAGCCAGGCGATCACCTCCAGCGCATCGTCGAGCTCGGCTTGGCTGTACTCATCCGTGAGCAGGCCCTCGGACTCGCCGCTGCCGCGGATGTCGACCCGCACGGCGGCGTAACCGTGCCCGGCCAGGTACGGATGAGTGAGCGCATCGCGCTCGCGCGTGCCGTCATGCTTGCGATAGGGCAGATATTCCAGCAGCGCGGGCACCGGGTCAGCCTCGGCATCCTCGGGCAGCCAGATGCGGGCGGCCAGCCGCGTGCCGTCCTTCAGCGGGATCGTCGTGTGCTCGATCTCGCGGATCGCTCGGGGAAAGGACGTAACGATCAAGAAGGCAGTCCCTTGCACCCGGTTCAGTATGACGCGCTCGGCACGCAAAACATGAGCGGCATTGTAGAGCACATACCGTCCGCCTGAAATCAGCCGCCCGGTATGTGCCTGCTGCAACGACGACGCATGACCGTTTACAGGTTTTGTCGTCGGAGGCAGGGGGAGCCACCGGTGTCGGCAGGCAGCAAGTTCCTGATTTTTGCAGTGGTGCTCTTGGTCGCGGCGATCGGCTATCTCGCCGTCGACCACATCGCACGCGCTCCAGCGCCGGCACCGCAGCAGGCCGCCCCGCAATCGCCCGGCCCTGCAGCGGCGACACCGCCACCCTCGCCCGCCCCTGCTGCTTCTCCGCCAACCGCACCGGTGGCCGCCACCGGCGCTGACGAGGCGGCGACCAGGCAGGCCTACACCGACCGCGTGTCGGGCCTGTTTCCGACGCAGGCCGACGCCCAAAGCCGCGGCGCCGCCTGCTCCAGGGCGTTGCCGAGCCGCCGGCTCAAGCCCGACGGGATCGCGCTGGCGCGGCTGACGCGCGGCATCGCGCGCACCGCGCTCGGCGACAAGGCGCTGGCCGGCGAGGACTATATCGAGGTGGTGCGGCGCTACGACCGGCTGATCGACCCCGGCAACCCCGATTCGCTCGCGCTCTACCGGCGCGCCGTGGCGCTCGACACCAGCGGGCAGACCGACAGGGCGCTGGAAGACTACACCGCAGCGATCAAGGCCGATCCGAAGTCGTCGCTCGCCTTCCTCGGTCGTGGCGTGCTGCTGGTGGCACGCAAACCGCGCCATCGAGGACTCCGACAAGGTGCTGGTGATCGAGCCCGACAATGTCGAGATACTGGTGAGCCGCGGCGACGCCTTCGGCCAGCTCGGCGACCTCGGCCGCGCCATGGCCGATCTCAACCGCGCCGTGGCGCTGGCGCCCGACAAGCCGACCGTCCTGCTGGCGCGCGGCCAGGTCGAGAGCCGGCGCGGCGACCTTGCGGTCGAAGCCACCTTGGCGGCAACCCGGTGGGGCGCCGCGGCATTCCTTCAAGGTCATGGGCGACCGAGCTGACGAAACGGACCGGGCAGCGCGCGCCATGCGCGAGGACCTTGTGCGTGTGACCCGCGGCAGGCCTTGCCATTGGGTGACCGTGCGCGACATCGCCCAGCGACTGGGCTTGGGCGATGAGGTCGGCGAGGCGGCCGTGCGGCGGGCGATCGAGCAGGGCTGGTTCGTCGCCGACGGCGAGCCGCCGCACAGCGTACGCCTCAGCGTCGCGGGGCCGGCAACCTGACGGGACTGCTCAGTCGCGAGACCGGTCCTGCCTCAGCCACGCATCCGGCGCCGCGGCAACGGGAGATCCGCCGACCGGCGGCTGGGTCGCAGGCAGCACCTGCCGGCGCGCTAGCAACAAGGATTGAGTGCGCTTGACGGGGCGCGGACGGGTGGTTCGAAGACTGACGCCAAGGGCGCGCAGCAAGGCCAATTCGCGCAGCACCGCCTGGTGTGCTTGCAGGTTCCTCATGGACAGCTAATGCCACGGATGCGCCCGGCGTTGCATGCGGCGCGCGTTTTATCGGCTTGCGGACCGCACGATCAGCTCAGCGCCGCGCGGCCAAGCCTCGCGGGTCGAGCACCACGATGGCCCGCCGCGTCGAGTGGATCAGATGCCGGCCTTCCAGCGCCTGCAGAGCCGTGGTGACACTCGGTCGCCGCACGCCCAGGATCTCGGCCAGCGAGTCATGGGTGATCGCGAGCCGGCGCGAGTTCAGGCGGTGCGCGGCCTGAACCAGCCAACGCGCCAGCCGCTCGACGATCGTTGCGCGGCCACCGTAGGACGCGGCGTCCATGACCTGGCGGAGCGCCAAGCCGATATGGGCCAGCAAATGGTGGCGAAGAGCAGGATGGAGTTCCGCCAGTCGTTGCAGCGTGCCCGAGGCGATGCGCCAGGCGCTGCCGGCGGCCTGCACGAGGGCCTCGCCTGCCGTCAGGTCGCCCAGCAGCACACCCTGCCCGATCATGCCGTCGCTGCCGACGGTCGCAATCTCGATGCGCGTGCCGGCCGTGGCTCCGGTAAACATCGAGATCAATCCTTCGACGGGAAAGTAGACATATGCGGTCGGCTGGCCCGGCGGCTCGAGACGCTCGCCCGTACGCAACGCCACCCGTTCGAGGGAGGGCGCGAGGACGCAGCGCTCCGCCGGGCCCAGCATGTCGAGGATGGCATTGCCGAACGTCGTGCCGTCCGGCGCGACGGTCGGCGCGCCGATCAAGGTTTGAAGGACGGATTTGAGCTGCGACGGCTCGAAGGGCATCGCGAGGTGGGGCGCCGCGCGGAACTCCCGGGGCGTGAGCGGATGTTGGTTGCCCCCAGCACTCAGGAACAGGAATGGCACGCCCTTGTCGCGGAGCGCCCGACACATCGCATAGCTGGGCTGCCCGGAAAGATCGACATCGAGGATGGTGCCTTCCAGCGGGCCGTCGGCAATCAGGGCCAGCCCGCCCTCGACCGAGGGTGCGGCACCGGCAACGCACTCGGTGGCCTCAGTGCTCGAGGTCGAGCTGCTCGGGCTGAGGCGCCTGCTTGAGGTTCATTCGCCCGTCGTAGATCGGCCGGGCGCCGGTGGTCGGACCGGGATACTGCACGAACAGCACCGTGCCGCCGGTCTCGGTGCGCATCTCGTGCTCGTAGTGCGGGTCTTCCATGTAGGCCAGCGTGCCGGGGCCGTAGGTCTTGCCGCCCATCTGGAACTCGCCGTCGATGATGTACCAGACCTGGGCGAAGTCGTGCCTGTGCAAGGGAAAGCCCGCGCCCGGCTCGTAGCGCAGGAGGCCGGCATTGGGCACGGTCGGCCGTTCGGGCGTCGGATGGAACAGGAACTTGGTGACGTTCCTGAATCGGCCGATTTCCCACTCCATCTCGTCGGGATGCCTGAACTCCGGGGCATGGTGAGTCATCGATTCCTCCTCGCTGGGTCGTCCAACACCTCGCTGAGCCCGCCCAGCGCGTTCAGCGCCGGGGCAAAGCCGCTGAACGGTGCGGTCTGGATCACCGCCTCGATCACCTCGGTGCGGCTCAGCCCCATGCTGAGCGCCGACTGGCCGAACTTCTTGACCTGGCCGTCGAGCTTGAGCGCCGTGAAGGCGGCCACGGCGACGAGGGCCCGCCGCCTGAGGTCGAGGCCCGGGCGAGACCAGATCTCGCCGTAGCCGTACTGGATGGCCAAGGGATAGAGCGCGCCGGTCACGGCATTGCCGGGCGCGGCGTAACCCTCGGCGGCACGATCGCCATGCAGCTGCTCCATCAGCTTGCGACCACGGTCGCTCAGCGCCTCGGCTGAGTCCTCGCGCGCAGTCTCTTCCGGCATCGCCACGCCGCGTTCGGCGAACGCCGCAGCCGCGGCTTCGACCGCCTCCTCCGATGCCGCGAAGCCGGCGTAGATGCCGATCTGGATCAGGATCTCGACGATCGCCCGCGCCGACAGGCCGAGATCGAGCGCCGCCACGCCATGACGGCGAAGCTTTTTCAGGCGCTGCACGGCGCCCAGGGCGGCGAGCGCGCAGACCATGCGGTCCTCGATGGCGAGGCCCGGCCGGCTCCAGATCGCGCCGTAGCTCGCCTCGCTGTTGAGCGTGCGCATGATCGCGGGTGCGCCGTCATCATCGCCGAACAGGCGACGGCGCATGGCCTCACCGTTCTCCCGAAGGGACGCGCGCGTGGTCATGCGAAAACAGGAGCCGCGATGCGAGGCACGTTTTCCTCCCGTCCTTGTTGCCGGCAATGCTGGGCGAATCGGCGAGGCTTTACCAGCGTCTTGGCGGGCGTAGACTTCGCCCATGCAGATCGAACGGCCTCATCCCAAGATCGGCGCCCTGGTCACCGGCGTCGACGTGCGTTCGCTGGACGACGACCAGTGGAACACGCTCTACCGGACCTGGCTCGACAGCGTCGTGATGGTGGTGCGCGACCAGACCCTCGCCAAGGAGGAGTTCCTTGCCTATTCGCGCCGCTTCGGCCGGCTGAAGCCGCATCGCGTGCGCAAGACGCGCGACCCCGAGCATGCCGAGCTCACGGTCATGGGCGTCGGCACCAGGATGGCTGACGGTCAGGTCAACCAGGCGATCTACAATCGCGGCGGCCATTGGCACACCGATTCGCCGTGGGACAACGAGATCTGCAAGGGCACGCAGCTCCATGGCATCGCCATTCCCTCGACCGGCGGCGACACGGCGTTCGCCAGCATGTACGAGGCCTACGAGGCGCTGCCCGACAGCCTGAAACAGCGCATCGCCGGGCTCAGTGCCGAATACATCTATGGCGGCAGGAAGCGCGAGGGGCACGAACTCCTGGAACCGGAGGACCGGCAGCGGCCGCCGGCCGTCTATCCCATCGTGCGCGTGCACGAGGAGACGGGCCGTACCTCGCTCTATGCCAATCCCCATCACATCGTGCGCATCCAGGGTCTGAGCGAGGCCGACAGCGACGCGCTGGTCAGGGAGCTGACGCCCTACATGATCTCGACCCCGGCGCAGTACCAGCACAAGTGGCGAGTCGGCGATATCGTGATCTGGGACAATCGCTGCGGCCTGCACAAGGCTTGCGGTGGCCATCCGCCCGACGAGCCGCGCATCCACTGGCGCACCACCATCATGCAGGACGAGATCCAGCGGCGGCTCGCCGCATAACCATGGTGGCATTGAGCGAGACCACGACGATTGCGCTGCCGGCCGATGAGGCCTGGCCGCTGCTGAGCGACCCGGCGCTGGTCGCCTCGTGCATTCCCGCCGCCACGCTCTCGCCCGAGACCCAGTCGCAAGATGGGGGCGACGGGCCGTGGCGCGGCTCGGTCCGCGTCAAATTCGGGCCGACCGTGGCGGTGTTTCGTGGCGAGGCGACGCTGGCCTTCGATCACGCCCAGCGCACCTGCACCATCGAGGGACGCGGCATCGACGGTCGTGGCGCCTCGCGCGCGCTCGCCTCGGGGACCGTCAAGGTCAGCGGCAAGGAAACGACCGAGCTCGCCATCGACGGCACCTTCAGCGTCAGCGGGCCGCTGGAAACCTTCGCCAATGCCGGCGGCGCGCATGTCGCGCGCGCCCTGCTCGGCGAATTCTCGACCAATCTCGCCAGGCTGGTGGCCGAGCGACGGCCGGCGGCGCCTGACGCTGCTGCTGCGGCGACGGAGACACCGCCAACGCCACCCGCCGCCGAGTTGAACGCGGGCAACCTCATGTGGCGCGCATTCCTGTCGTGGCTGCGCAGCCTCTTCGAAAAAAGGGAGACACCGAGATGAGCAAGCTGCAGGTGACCGACATGCTGGCCCGCGCCTTTGCGGCCGAGGGCGTGGAAGTGCTGTTCACCCTGATGGGTGACGCCAACATGTACTGGTCGGTGGCGATGTCGAGGCTGCCCGGCATGAAGGTTGTGCATGCGCGCCACGAGCACTGCGCCGTCGCCATGGCCGACGGCTACGCCCGCGCCACCGGCAAGGTCGGCGTGGCCTCGACGACCTGCGGGCCGGGCTTCACCCAGATCATGACGGCGCTCACCATCTCGGCGCGCAGCAACACGCCGCTGGTGGTGTTCGCGGGCGATTCGCCGCTCGCCGCCTCGTGGTACATCCAGCAGATCGACATGGCGCCGTTGGCACTGGCCTGCGGCGCGCACTATGTCGGGGTGAAGCACGTCGACCGCGTGCTCGACAGCGTGCGCGAAGCCTTCCAGGTGGCGCAGGCCGAGCGCAAGCCGGCGGTGCTCTCGGTCCCGATGGACCTGCAGAAGCAGGCGTGGCCGCATCTCACCGACTACACGCCCTCGTCCGAGCTGGTGCCGATGGCGCAGCGGCCGCTGCCCGATCCCGCCATGGTCGACCGCGTCGTCGACCTGATCGCCGAGGCCGAGAAGCCGGTCGTGCTGGCCGGCCGCGGCGTCATCCGCTCCAGCGCACGCCAGGCGCTGGAGGCGCTGGCCGAGCAGTCGGGCGCCCTGCTGGCGACGTCGCTCCTGGGCAAGGGGTTGTTTGACGGCAATCCCTGGACGCTCGACATCGCCGGCTCCTTCGCCAGCGACTTCGCGCGCGAGCGCTTCGCCGAGGCCGACCTGGTGATCGGCGTCGGCGCGGGGCTCGGCCATTACACGACCGAGGGCGGCTATCTCAATCCCGGCGCCCGCACCGTGCAGATCGACGTCAATCCGCGCGGCCTGTGGCAGGGCTTGCGCACCGCCGACCTGCATGTGCGCGCCGACGCCAAGGCCGCCGCCGAGGCGATCACCGCACGCCTGAAGGCGCGCGGCATCTCACGCACCGGCTTCCGCAACGGCGACATGGCCCAGCAGATCGCGGGCGATTCGCCCGACTCCAAGGAGTTCCAGGTCCAGCCCAACACGGTCGACCCCCGCAAGGCGATCGTCGAGCTCGACCAGGCGATTCCCAAGGACTGGGACATCGTGGTCGGCGGCGGCCACTATTTCAGCATCGCCATGACGCACATGAAGGGCCGGCCGGCCGACAAGTATCACGTGGTCAACGAATTCGGCGCCATCGGCTCGGGCCTGCCGGCGGCCGTCGGCATCGCCGCGGCGCGCGATGACGGCAAGGTCATGCTGATCGAAGGCGACGGCAGCCTGCTGATGCACATCCAGGAGCTGGAGACGATCCGCCGCCAGGGCATCCGCATGCTGATCTCGGTGATGAACGACGGCGGCTACGGCGCGGAGTTCCACAAGTTCCGCGCCAACGGGGTCGATCCCGCCGAGGCCATGCATGGCCGCGGCGATCTCGCCGGCGTGGCGACGGGCTTCGGCCTGCGCGGCGCCGCCGTGACCGAGATGGGCCGCTTCGCGCCGTTGTTCCGCGAGCACCAGGCGGCGAACATCGGCACGGTGTGGGACATCCATACCGACGATCTCATCCCGTCACGCGCCTATCGGCGCGTCCACTACGGCGAGGCTTAGCGGCTCATGCTCTTCCGGACCGCGCGCATCCTGCGCGCTCATGATCATGAGGCGCGCAGGATGCGCGCGGTCCGGAAGAACTTGAGTCCACGCCTCTAGTTCCCGGGCTTGGCGCGCGTGTAGCCGCGGCCTTCCATGCAACCGTTGAAGAACTGAAGCTCGGCGCTGCTGCGATCGATGTCGGCCTGCTGCTGTGCCGCCACCATCCCGGCGCCGCCCAACGTCGGATTGCTGGACCCAAAGGGATAGAGCCGCGCGGCCTGCTGCTGGGCGGTGGTGCGGCACTGCGCCGTGTCGGCGGCGATGGTGGCGTCGGTCGCGCCGGCCTTCTGCCACGGCGCCGGCGCGCCTGAAGCCCCGGCGCAGGCGGCAAGGCCGGCCGACAGCGCGAGGGGAAGCAGTGTCCCGATCAGCGTGGCATTCGACATAACGGCCCAGTCTATTCCGAAAATAAATCCGGCGAGCCTGTATCTTCTCGATGTCGTCGTTCGTCTTCCAGGCTGAAAGGACGGGTTGCAATCGCTTAACCCAATGGTTAAGTATACACTGACCCCCTCGTGAGGAGCCGTCGATGAAAGTCTACTACGGTTGGATCATCGTCGCCGCCGGCGCGCTGTTGGGATGCGTGGCGATCGGTGCCGTCTTTTCCCTGGCGGTCTTCCTGCAGCCGATGGCGGCCGCGACCGGCTGGTCGCGCACCGGCGTCTCGAGCGCCATGACCATCGTGTTCCTCGTCATGGGCGTGGCCTCGTTCGGCTGGGGCGCGCTGACCGACCGCTTCGGTCCGCGCATCGTGGTGCTGAGTGGCGGGTTGTTGCTGGGCCTCGGCCTGTGGCTGGCCAGCCGGGCCCAGAGCCTGCTCGAGTTCCAGCTCGTCTACGGCATCCTCGTCGGCGGCGCCGCGGGCGCCGTCTTCATTCCGACCATAAGCACGATCACGGGATGGTTCGAGAAGCATCGCAGCCTCGCCGTCTCGCTGGTCTCGGCCGGCATGGGCGTGGCGCCCATGACCGTCTCGCCCTTCGCGAGCTGGCTGATCACCAATTACGACTGGCGCACCGCCCAGTTCACGATCGCCATCGTGGCCTGGGTGCTGCTGGTGCCGGCGGCCTTCCTGGTGCGGCGGCCGCCCGAGGCGCCCGACGAGCGCGAGCGCGTCGCGGTCGCGCCGGGCGTCATGATGGGCGCCGCCGATCCCGCCATGACCGCAGGCCAGGCGCTGCGCTCGCCGCAGTTCTGGGTGCTGTCGATCACCTACTTCTGCTGCTGCGCCACGCATTCCGGGCCGATCTTCCACACCGTGAGCTACGCCATCGCCTGCGGCCTGCCGATGATGGCCGCGGTCACCATCTACAGCGTCGAGGGCCTCGCCGGGCTCGGCGGCCGCATCCTGTTCGGCCTGGCCGGCGACCGCTTCGGCGCCAAGCGCGTGCTGGTGATCGGCCTGTTCGCCCAGGCGCTGGGCGCCGGCGCCTACTTCTTCGTGCGCCAGCTCGGCGAGTTCTATGCCGTGGCGGCGGTGTTCGGCCTGATCTACGGCGGGATCATGCCGCTCTATGCCGTGATCGCGCGCGAGTACTTTCCGATGCGCATCATGGGTACGATTCTCGGTGCCTCGACCGTGTTCTCCAGCCTCGGCATGGCGCTCGGCCCGGCGGTCGGCGGCTGGATCTACGACACCACCGGCAGCTACGGCTGGCTCTACATCGGCTCGTTCGGCATCGGGCTCGGCGCCATGGCGATCGCCCTGCTGTTTCCGCCTTTCCCCTCGCAGCGGCCGGTGGCGCAGCCGGCATAGCCGGCCGGCTGCGGTCGGTCAGGGCGCGCCGAACATCGCCCTGAGACGCGGCGCCACCTCGCGCGCGAAGCGTTCGAGGCTCGCTTTGGTGTCGTCGGGGCGCAGGCCCGGCGGCACCGCCCAGGTGACAATATCGGTGAACCCGTACTCGCGGATGAAAGCGGCGAGCTCCTTCACGCAGTGCTCGACATCGCCCACCACCCAGGTCTGCGGAATGCGATCGGCCTCGACGATGCCCTGCACGCCGCCGTGGCCTCCGGCTTCCTCCCGGAAGCGATGGTAGATATCCATGCGCCGCCGCTCGGCCACCCGCACCTTGGCCCAGTCGAGCTCGCGATCGTCGGTGACCAGGCAGGACTTGATGATGCCGATGCGGTGGCTGGACGGATCGCGGCCTTCCGCCTCGAGCTTCGCCAGCCAGGGATCGAGCGACTGGCGGCGCGGTCCCTGCGGCAACAAATTGGCGCCGACCCGCGCGGCGCGCAGCGCGCCCGCTTCCGACATCGCCGCCACCCAGAGCGGCGGTCCGCCGGGCTGCACATAGCCCGGCGTGATCTTCACATCCGAGAAATTGTAGCGCTTGCCGGCATAGCTGAACGTCTCGCCGGTAAAGGCGCGCCTCAGCACGTCTAGCCCCTCGTCGGTCAGCGACACGCGGCGCGATACCGGCAGGCCGAAGCCCCTGAACTCGTGCGGTGCGTAGCCCATCCCCACGCCGATCTCCACGCGCCCGCCGCTGATGTTGTCGAGCACCGCAAGATCCTCGGCGAGCCTCAGCGGATGGTTGAAAGGCAGCAGGCAGACGTCGCAGGAGAAGCGCACGCGCCGGGTGCGGGCGGCCATGGCCGCGGCGACAGGGATCCACGACGGCAGGTAGCCGTCGTCGACGAAGTGATGCTCGGTGAACCAGACGAGGTCGAGCCCGAGCCCGTCGAGCCACGCCACCTGGTCCATGATCGCGGCATAGAGGGCCTGGTGGCTCAGGCTCGATTCAGGCGGATTGCGGAAATCATAGGCGACACCCAGGCGCAGAGGCTTGGCCATCGACGTTTTCTCCCTCGCTCGTCTTGAATATCGCGGCCTGCGAGCCTACGTTCGCGGCCGTTCCAAGGCCAACAGGATGTGCAGCGATGGATTTCCAGCCGACGGCAAACCAACACCTTGCTCTCGGGGAAATCCGTCTTCATGCCTGCTTCAATCACGCTCTCCAATCTCGCCTGGTCGACGCCTGACGGCCGGCCCGTCCTCTCCAATCTCGATCTCAGCTTCGGCAGCGAACGTACCGGCCTCGTCGGACGCAACGGCGTGGGCAAGAGTACGCTGCTGCGCCTCATCGCCGGCGACCTTCCGGCGCAGTCGGGCGAGGTGTCGATCACGGGCACGCTCGGCATGCTGCGCCAGACCGTGCAGGCCGATCCGCACCACACGGTGGCCGACCTGCTCGGCGCGAGCGAGGCGCTCGCCTTGCTTGAACGCGCCGACCGTGGCGATGCCGATGCCGAGGAGCTTGCGCACGCCGACTGGACGCTCGAGAGCCGGATGATGGCCGCCCTCGGCCGGCTCGGCCTGCAGGCGGAACCTGAGACGCCGTTGTCGACGTTGTCAGGCGGGCAACGCACGCGAATGGGGCTGGCGGCGCTGGTCTTCAGCGAGCCCGACTTCATCCTGCTGGACGAGCCGACCAACAATCTCGACCGTGACGGACGACGGGCGGTCATCGACCTCCTGGCCGACTGGCGCACTGGCGCGATCGTCGTCAGCCATGACCGCGAGCTGCTCGAGACGCTCGACGCGATCGTCGAGCTGAGCGGGCTCGGCGCCACGCGGTACGGCGGCAATTTCAGCCACTACCGCGAGCGCAAGGCACTCGAGCTGGCGGCGGTGCGGCACGACCTCGTCGACGCCGAGAGGCGCGTGGCCGAGGTCGCCGAGCGCGCGCAGGCGACGGCCGAACGGAAGACGCGCAAGGATCGCGCCGGCCAAAGAAAGCGCGCCAAAGGCGACATCCCGCGCATCCAGCTGAACACGCTCAGGAACCGCAGCGAGGCCACCAGCGCCAGCAATGCCCGGCTGGCCGACCGACGCCGCGCGCAGGCGCTCGACGATGCCGCGGCAGCCCGCGAGCGCATCGAAGTCCTGCAGCCGTTGACGGTGGTCGTGCCGTCGACGGGACTGCCGGCCGGCAGGACGGTCCTGAAGATCGATACGGCAAGCGCCGGCTACGACGACCGGTCGGTGATCCGCGACCTCTCTTTCACCATCACCGGCCCGGAACGCATCGCCGTCACCGGGCCGAACGGTTCTGGCAAGACGACCCTGCTCGCGCTCGTCACCGGGCGCCTGACGCCGTGGACGGGAACGGTGCGCCTGATGGCCGACTGGGCCATGCTCGACCAGCAGGTCGGCCTGCTCGATCCGTCGACGTCGATCCGCGACAACTTCCGGCGTCTGAACCCTGAGGCTGACGAGAATGCCTGCCGCGCCGGCCTCGCCCGCTTCATGTTTCGGGCCGACGCCGCGCTGCAGGTCGTGGGAAGCCTGAGCGGCGGGCAATTGTTGCGCGCGGCCCTCGCCTGCGTCCTCGGCGTGGCGCCGCCGCAGCTCCTGATCCTCGATGAGCCGACCAACAATCTGGACCTTGAATCGATCGAGGCGGTCGAGGCGGGACTGCGCGCCTATGATGGGGCCCTCCTCGTGATCAGTCACGACGAGGCCTTCCTGGAGGCCATCGGCATTTCGCGCCGCCTCGACTTATGACTAACGACTACCTGACGGGCAGCACCGAATTGCCGACGTTCTCAGCTCCCAGGGCGGCACGAACCCGGCAGCGCGACAAGGCGCCGGCGCCAGGCATGGATGGCCGGGAATTGCGCCTCGATATCGAACCCGGTCTCGGCTGCCGGCTCGGGCGTCATCAAGAACCGGTGCGGCGCATAGCTGCCGTTGAATTTGTGATTGTCGAACAGCTCCAGCGCAAGGCCTCGAAGCGCTGGTCATGGTCGGGAGCGAACTTGCCGATGGCGCGAGGGAGCCCTCCAGGAAGAAGGCTGACCTGGCACGCCCTGGGCGCTGTCGCGCTACTCGCTAACGACGCCGCAGATGATCCTGTCGCCGGCATTGCCGGCGGGATCGCTCTTGTAGTCGTCGGCGCCGGCATGGATGACGATCGCCGAGCCGTCGGCATCGAACAGCGAGTTGGGCTGGCCCTTGGCCAGCGAGATCATCGGATTGGCGATCTCGATGACAAGTTCGCCGTTGGCCGGAATGTGCAGGTTCGGCATGTCGCCGGCATGGGCGCCCTCCTTGGCTTCCATGCCGTGCTTGTGGTTGGCGGGATTGAAATGCGGCCCCGCGCTGGTGAACGGCGGCTCGCACTTGCCAACCGCGTGGATATGGAAGGCGCGCTCGCCCGGTGGCGCCCCCTTCAGCGCCATCTTCAGGAGAACGCCGTGCGGGGTCTGAATCAACTGGACCTGACCGACCTCCTTGCCTCGGGCATCCTTCAATGCCGCCTTGGCAGTCTGCGCATGGGCGGGAAGCGACATCAGGCAGCCCATCATGAGGACTGCGCAGAACCATCGGACTGACGGCATCAAGACCTCCATGTGATCGCAACGGCTCGATTCATAAGCCATGAACGCCCGGGCCTGGATGCCGTTGCCAACATAGCGGGGCGACAGCTGTGAAGGCTTCTGCCGGCTTCAAGCACTGGCTTCCTCTTCCACCGTGGAGCGGCCGAAGCGCCTCTGGAACAGGCTCATTACCATGAAGCCCGCCTGCAGCGGAATGCCGAACAGCACGATGCCGATGGCGAACAGCACCAGCCGGTCGTCGAAGCTGGGGAGCTGCTCGGCCTGGCGCAGGATGACCGTGATGCCCTCGGTGACGCCGATCGCCGCGCCGACGCTCGACGACATCACCATCACGAGGAACGCGCGGGTGAGGTTGGGGAAGAACAGCAGCGCACCCTGCGTCGCTCCGGCGCGCAGGTGCCGGATGCTGTCGACACCGGCATCGGCAACGTAGGCCGCCGAATAGGGCACGAGCGACAGCGCCACCGTCATGACGCCCGACAACGCAAAAGGCGTACCGAACAGGGTGGCGTTGCGCGGGATGGCGTTCAGCAGGAAGAACATGACGACGAAGGTCGGCGCCGCGCGCATCAGGGCGATGATCGAGACCGCGATGGCCGCTGCCACGCCACCGCTCAGCCGGCCCGCCGCCAGCAGCAGGCCGAGCGCCAGGCCGATGACGAGGGCGATGGCGGCGATCTGGAAGTTGATCGCCATGCCGGCCAGGAACTTCGGCAGGAAGTCGCCCGACAGGAGCTCCATCAGCTCGTTCATGCCGCAGCCTGCCGATGCTCGAGGATCTGCTTGAGCTTGCCGCACAGCCAGACCACGACCAGCACCACGGCGGTGTAGAAGATCAGCAGGATGCTGTAGGTCGTCACCCGGCCGCTCGAGAACGAGGTGATGTCGGTGAGCGAGCTCAGGAGCTCGGGCGCGCCGATGAAGCTCGCGACCGGCGTGCCCTTGGCGGCGTTGATCAGGAAGGCCACGATCTGCGTCGCCGCGCGGCTGAGCGCGCGGCCGAACAGCCCGCTTTGCATGCCTTCGGCGCGCAGGCTCCACATCGCTTCGCCGATCGCCTGGCCGGCATTGCTGCCGTTGGCCAGCCCCAGGGCGGCGATGGCCGCGCCCAGCACCGTCGCGGTCGACAGCGCGAACAGGCCATGGGCGATGGTCGCGGCGATCACCAGGGTCAGCACGATGGGCGAGGACTGCAGCGCCACCGTGAACAGGCGCGCCGGCCAGCGCAGCAGAAACGAGCGCGAGCCCATGGCCGCGCCCAGCACGAGCGCGAAGGCCAGGGTCGCGGCGAGCGCACCGGCGATCAGGACCAGCGAGTAGACGACGCCGTCCTTGAACAGCGACCAGGCCGGCGCCGTCTTGAGCATCGGCAAAGCGAGATCGATGCCGGTGCAGGCATCGACCCAGCGCTCGAAGCGGGTCACGTCAGGCGCGAAGCTGGTCGGCTGGAGCGCTATGTTGAGCGGCGGCAGGATGCAGCTGGGGTTGGTGGAGCCGGCATCGGTGTTGCACTCGGGCGTGCGCCAGACCTCCTGCTGCTGGCGAAGGAAGCCCAGCCGGATGCTATGCAGGCGGCCGATGTCGATGAACAGGCCGTCGCGATGGAAGACCTGGGTAATCAGCTCGAGAGCGCGCGCGAGCTCGGCGCTGCCCTGGCGCGCCACCGCCATTCCCCACGGCACCTGGGCGAAGCCGAACTTCTGGAAGTAGCGGGCGTTGAAGTCCGCGTCGGCGAAGTACTTGGCGAAGAAGCTGTCGTCCTGGGCGGCCAGCGTGCAGGTCTGGTCTTTCAGCCGGTCGGGCAGCACGCCGGCCTCGTCGAACAGCATCAGGCGGGCGCCCTGTGACACCAGCTCGGCGTTCGAGCCGTTGCCGACGGTGACGCACACGGTGCGGCCGGGCAGGTCGAGCATGCTGGCCACGGGAAGCTCGCGCGGACCGACGACGGTCGTCTCCGACCGGTAGTAATGCGGGCGGATGAAGCGCACCTGGCCGTCGCGCTGGGTGTTGTGGCCCATCGTGGCGATGATGAGGTCGATGCGGTCCTCGGCCAGCAGCGGGATGCGGGTGGCGGCGTTGACGCGCACGAAGTCGACATCGACGCCCAGCATGCGGCCGATCGCCAGCGCCACGTCGACCTCGTAGCCCTCTCGCCTGTCGCCCTTGCGTTCGGCAAACAGCGGATAGTAGTCGCGCACGCCGATGCGGATCTTCTTGGCGCACAGGATCTTGATCAGCCGGTCGACATCGGGCTGCGTGCAGGCTGCCGGCACCTCGGCGCGCGCTTGGCTGAGCAGCTCGGCCAGGGCGGCATCGGGTGGTTCGGCGTGAGCGGGGGAGAAAGCGAACAAAGCTGCGAACACCGCGACCACGCGGAACAGCCTCACCCTGAGGAGCACGCCGAAGGCGTGCGTCTCGAAGGGTGGGAACGAGCACCTTGTCTGTTGCCCATCCTTCGAGACGCATCGCTTCGCGATGCTCCTCAGGATGAGGTGTGCGCGCATCAACTCACAGCCCCATGTCGTGCGATCTCGACGATGTGCATCTCGCCGAACGCGTAGGGTCCGTAGCGGTGGATGGTGCGGCCGTCCTGGGCGGCGAGCACGCTCGCGGTCATGCGCGAAAGCTTGTCGTCGGGAATGTAGACCAGGGTGGTGAGCGCCATGCTGAGTGCCAGGCCGTGCCTGGCCAGGAGCTCGCGCGAGCAGTCGAGGTCGACGAAGGCGTTGTGGGTGATGATCGCGCGCCCATCGGCGGCCAGGTGCGCATCCAGCCCCTCGAGGAAGGGATCGAGCAGGACGCGGCCGTTGCTGCCGCCGGCGCTCCAGCTCGGCAGGCGGCCGGGCACATCGCTGCGCTCCATGGGAAAGTGCGGCAGGTTGGCCACGATCAGGTCGAAGCGGCGCCCGGCGACCGGCAGCCACATGTCGCCGAGGTAGAGCTCCGCCGTCTCGCCGTGGCCAAGCTCGGCCAGCAGCAGCATGCCCGAGGTGACAGCATCCTCTTCGATGTCGATGCCGCAGAGCGAGGCCGCGCCCAGCTCGCCCAGCGCCGCCAGCACGACGCCGCTGCCCGAACCGATCTCGAGCACCTTGCCGCCCCGCACCGTGGCAGACTTCGCCTGCAGCACCTGGATCAGGGCCGCGGTATACTCGCTCGGTCGCAAGGCCGCGAGCACCAGCTCGGCCTTGGCGTCCGGCACCAGTCTAGGCTTCGACACGTCAGTTACCCCCAAAGCACACACTTCCCGGGCACAGTCCCCACCAATGCCCTTCGGACGGACGGCAATCTCTCCTAGAGCATATTCCGTTCGGCTGGAATCAGCCGAACGGAATATGCCTGCTGCAACAACTAACCCCAGTGCGCGCATTCCCGATTTGATGGAACCGCTCGCGGTTCCATCAAATCGGGAATCGCTCTATGCCGTGACAAGCCGTTTGACTAACGTCGACGCAACCGGATCGTCGGGAAACTCCGCCAGTATCTCGCGGTAGCGGCGCGATGCCAAAGCGTAGTCTTCCTTGACCAGAGCCTCATAGGCGAGCCGCGTCAACTTGCACAGCCGCTGGGTCTCGGGACCGGGCTCCAGGCCGGGATCGTCGGCGCCGTAGACACCCATCAGCTCGTAGATCGGCACCTTGGCGCGCCGCCCCTTGACCGTGACGTCGTCGATCGGCCGCACGCACAGCCGCTCGCCCGCCTCCTTGAACACCGAATGGCTGATGAGGATGCGGGTATGGAACTCCTTGTTGGTGCCCTCCAGGCGGGCCGCGACGTTCACGCCGTCACCCATCACGGTGTAGCTCATGCGCTCCTTGGAGCCGATGTTGCCCACCAGGACGGCATCGCTGTGAATGCCGATGCGGACGTTGAGCGGCTTCAGCTCCTCGGCGTGCCAACGCTCGTTCAGCGCATCCATGCCGCGCTGGATGCGCATCGCCGCCACGCACGACCGCCAGGCATGGTCGTCGAGCAGCGCCGGCGCGCCCCAGAAGGCCATCACGCCGTCGCCGATGAACTTGTCGATGGTGCCGTGCTCCTGGTTGACGGTCTTGGTCACCAGCTCGAGATAGGCCGACACGCGCAGCAGCAGCTCCTGCGACGGCACCTCCTCGGACATCGTCGAGAAGCCTTCGAGGTCGGAGAAGAAGATGGTGAGGAAGCGGCTATGGCCGCCCAGCTCCAGCTTCTGCTCCGAATGCAGGAGCTGCGTCACCAGGCCGATCGGCACGAAGGCGGAGAACGACTTGACCGCGGCGTCGAGCGTGTCGATCGCCTTGGACAGCACCGAGATCTCGCGGATCGGCGAATTCACCGACGGCAGGTGCTCGGTGCCCAGTTCCTGGATCTTGCCGACCTTGAAGGCGAGCTTCTCGAGCGGCGAGGAGACCACGCCGGTCAGGAAGAAGATGACGACGACCTGCAGGGCCATCGCCATCAGGCCGAAAATAGCCAGCCGGATGTTGTTGGCCTGGAACCCGCTGGTGAAGTCGGCGAGCGGCGTGATGATGAAAAGCTGCCATTTCTTGCCGAACTCGGCCGGCATGGTCGCCAGACTCGCGACATAGTCCTTGCCGCCATGCGTGAAGGTGTATACGCCCTCGCTGCCGCGCGCGCGGGCGCTGTAGGCGAAAGCCGGCAGAGCATTGTCGAGCGCGGTGACGTGCAGCAGCTCGAGCTTGCCGGCCACGTTGGCGTAGGTCTTGGACAGGTCCGAAGCCGCGATCACCCGGCCCTGATGGTCGAGCATGTAGCTCACCGTGCCGGGACTGATCTTGCGCTCGGCGAGATACTCGCCGAGCCCGGTCAGCGTCATGTCGATCGCCGCCACGCCCTGCAGCTTGCCACTTGAATAAAACGGCGCGGCCACCGTGAACCCGATCAGGCCCAATGTCGCAAAGACGTCGGGATCGGAGATCATCTCCGTGCGCGCCTCGGCGGCACTGCGGTACCATAGCCGGCTGCGCGGATCGTAGGCGGTGGGCTGTTCGCTCGAGCCCAGCTCCTTGAGGTCGGCGCCCAGATAAAGGAAATGGTCGAGAGTCCGCTCGCCTGCCTTGGGGACGATCCAGCGGTAGGCATAGCGCGAGCCCTTTGGCGGCAGCTTGTCCTGGACCTTCACTTCGGGGTCGATGCGGCGCGTCTGGCGGAAGCTGCCGTCTTGCAGGCCGACATAGGCGCTGACGATCTTGGGACTGTGCACCAGGATGGTCTGGAAATACTTGAAGCAGCGACTGGACGCGTAGAAGTCGGGGAATTCGTCGCCGATCGCCGCGGCCGAGCGGGCCAGCGACTTGATGGGATTGAAGTCGTCCTGGATGTTGTCGATCGCCTCGTTGCGGAAGCGCTCGACCAGCTCCTGGGCATTGGCCCGGGCGATGCGGTCGTTCGAGATATATGTGACGGCGATGATGGTGAAGAAAACGGGGACGGTGAGCACCACGAACGACGTCAGAATGCTGGGCTTGAGCCGCATATTGCGGAAGATGTTCATGGACCAGCCGTCATGGAGCGCAATGTCAGCAACTTTCAGGGGGACCCCTGATCGTACCCCATCGAGCTTTCACCGTCCATGCAACGATCGCTCAAGCTACAGCGGCGGACGTCTCGCATGCCAGTCGGTGACCTGCTGGAAGGCATGACCGGCGCCCAGAATCCCGGCCTCGTCGAAGGCGCGGCCGACGATCTGGAAGCCGACCGGAACGCCGTCGGCCGTCATGCCGCCCGGCAGGGTGAGCGTCGGATGGCCACTCATGTCGATGGGCGCGGTATAGCGCAGCCGGGAGGCGATGGTCTGAGGCGTGCGCGCCTTCATGGCTGCCAGCGACGGTGCGGCCACCGCCATGGCCGGCAGCAGCAGCAGATCGATCGACGCGAGGAGCAGATCGATCTCGCCGGTCACACGCGCGCGCGTGAGCTGCAGGCGGCTGAGCTCAAGGCCTGAAAGACCGCGGCCAAGGTCGAGCAGGGCCGCGAACTCGGCGCCGTATTCGGCGCGCCGCGACGGAAATGTCGCCTCATGTGCCAGTGCCGCCTCGACGCCGCACTGCGCCAGCCATTGCACCGCCGCCTCGTCGAGGTCCGGCAGCGTGACGTCGACCAGCTGCGCGCCCTGCCGCCGCAGCGCCGCCGACGCACCGTCGAGCGCGCGTTGGCAGTCGGCATCGGCACCGATCAGGTTTTTGGGCACCCCTACCCGCTTGCCCTTCACCCCGGCGCCGGTCGCCGCGGCATAGTCCGGCACGGGTTGCGGCGCGGCGGTCGGATCGTCGGGATCGGCACCGGCGATGATGCCGAGGACAATGGCGGCATCCAGCGCGCTGCGGCACATCGGCCCGACATGGTCGAGCGATTCGGCGAGCGGAAAGACTCCGGCGCGGCTGACGCGACCCCAGGTCGGCTTGAGGCCGCTGAGGCCATTCATCGTCGAGGGAAAGCGGATCGAGCCGCCGGTATCGGAGCCCAGCGAGGCAAAGCAGAGGCCCGCCGCGGTCGCCACGCCCGAGCCCGAGGAGGAGACACCGGTCCAGTAGACGGCGTTGAACGGGTTCACCGGCGGATCGACCGATGGATGATGCAAGCCGTAGGCGCCCTCGGTCATCTGCAGCTTGCCCAGGATCACCGCGCCCGCATGCTTCAGCCGGGTCACCACTGTCGCGTCCTTGGCCGGCACATGGCCGCGCCGGATCGCCATGCCAGCGGCGGTCGGCACGCCTTCGGTGTCGCAGAGATCCTTGATCGCGATGGGAACGCCATGCAGAGGCCCGCGCGACTTGCCGGCAGCGGTTTCGGCATCGAGGCGCTTGGCGTCGGCCAGCGCGTGCTCAGGCGTGACGGTGGCGTAGCTCTTGAGCTTGGGATCGAGCTTGCCGATGCGATCGAGCATCGCCTCGGTCGCTTCGACCGACGAAAGCTTGCGCGCCCTCAGGCGCCGGGCGACCTCGTCGAGCGACAGATAATGCAAGTCGTCCGGCATAAGACTTCCCTCTTCATCGGAGCGCGGACCTCCAGATCCGCATCATGAGTCATGAGCGGACCTGGAGGTCCGCGCTCCGAAGACTACAGCGCCTTGTCCATCACTTGGATATGTTCGCCGCGATACTCGCGTCGCTCAAGGGCACGCCATCTGATAGCTGGCGAGCCACGGGTTGCGCGGATCGCCCTCGAGATCGTCGAACAGAAGGGAAGCAGTGCCGACCATTGGGCCGGCGTCATCGAGAGCGACGAGCACGATCGGCACGCGATCGATGTTCATCCGCTCGCGGATCCAGGCCGTTCGCGATTTCAGCGTTTGCCCGGGATTGAGATGCCCCCCTCGGCGAAGCCCCAGACCGCTACTTGGTCGACGAGCCCGGGACGTTCGACGAGGGGCACGATCTGCAAGCGCTATTCAGCCGCCTTCAGATTCACGGCCGCCGAACGGCCGCGCTCAGTGGCGATTTCGTAGCTGATCTTCTGGCCCTCGTTGAGGCCGTTCAGGCCCGAACGCTCGACCGCGCTGATATGCACGAACACGTCCTTGCCGCCGTCGCTCGGCTGGATGAATCCGAAACCCTTGGTGGCGTTGAACCACTTGACCGTACCAGTAGCCATCACTCTCTCTCCTCGGCAGTCTAGCCTAGACAAATACGCGCGCAGCCCGCGCGCTCGTTGCAACGGTCCGCGACAACTCGAAGAATTTGGGAATTAGCGCGTGGGGGTAGTCCGTAGCCGCTGTGGGCTGGGCCGCCAAGGCAAGGCCAAGTTCGCAGATTCGTAAGTCGTAGGGCCGCATATGGAACCCTAACGCCGGCAAGTCAAGTTGGTTGCCTAATCACTGTTCACATTGTGGCGCCGATCTTCCACGGCTCGAATTCGTCGTCACCGATGCCCAACGCCTCGGATTTGGTCTTCTGTCCCGAGGCGGTCCGCAGGATCAGGTCGAAAATGCGCTGGCCATTGTCCTGAATCGTCTCCTCGCCGTCGACGATGGTGCCGCAGTTGATGTCCATATCGTCAGTCATGCGCCGATAGAGGGAGCTATTCGTTGCAAGCTTGAGTGACGGCGTAGGCTTGCAACCGAACACGCTGCCGCGGCCGGTGGTGAAGCAGAGCACGTTGGCGCCACCGGCCACCTGGCCGGTGGCCGAGACCGGGTCATAGCCGGGCGAATCCATATAGACGAAGCCCCTGGCGGCGATCGGCTGGGCATATTCGTAGACGTCGACCAGGTTGGTCGTGCCGCCCTTCGCAACCGCACCCAGGGATTTCTCCAGGATGGTCGTGAGACCGCCGGCCTTGTTGCCGGGCGACGGATTGTTGTTCATCTCCCCACCGGTGCGCGCGCAATGGTCTTCCCACCATTTGATGCGCCGGACGATCTTCTCGCCGACCTCGCGACTCACCGCACGGCGCGTGAGCAGATGCTCGGCGCCGTAGATCTCCGGCGTCTCCGACAGCACCGCCGTACCGCCATGTCGCACCAGGAGGTCGACCGCCGCACCCAGCGCGGGATTGGCCGATATGCCGGAATAGCCATCCGACCCGCCGCACTGCAGCGCCAGGATCAATTCGCTGGCCGGGATCGGCTCGCGCTCGACGTTGTTGGCCTCGGGCAGCAGTTCCTTCAGGAAGCCGATGGCACGCATCACGGTCTTGGACACGCCACCCTCGTCCTGAATGGCCATCGGAATCAGCTTCGGCCCTTCCTTCAATCCCTCAGCGGCCAGCAGGCCGGCGATCTGGTTGGTCTCACAGCCGAGACCCAGCACCACGACGGCCGCCATGTTGGAATGGCGCGTGTAGCCCGCGAGCGTGCGGCGCAGCACGTCCATCTCGAGGCCGGCCGCCGCCATGCCGCAGCCGCCGCCATGCGTCAGCGGCACGACGCCGTCGATGTTCGGATACTGCGCAAGCATCGGCTCGAGCTTGCCCGCGATCATGCGGCTGGTCGCGGCCGAGCAGTTCACCGTGGTGACGATGCCGATGTAGTTGCGCGTCGCCGCCCGGCCATCGGCGCGGCGATAACCCATGAAGGTTGCGGCCGGCGAGATGTGGTCGGTCGGCCGGGCGTCGGCGCAGAAGGCGTAGTCGCGCTCGAAATCGCCCATGACGCAGTTATGCGTGTGGATGTGCGCGCCGGGCGCCATGTCCTCGGTGGCGAAGCCGATGATCTGGTTGTACTTGCGCAGCGGCTCGCCCTGCTTGACCGCACGGGTCAGGATCTTGTGCCCGGGCGGCACGCGCGTCGCAGCCGCGACCTCACCCTCGACCTTGGTGCCGGGCAGGATGTCCATGCGCGCCACGACGACGTTGTCGGCCGGATGCAGCCGGATGGTGAGCGGTGCCGCCATTGTCGTTTCCTCCGAAGTCAAAGCGTATCCGCTGAGGGCGCGCCGCTCCAGTGGCGTGTCTTCGTCTTCCGGAGCGCGGGCCTCTGGCCCGCTCATGATTCATGAGGCGGGCCGGAGGCCCGCGCTCCAAGGCTAAGCCGCGCGCTTGCTGCGAATCGCATCGATTGTGGCGCCGAGCTTGCGGACATCGGCTTCGCTGAGCGACGCAAGCGGTGCACGCATGCGGCTCCAGGCGACGAGGTCGTTGCGGCGCAGGCCGACCAGGGCCTTCACCGCCGCTGTGACGGGATGGGCCAGCACGGCCTCGACCATGCCGTTGACCCGCGGCTCCTCGACGCCGTCGAGCAACGGCTGCATCAGGTCGGGTATCACGTTGAGCATGCCGCTGATCGCACCAGAAGCACCGAGCGTCATGGCGCGGGCCAGCAGCCGCTCGTCGCCGATCAGGATGTGCAGGTCGCCATGATGCTTCAGCAGGGCCTCGGCATTGTTCCAGTCGCCGGATGAATCCTTCACGCCAGTGACCTGTTGCGGAAAGGCCTTCTTCAGGCGTTCGATCAGCTCGACCGACAGGCCGACCGAAGTGACCTGCGGGATGTGATAGAGGATGACGTTGCTGGCACCGGGTCCCAGCACCCTCAGCACGGCGTCGAACCAGTCGAACAGGCCTTCGTCGCCCGCTCCCTTGAAATAGAAGGGCGGCGCCAGCAGGAAGCTCGGGCAACCCAGCATCAGGCCGGCACGGCCTTGCGCCACCGCATCCTCGACCGACGAGGCGGCGATGCCGACCACGAGCTGAGTCTTGGGATCGATGCCGGCGCCCACCAGGGCACCCAGCGCGCGCTGGCGCTCGTTCAGGCCAAGCGAAGCGCCCTCACCCGTCGTGCCGAATGCGGTGACGCCGGTGCAGCCATCGGCCAGCGACTGGCGGGCATGTGCCACCAGGCGCGGCAGGTCGATGGCGCGGTCTTCGGTGAAGGGCGTGGCCAGCGCGACGGACAGGCCGAAGCGGTTCTTGCGCATGGCCCATGATAGAGCGATTTCCGATCTGATTGAACCGCTCGCGGTTCAATCAGATCGGAAATGCGCGTGCGGGGGTTGGCTGTTTCGACGGGCACAATTCGCTCGGCTGATTCCAGCCGAGCGAATTGTGCTCTGGGCCGCCCGCCATCAAAGGAAGTAGGGCGAAGAAAAGCGGGCCCGCTTTCGCGAGCCCGCGTTCCCTACATTAACTCTGACGCTACTCTATGCGTGACTACCGGCGTCGGTTGTCCCAGGCGTCGAACACGTTGGGCACACCGTCGCGGTCGCGATCGCCGAACGCGCCCTGTCGGTTGTCGTAGCGATCGTACCTGTTGGGGACGCCGTCGCGGTCACGGTCGCCGTACGGGCCGCTGCGGTTGTCGGTCCGGTCGTAACGGTTCGGGATGCCGTCGCCGTCACGGTCCCAGCGGCTTGGCGTATACTGCCAGCGGTTGTTGACCTGCACCCAGCTGGGCGCAACGTAGCGATAGCCCGGCCGCGCGGTCAGCCACTGGCCCGGACGCCAGACGTACTGGTCGCGGATCAGTTCGTAGTGGCCCGGCGCCCACACATGGCCCGACCGCGGCGGCGGCACGACCTCATAGCGAGGCGGCGGCGGCGAGCCGAAGGTGATGCTCACTTGTGCGTCAGCCGGCGCGAACGGCGCCGCAACGACCGTCGCCGTCGAGAAGAATGCGGCGGCGGCAAGGGACGTGATCGCCATACGCTTCAACATGACTTGCCTCCTTCTGCGCGGCCCCATGGCGGGCGCCACGCTGGTGAAGGGTAATACGCAAGCCATCCCCCGGGCGTTTCGGACGCATCGGAGGAATTCAGGCGCCCATTCCGCCGCTTTTCCGCCACCATCAGGTTCCCACCAGCAGCAAGACGACGCCGGCGACGCTGACGACAATGCCCAGCAGGCCGAGCGCATGCAGCTTCTCGTCGCGCAGCAGGAGATAGCTCAGCACCACGGCGATCAGCGGGAACACCGCGACCAGAGGTGCCACCACGGTGATCGAACCCAGGCCCAGCGCAGCATAGAGAAGAAAGGTCGCCGTGCCGTTGGCCATGCCCACGCCGACGAACCACCAACGGCCGACGCGATCGGGCGGGCCGGCGGCAAGCGCGCGCCGGCCGGCCAGCGACAGGATCACCACCGTCGACAGCGAATAGCCGATCGCGGCCGCGGCCAGCGGCTCGTGCCAGATCGCGAGCGCGGCCTTGATCGTGGGCTGGATGGCGCCGCGCACCAAGGCAGCAGCAAGCGGCAGGGCCAGGACCCAGACCGGCCACTGGCGGCCGCCGGCGCCGCCGCGCAGCGCCATCAGCACCACGCCGGCGACCACCAGCATCAGGCCCACGACCTGGCCCAGCCCGATGCGTTCGCCCAGGAACAGCACCGCGCCCAGCACCGCGAACAACGGTGTGATGTTGCCGACTGCGCCCGAGACGGCAGGGCCCAGCCGCTCGTTGCCGCGCACTGCCAGGATCGTCACGACGACGGGGAAGACACAGCCCACGCCGGCAAAGATCAGGGCGGCGGGCCAATCGAAACCATTCCAGTCGACGAAGATCAGTGCCGCGACCCAGGCCGCCGCGGCAGAGCTGCCAATGGTGTAGAGCGGTGCGCGCCAGGACGGCACAGTGCGCAGCCCGAACTGCGTCAGGATCAAGCCCAGGGCGAAGCAGAATGCCGCACCTAAGGCGAGGATGGCCGCGCTCGTCATGGTCTGCTAGAAGCGCCGGCTTCCGACCGGAGAATTGGGGAAATGGACACGCTCACCTACTGGAACGGCACCTGGCACGAGGGTAACCCGGCGATCCTGGGCCCGCGCGACCACGCCTTCTGGCTGGGCTCGATGGTATTCGACGGCGGCCGCGCCTTCGAGGGCTGCGGGCCGGATCTCGACCTCCATGCGGAACGCGTCGTGCGCTCGGCGCGCTCGCTCGGTCTCAAGCCGACCAAGACGGCCAAGGAGATCCTCGACCTGATGCACGAGGCGGTCCGCCGCTTCGGCCCCAAGACCGAGCTCTACGTGCGGCCGATGTTCTGGGCAACCAAGGGCGGCCAGGGACCGATCTCGGTCGATGGCGATTCCACGCAGTTCCTGCTCTGCGTCTATCATTCGCCGATGCGCGCCGGGACGCCGCTGACGCTCGGCCTCTGCCGCTCGATCCGCCGGCCGACGCCGGAGAGCGCGCCGACCGACGCCAAGGCAAGCTGCCTCTATCCCAACTCCAGCCGCGGCGTCGCCGAGATGCTGAAGCGCGGCTTCCAGAATGGCATCGTGCTCGATGCGCTGGGCAACGTGGCCGAGACCTGCAGCTCGAACCTCTTCCTGGCAAAGGATGGCATCGTCAGCACGCCGGTGCCGAACGGCTCGTTCCTCGCCGGCATCACGCGCAACCGCACGGTGAAGCTGCTGCGCAATGCCGGCGTGACAGTCGAAGAGCGCACCGTGACCACGGTCGATCTCGACAAGGCCGACGAGATGTTCACCACCGGCAACGCCGGCAAGGTGCAGCCGGTCAGCCGCTACGAAAGCCGTGACCTGCAGCCCGGCCCGATCGGCTGCCAGGCGCACGAGCTCTACATGGCGTTCGCGCGCACGCAGCGGGTGATCTGAGGCGTGGCGGCTACGCTGCGCGTTTGATACGGGACTTGCGAATCAGTACGTCTGCCGGGATGCCGAGATCCTCGTGGAGACGCCGAATCATATTGATCGATAGTCCGCGGCGGCGGTTCAGCACTTCCGCGACGCGCGTGCGAGTGCCAAGAATATTCTCAAGGTCCTTCCTCGTAAGATTCTGCTGTTCCATGCGGAACTTGATCGCCTCGATGGGATCAGGCGGGTCAATCGGATGGTGCTCGCCTTCATATGCGTCGATCAGTGTCGCAAGCACGTCGAGCCGATCGCCTCGAGGTGTCCCCAACTTCGCACCCCATAGACGCTCGACTTCCTCCAGCGCCGCCTCGTAGTCCGCCTCGCTGCGGATCGGCTTTACATCAGCCATGTCGCACACTCCTGACGTCGATCCTGTCGTAGTCCCTGTGAGTCCCGAGCCACTTGATCCAGACAATGCCCTTTTCGAAGTCCACCGACACGACCAACCGATAATCGTTGCCTTTGACGTTGAACACGATGCGATCGGCACTGACAACGCTCGCCGATGCATATAGTCGCTTCACGTCGGCAGTACTTTTCCAGGTCGCTTTGCGTACCTCGGCAAACCATGCATCCAACGCCGCCTTGAGGGCTGTTTGATCTTTGTGCCCGGCTCGGGTTTCGACGAAACGTCGAAGCGTCCGCCGGGCGATGATTCTCATACAATATCTTAGCATGCGCCCATTTTGGGCACAACGGCAACAGCATGCGCCGCTTCAGTCCTTGCGGATTGTCTGATGCACCACCAGCGGCAAGGCCAACAGCGACAGCGCGGTGATCGCCGCCAGCATCGCCCAGGCCTCGTTGATGGCGCCGACCAGGCCGGCGCGCTCGACCAGCGGGCGCACGGTCTCGATCAAGGCGGCATCGATCGTGCGTGTCGCGGCGGTCGCGACGGTCTCCGGCGGAATACCGACCAGGGGCGACATCGAGACGTCGCCGCGCTTCAGGCGCTGGCCGATCTCCTCGGCCAGGATCGGCGCGCGGCCGTAGATCACCGTGTCGATCAGGGCGAGTCCGATGGCGCCGCCCAGGTTTCGCATCAGGTTGAAGAGGCCGCTGGCGTCGGCGACGCGGTCGGGCGGGAATTGGCCGAGCGCCAGCCGCGTCGGCGGCAGCAGGCAGAACATGATGGCCGAGCCGCGCAGGATCTGCGGCAACAGCATCTCGTCGAAATCGGTCTCCCAGGTCTGGAAGGCACTGAGGCCAAGGCCGACGGCAAACAGGGAGAAGCCGCCCAGCATCAATATCCGTCCATCGACACGGCGCTCGAGCTCGACGGCGATCGGCGCGGTGACGAGCTGGGCTGCACCGGTGACCAGCATGATGCGGCCGATCTCGAGCGGTCCGTGCTCGCGGGCGAAGGCGAGGAACACCGGCATCAGATAGACCGAGCCGTAGAGGCCGATGCCCAGGGTGAAGGAGAGCCAGCAGCCGATCGCGAAGTTGCGGTCGGCGAGCGCGCCGAGGTCGACGATCGGCTGCGACCGGCCAAGGCTGCGGCGGACGAAGGCGAAGCCTGCGACCAGCGACAGGAGAAGCAGGCCGAGCACCCTGAGCGAGGCCCAACCATGCTTGGGCGCGTCCTTCAGGCCGATCTCCAGGGCGGCAAGGGCCACCGCCATCAGGATCAGGCCGGCCATGTCGATCGTGCGGGCATGGGTGTATTCGCCGGCCTCGCGCGGCAGGAAGCGGGCGGCGATTCCGGCCGCAGCGACGCCGGGCAGGACGTTGACCAGGAACAGCCAGTGCCAGGACCACGTCTGGGTGATCCAGCCGCCGACCAACGGGCCAACCGTCGGCGCAAGCACGGCCATGACGCCGGCCAGCGTCGTCGCCACGCCCTGCTGGCGGAAGGGAAACAGCAGGAACACGGCGGAGAACACCGACGGGATCAGGACGCCGCCGGCGAAGCCCTGCACCACGCGCGCGATGACGAGGGTCTCGAAGCCGCCGCTGGCGGCGCAGGCCGCCGAGGCCACGGTGAACAGGCAGAGCGCGCCGACGAACAGCCGGCGCAGGCTGAGCACGCGCGTCAGCAGGCCGGTCAGCGGAATCGCGATCACCTCGGCGATGAGATAGGCCGTCTGCACCCAGCTCATCCGATCGGGTGCGATGGACAGCGCCTCGCTGATCTCGGGCAGCGACGTGACGACGATCTGGATGTCGAGCACGGCCATGAACATGCCGAGCGTCATGGCCGAGAAGCCGACCCAGGTGCCGGCGCCTGCTCCTCGCTCGTCCGTCATTGCCTGAGTGCCGCTTCTTCCGCGCGGATCCGGACCCACAGCACCAGCGCGTTCAGGCCTGAGAACACGATGCCGTACCACACCAGGCCGAAGCAGAGCGGCAGCACCAGGATCTCGGCGGCGACGATGCAGTAATTGGGATGCGACACGAAGCGGTACGGTCCCTCCCTCACCAGCGGCGCGCCGGGCAGCACGATGATGCGCGTCGTCCAGCGCGGCCCCAGGGTGGCGATCACCCAGACGCGCAGTCCCTGGAGGACGACGAACACCGCCAGCCAGCCCCCGCTCACATCAACGTCGCCGTGCCAGACAGCCAGATACCACAGGCCGAAAAGCCACGCGGCATGCAAGGCCACGATCAGCGGATAGTGGCCGGCGGCGGCCTCGCGCGCACCCTGGGCAAGCAGGCGCTCGGTGTTGCGCCGCGACAGGACCAGTTCGCCAAGACGCTGCAGGGTCACCAGGCCGAGGATGGCCCCCGCCAGGACCATCACGCCGCCTGGGCGAGCGACAGGCAGCTGCAGGTGAAGCCCGGCCCCAGCGCGGTCAGCACGGTACGCCTGGGCAAGCCCTGCTTTACCAGCCGGTCGAGCACGAACAGCACGGTCGGCGCCGACATGTTGCCGTACGCCTCCAGCACGGCGCGCTCGTGATCGAGTGCACCCTGGTCGAGTCGCAGCGTCGCCTCCAGCGCGGTGATCACCTTGGCGCCGCCGGGGTGGCAGGTGAAGCGGTCGACCGACGCACGCTCGACGCCGATGCGCGCCAGGATGCCGTCGACCGCCGCGCCGACATGCTCCTCGGCGAACGGCGGAATGGCGCGGTCGAAGATGACGCCCAGCCCGGTCGGATCGACCTTCCAGCCCATGATGTCGAGGCTGTCGGGCCACAGGTGCTCGCCCGCGCCCTCGATGCGCGCGAGGCCCGCCTCGCCGGTGCGCACGACGCAGGCCGCCGCGCCGTCGCCGAACAGCGCCGTCGCCACCATGTTGGCGCTGGTGAGCTGGTCCATGCGGAAGGCCGCGGTGCAGATCTCGATCGCCACCATGAGCACGGTCGAGCCCGGCCGCGCACGCGCCAGCCGATCGGCGACGGCCAGTCCCGAGACGCCGCCGGCGCAGCCCAGGCCGAACACCGGGACGCGCTCGACGGCGGGCCGGAAGCCCATGCGCCCGGCCACCCGCGCCTCGAGGCTGGGCGTGGCGACGCCGGTCGAGGAGATGGTCACGATGGTGTCGACGTCGCGGGCCTCGCAACCGGCATTTTCAAGGGCGCGGCTCGCTGCCTCGACGAACAGGTCCTGCGCGCCGGCAAGATAGGCCGCGTTGCGCTCCGGCCAGCCGAGCGCGGAGAAATACCAGTCGATCGGCTTCACCGTGTAGCGCGTGCGGATGCCGGAGGTCTCGAATACCGGCGCCATGCGCTCGAAGGCAGCATAGCGATGGGCGAAGATACGGCGGGCCGCCGCCGCGGCATCGGACTGCAGCAGGCGGTGCGGCGGCACGGCATGGCCGACAGAGAGCAGCGCCGCGGAGTGGCTTGCATCGATCGACATCGGCTTCCTTTTGTACAGCGCGGATTGCAGCGCGACGTACCCTAAATGGGCGGAGACAGTACTGGTTGCCAGCCGTGATCATTGACCACAACGGTAACGGCAAGTCACGATTTCCGGCGCGAGGCATCCATCAAAACCCGCTAGGATCGTCGTTGGACACACGGCCCTGTGTAGCGAAGGGGGATTGATGAACACGTTCTGTCGGATCGTTCTCGCATCCATGGCGATTTCCGCAGCGTCGGCTTCGACGGTGCTGGCCCAGAAGGACATCGCAGGCTCCGCGGACCACGGGCTGGTCGGGCGCTACGAAGGCTCGGTTGTGACCTTCTACCAGGCCAAGGCCTATGACGAGGTGAAGCTTCCGTTCAAGCCCGTGGGGCGCAACGAGAAGGACAAGGCGGCCTGGCAGGCCGACCTGGCGGGTCGCCTCACCTCGATCCGCTATGAAGGTCCGGGGGGGCGGTCGATCCTCGAGGTCATGCGCAACTATGAAGCGGCGCTGAAAGCGAAGGGGTTCGAGATCAGGCTGTTCTGCCGCGAAGCAAAGGAGTGCTCGCCCGGGCGCTCGCCCTCCGACTTCTGGAACGCGGCGCGAGGACGAGTGGGCATGCCCACCACCTGGGACACGACCGTCTACCTGCTGGCCGAGAAGCAGGCCGACAGTGTCAAGACCACCGTCGGCATCCTCGGCGTGGAGACCAAGGCGACGAATACGAAACCGATGACACCGCACGTCGCCGTGACCGTGGTCGAAAGCAAGCCCATGGAGTCCGGCAAGATCGCCGTCGTCGAGGCGACGGAGATGCAACGGGCGATCGAACGCGACGGTCGGATCGCGATCTACGGCATCTATTTCGATTTCGACAAGTCCGACGTCAAGCCGGACTCGGCGCCGCAAATCGAGCAGCTGGCGGCCTTGCTGAAACAGAACCCGCGGCTCGAGGTGCTGATCGTCGGGCACACCGATGGGCAGGGTGCGTTCGACTACAACCTCTCGCTGTCGCAGCGCCGTGCGCAGGCCGTCGTGGACACCCTCGTGTCGGGCCATGCCATCGAGCGCAAGCGCCTGACGCCCGCCGGCGCCGGCATGGTGGCGCCAGTCGCCACCAACCGGACCGAGGAGGGCCGGACGAAGAACCGGCGGGTCGAGATCGTCGAGCGCTATGTCGGCCGCTGAAAGCAGGTGATCCAAATGCTGCTGATCGGCGTGAATCGCTCGCCCTACACACGTCGAGTCGCGATCACTCTCAAGGCCTATGGCCTCGCCTTCGAGCAGAGCGATCTTTCGGGATTCGGCAACCGCTCCGAGGTGCGGGCCGCCAATCCCCTGGGCCGCATCCCCGCCCTGGTCCTCGACAACGGCGAGGCCCTGGTCGACAGCGCCGCCATCATCGACCATCTCGATGAGATCGTCGGCCGCGAACGGGCGCTGACGCCGCCGGCCGGTGCCGAGCGGCGCGCCGTGCTGCGCGTGGCGGCACTGATGATGGGCGCCTGCGACAAGGGCCTGCACGCCGCCTACGAACGCAACCACCATCCACCGGAGAAAGTGCATCAACCCTGGATCGACGACTGCATGGCGCAGATGAAGCAGGCGCTGGCCGCCGTCGAGGCGAAGGTCGAGCCGGGGCAAGGCTACCTGCTGCTGGGCCGCCTCACCCAGGCCGACATCACCGCCTTCATCGCCGAGCGCCTGGCGCGCGGCCTCAAGGTCGACACGCCGACCGAGATGCCGCGCCTGCATGCGCACTGCCGCAAGCTTCTCGAGCAGGAAGCCTTCCGCTCGACCGAGCCCTGAGGGGCTATGGCCGGTGCTTGCCGGTGTTCCGGTAGAGATTGGCCAGGCGGGCGACCAGGAAGGCGACATACATCACGCCCAGCACCTGCTCGATCACGATCAGGGTGCGCGCCATCTTGGTGACCGGCGTGATCTCGCCGAAGCCGGTCGAGGTCAGCACCGTGAAGGAGAAGTACATCAGCGTCGCCCAGTCGAGATGTTCCGACGGCGTGTGCACGGTCGAAGCGTGGAAGGCATGCGGCTGGACCTGCTGCAGAAGGCCGAACAGGCAGGAGCAAGGTGAAGGCGATCAGCACGTAGGCCGCGACCGCGCCGAACACCTTGTCGGTCGTGATGGGATGCCAGTCGAGCACGTAGTAGAGCAGCGCCGCCGTCACCGCGCCCATGAAGGCCGCCGTGGCGAGAAGCGTCGCCGGCCGCAGCCAGTGCTCGCCCAGCCGATCGGCCGCGATGCCATGGATGGTGAGCAGCGCCAGGATGCCGACGATCAGGAGCGTGCGACGGCGCGCGTGCAGCGCCCACAGCGCGAGGAAAAGGATGCCGAGCGTTCCGAAAGCGAGAAACGTGGCGCCGATCGCCGAATCAGCGACCAACGGTTGGACCAGGATGAACGCCAGCAGGCCGGCCAGCAGCCCGCTGCAACGGTTGCGGCGCAGATAGGCGATACGGCGCAGCAACCGTCGCCGCAGCCTTGTGGTCACTTCCATTCAGCGAGCTCGACGGTGGTGCCTTCCGGCCCTTCCAGGAACACCAGCTTGCGATCATGGAAGGTCATCGGTTGGTTGCGCAGCCGCACGCCCGCCGCCGTCACCTTGCCGATCAAGGAGTCGATGTCCGAGACGGCGAAGCAGATATGGTTGAAGCCGATGCGGTCAAGCCGGGCGATGTCGCTCGCGGGCTTCACCGGCGGCTTGAGGAAATGCAGGAGCTGCACCTCGAGCCGCGGCCTGGCGTCCTTCAGGCCAGGGTGATGTGGCGGGCCTCCAGGCCGGCGATGCCCATGTACCGGTCCATCCTCGGACCCTTGATCACCACGTCCTTGTCGAGCTCGAAGCCCAGCAGGGCGAAGAAAGCGATGGCGGCGGCAGGATCGGTCACGGCCACGGTGACGTGGTCGAAGTGCTTCAGCATCCCGTCATTTTAGCCGCTTCACGGCCAATGCACGAACTCAAGCTTGAGCCCGTCGGGATCGGCGAAGAACAGCGCGTAGTAGCCCGCGCCGTAGGCCGGATATTCGGCCGGCGCATCGAGGATGCGCGCGCCGAGGCGCACGAGCAGCGCGTGCAGGCGGTCGACGTCGTCGCGGCCAGCGGCATGCCAGGCGAGATGATGAAGGCCCGCGCTGTAGCGATCGTGATCGCGATCCGAGCGCGCGGGTTTCAGACCGATCGAGCAGACGAGATGGCCTGCGTCGCGCAGATCCCAGTCGACACCGGTCGCATCGCCGCGTGACCGGCGATAGCCCAGGAAGCCCAGCACCTCCTCGTAGAAGGCGGCGGACCGGGCGAGGTCGCGGGCTGTGAGGTCGATATGGTGGACGGCGCCGCGCATGCTCCCTCCGGACCGGAAGCGGCCACTATGGCGTTGTCGGCGGATGCAAATCCAGGTCGTGTGCGGCCACCCCCTCACCGGCAGTTGCGACCACGCGCTCTTCCGGCTGGTCGGCCGAATGTGGGGGAAGGTTCGGCGCCGCAGCGCCCGCATCTGACCACGCAACCAAGCAGCCGGCCCGGCGTTCCTGTCGGTGACGGAGGCCGTCATGTGGCGTAAGTGCCTGATTTCACTGGGACTTTCGGCGATCATATTGACCGCCTGTGATCCCCAGCTGCTGATCGCCGGGCCCGATCCCAGTGACTACGAGGTGGTCGCGCTGATCGCCCAGTAGGTCCTTAGCGGTCGAGCAACAGCCCGACGGCGGCGCCGACCCCGATGCCTAGCAACGTCAGCGCGAAGAACGCGCCCAGCCAGATGAACGCCCGCTTGAGATGGTGGCGTCCATGATCGGTCAGTTCATGCCATCGCAAGCCTTTGGAAAATGCCGCGGAAAATGCCGCAGGTTTGCGCACATGGCCTGCCGCCTGGGCGCGTCGGGTCCCCAACCACGCATGCGCCATGTGCCACAGCCCGCCGATCAGGGCGGCGGTTCCCAGCAGCCAGAACGGCGCGAACAGCAGCCAGACTTCGATGTCGTCGCTCACGATCACACTTAGGCCACAGCACGAAGCCCTCGTCGATACGTAAAGCTAAACGACAATATCCAAACGGGGTATCTTCACATGACGAAATATCTGGTCCTGGCCGCCATCCTCCTCGGCACCACGGCCTGCGGCGATACCTGGGGCCAGCGCGCCGTCACCGGCGGCGGCATCGGCGCCGGCTCAGGCGCGATCATCGGCGCGCTGACGCCGATCGGTATCCTGCCGGGTGCCCTGGTCGGCACCGCGGTCGGCGCCGGCGTGGGCGCCGCGACGGCACCCCGCTACTGATCCCCTTTACCCTGCGTCACCACGTCTCTTTCCACGGCCTGAGATCCATCTCGAAGGTCCAGGCCGAACGCTTCTGCCGGTGGATCTGCCAGTAGACCTCGGCGATGTCGTCCGGATCGAGGACGGCGTCGGGACCGGCGTCGTAGCGCTCGGGGAAGTTGACCTTGATCCATTCGGTGTCGATGGCGCCGTCGATCACGACATGGGCGACGTGGATGTTCTGCGGCCCGAGCTCGCGCGCCATGGATTGCGCCAGGGCGCGCACGGCATGCTTGCCGCCGGCGAAGGCCGAGAAGCCGCGGCCGCCGCGCAGGCTCGCCGTGGCGCCGGTGAACAGCATGGTGCCGCGGCCGCGCGGCACCATCGCCTTCGCGGCCTCGCGCGCCGTCAGGAAGCCGGCGAAGGCCGTCATCTCCCAGACCTTGCGGTAGACGCGGGCCGTCGTGTCGCGGATGTCGAAGCGCACGTTGCCGCCGATGTTGAAGACGAAGACTTCGACCTCGCCGATCTCAATCTCGATCTCGCGGAACAGTTCCATCACCTGCTCCTCGTCGCGCGCGTCGGAGCCGAAGGGATGGACCCTGCCGCCCGCCTCGGTGATCTGACCGACCAGGTGCTTCAGCTTGTCGGCGCTGCGCCGCGTCACCACCGCCGTGTAGCCCTCGCGCGCAAAGCGACGGGCGACAGCGCCGCCCGTCGCATCACCCGCACCGATCACGACACAGACCTTGTCTCTCGCCATGGGCGATCTCCTTTGCCGCCAATCTGTCGATGGCAAAGGGACCACTCAAGGGAGATTACGTCATGACCGGCTGAGACGGCTGATTGCTGCCGACCAGGCCGGCGCGGCGGCGGATTTCCGCCGTGGTCAGGCCTTCGCCGTCCGGTCGCCAGCCCGGCGGGCCGAACATGTACATCCAGACCTCGTGCGGCGAGCGCGCCGTGCGCAGGTCCTTGAAGAGCCTGATCCAGGGCGAGAAGTTCACGATGAACGGATTGCGCGAGGAGACCGTGGGCGTGATGGTGCCGTAGTCGCACGGCACGTCCTCGCGCTCGGGAATGTAGGTGCCGAACAAGCGGTCGAAGATCACCAGCACGCCGCCGAAGTTGGCATCGAGATACTCCGGATTGCGCGCGTGATGGACGCGATGGTTGGACGGCGTGTTGAAGATGCCTTCCAGCCTGCCCAGCCGGGGGATCCAGTCGGTGTGCAGCCAGAACTGATAGAGCAGGTTCAGCACCAGCGACGCCAGCACGACCGTCGGCGTGAAGCCCAGCAACACCAGCGGCGTGAAGAACAGCGTCGAGCCGGTCAGCCTGCCGAACCAGCCCAGCCGATAGGCGGCCGAAAGATTGAGCTGGTTGGGCGAATGATGAGGCGAATGCCCGGACCAGAACCAGCGCGTGGTGTGGCTGAAGCGGTGGTACCAGTAGTAGAGGAATTCGAGGCCGAAGAAGAGCAGCAGGATCGAGCCGACATTGTCGAGCGGCTGGGTGAAGAAGCGATACTCCCACGCCCAGGCGAGCCACGGCGCGATGATGGCGAGTGGAACGAAGCGCAGCAGCTGGCGGCCGGCCAGGTCGGCGAGCGAGCAGGCCGACGCCTTCCAGTCGTAGCCTTCTGTCCGGCGACGCGAGAGCCACACACCCTCGACCAAGGCGGCTGTCAGCACGAGCGGCAGGATGACCATGTAGATCTCGGAGAGGTCGACCACAGCGGCTCCTTGTGACTTGCCTGCCGGACAATATATGAGCGATGCTCATGTTCCCGTACTCGCCTTTGCCCAGCCCTGACCGCCATGGCCGCACGCCGACAACCCGCTGAAACCAAACGACGAATTCCCCGCCAGGCACGCGCGACCGAGACTGCGGCGGCGATCCTGGAGGGCGCCGCTCAGATTCTGGAAGCCGGTGGATTGGCCGGCTTCACCACCAACGCCGTGGCCGAGCGCGCCGGTGTGAGCATCGGCACGCTCTATCAGTACTTCGCCGACAAGAACGCGATCCTGCTGGCGCTCGCCAAGCAGCAGGTCGAGCTCGGCCTGGCGGAGATCGCTCGGGCGCTGAGGGGCGAGATCGATCCCACGCCGGCCGGCCGGGTGCGCGCCATGGTGCGGGCGGCGGTGCACGCCTTCCGCGGCCGTCAGCGCGCGCGCAAGGCGGTGATGGAGGCGGTCCTGACGCAGGGTCTTCATGCCGAGCTGATGGTGCCCGTCGTCGCCTTCATCGCCCGGCACGGCGCGCTCGTCGGGGCGACATCGCGGCCGGTCTTTGCCATGCTGACGCCCCTGCAGCTGTTCGTGATGTCGCGCGCCATGATCGGCGTGCTGCGCGCCGCCGTCCTGGAGGAACAGCCGTTCTTCAAGAGCCGCCCCTTCGAGGACGAGCTGGTGCGGCTGGTGATGGCCTATCTGCAGGCAACGACAGCAGAGGCGCGCGCGTGATCTCACGGGGTGCGGTCCATCGGGGATTCTGCGGAATTATCGGAATTTCCGAGAGACCCTCTTGTGATCAGAGCGGGATTGACCCACCACCGATTGGGTGGCCGACCTCTCGATAGCGAGTCGTAGTTGATGCGCTGCACGATGCCGGCGTCGCGCAGCCGATAGAGCAGCTGCTCGGCGTCACTCGCATTGACGCTGTAATGCAAGGCGTCGCATCGGATTTCCTCGCGAGACACGTCCGAAGGACCATGCTGCCGTAGCCAGCGAACGACCTTCCGCACTTGGCGATCGCGTGCGCTGGGCACCATGCGATGGAACAGGGCGCGGGCATGCGGACGGAAGTAGTCGGACCACAGCCGGGCCGCCCCGTCGATCCGCTCGGCCCCGATATGGGCGGGCGGGCCGGCCGGTCCGAGCTCCGACCATGCGAGCAATTCGAGAATCCCGGCCAGTCGCGCTACCGTGCCGGATCCCTTGCCCAGCCAAGCGGCCTCGACGCCGTCGGCCTCGCATTGCTCGGCATGCAAGCGCGCCAGGAAAGCATCGAAGGCTTTTTGGCCGCGCTCGTCGACGATCAGCTCCAGCGGATCTGCCGGCGTGCCGGCCTTGCGAGCGATGCGCCGGAGGTAGGCGAGCGCGTCGCCGTCGCGCGCGGGCTTGCAGCCGACCAGCGGGCCGCGCGGCGCCAGAACCGGCCAGGCGAACAGGAAGCGGCCGGCAAGCTCCTCGCTCGCCATCATCTCGCCGAGCCGCTCGGGCGCGAACGCCAGCAGCAGGCTCGCGGCAAAGCGTTCGATGCGGCGCGCGCCGAGGGACAACGGCTGGGCCGACCAGGCTTGCAGCCAATGGCCGCGCGCGGCATCGGCGAGGCCGGCCAGCCAGTCCGCGCCGTCGTCGCGCCACAGGACGACGCCGCGCGGGTTGGCCGCGACGGCGTCGGCGACGGCGCTCAACGAGGTCTCGCTGACGACGCAGGCCCGCTTGTCCTCGCCCTGCTCCGCGTCGAGGGTGGCCAGCAGCTCGCGCATCGGCGCGATCGCCGGCGACTTGCCGCTGGACGGCGGACCGACCAGGGCCTGCCATAGCACCAAGGGCTCGTGCCAACGCGGCCCGAGACGCACACGCGCACCCGCGCCGGCGAGGCCGGCGACGGCCGCCAGCAGTGACAGCACGACATAGTCGGCCGCAGCACCGGTCGAGCGCGCGGTGTCGCGGGCCCAGTCGCGCCAGAACGGCGTCAGCAGATCGAGCGGAAAGGCCGGGACCGGCAGCCGCGTCTCCTCGAGCAGCGCGGCGTCGATTTCGCCCCAGTCGCCGGGCGGCGGCGAGGACCGCGGCCGCGCGTGGCGCAAGGCAAAGGCGAGGTTCCGCGGATTGACGATCTCCTCGGCTTCATCGTCATCGTCGTTTCTGCGGCGCGGCATCGGGTCCTCCTATAACCATAGTCGGTATGAGATAACCATAGTATCATAGAACATACCACGAACGCAAGCCCGACGACTCATCGCTGAATCAGGCTCCTCTCCCCCCTAGCGGGCGAGAGGAACATAAAGCTGTGTCGAGGGTGAGGTCTTTAGAGCGCCTGCGGCAGCGGCACGTTGAGCAGCACCCCGAGCTCGCTGGCGAGATCGCAGCTCACGCGCGCATGCACCCTGCCCTGCTTGTCGAAGAAGCGGCCGGTCGGGCTCACGGGAAAGACGCCCTCGTGCCAGATGCCAGGATGGATGTAGATGCCGAAGCTGCCGTCGGACCACAGCGCGATGAAGTCCTCGGCCCTGAGATCATCGCCCGGCCTGGCGACGGGCACGACGAACGGCTGGCCGTCGAGCGGGAAGAAGAGCTGGCCGCCGTCGGGATGGTAGTTGCAATGCCACAAGAGCACGCGATCACCCGCCAGTGCCACGCCTGCCGCCGCCTGTTCGGGCCGCTCGCGGAAGCCGATGACATAGTGCCCGCCGACGGCTTCGTTGCGGCCCAGAAGCTCGTTGTCGCGCCATTGGCAGGCGAAGATGCCCTCGGTCGTGCCGCCCTCGATGCCGGTGCCGGCATCGAGCTTGCGCCAGCCGGCAAGCGGCCAGGGCACGATCTCGACGCGATGGTCGCGGGTGTGGGCGATCTCGCCGTAGCCCTTGATCGACTGCTCGGTGGCGCGCACCAGCGGGACGTCGACGAGCCGAAGGCCCGCGGGGATCTTGGGTTGAGATAGTCGAAGGCGACGTCAGACATGTAAGCCGCCGTCATCCCGACCGGAGCCGCCCGAGGGGCGGCGTAGTGGAGGGACCTCCTCTTGTCGATGCGGCACCAGAACAGGTCCCTCCGCTGCGCCTCGCTGCGCTCGGCTCCGGTCGGGATGACGGGTTGATCCACTTCGCCGCCCTTCGGGCGGCTCCGCTCGGGATGACGTTCATGTCACGCCGCCCGGCTGAGGTCCTCGCCGGCCAATGCACGCTCGATCAGCCTCACGACATTGTCCCGGCCGTAGAGCTTGATGAAGGCGCCCATGCGCGGCCCCTGCTCGCTGCCCAGCAGGACCTCGTAGAGCGTCTTGAACCACTGGCGCAGCTCGGCTTGCGCGAAGTGGCGCTTGCCCGCCTCGTAGACCTCGTTCTGGATGAACTCGGCGGTCGACTCCTCGGGCAGCTTGCTGAGCGTGTCGGCGAGGTCCTGCAGCGCCTCGCGCTCCTTGCCCACGGGCAGGCGGAACTTCTTGGAAGCCTTCACGAAGTCCTGGTAGTAGGCCACCGCGCCCGTCAGCAGGCGGTCGAGATAGGGCGCGTTCTCCGGCGTGGCGCCGGGCACATAGCGGCGCAGGTACTGCCACAGCACGTCCTTGCTGTCGGTATGCGCCACGCTCGCGAGGTTGAGCAGCATGCCGAAATTGACGCCGGCCGCGCTGTTGGTCGGCGCCTTGCCGTCATGGATGTGCCAGGCCGCGTTCTCCAGCGCCTTGGCCGGCTCCTCGGCGGGCAGCTTTTCGATGGCGGCAAGATAATCGTCGACCGCGCGCGGGATGACGTCGAAGTAGAGCCGCTTGGCGCGGCGCGGCTGCTGCTGCATGTAGAGCGCCAACGATTCGGGCGGCGCATAGCGCAGCCATTCCTCGACCGACAGTCCGTTGCCCTTGGACTTGGAGATCTTCTTGCCTTCCTCGTCGAGGAAGAGCTCGTAGTTGAAGCCCTCCGGCGGACGGCCACCCAGGATGCGGATGATCTTGGCGCTGAGCTCGGCCGACGGGATGAGATCCTTGCCGTACATCTCGTAGTCGACGTCGAGCGCGTACCAGTGGCCGGCCCAGTCGGCCTTCCATTGCAGCTTGACGTTGCCGCCGGTGACCGGCGTCTCGACCAGCGTGCCGTCCTCGTCGCGATAGACAATGGTGCCTGCCGCGGCATCGGTCTCGATCACCGGCACCTGCAGCACGCGGCCGGTCTTGGGCGAGATCGGCAGGAAGATCGAGTAGGTCGCGCGGCGCTCCTCGCCCAAGGTCGGCAGCATGACGGCCTGCACCTCGTCGTAGTGCTGCAGCATGGCGAGCAGCATCTTGTCGAAGCGGCCGGACTTGTACCAATCGGTCGCCGACTGGAACTCGTACTCGAAGCCGAAGGAATCGAGGAAGGCGCGCAGGCGCGCGTTGTTGGCCGCACCGAAGCTCGGATGTTCGTTGCCGAAGGGATCGGGTACCGAAGTCAGCGGCTTGCCGAGGTTGGCGGCCAGCATCTCCTTGTTGGGCACGTTGTCGGGCACCTTGCGCAGCCCGTCCATGTCGTCGGAGAAGCAGAACAGCCGCGCCGGCACATCGCTCAGGCGCTTGAACGCCTGGCGCACCATGGTGGTGCGCACGACCTCGCCGAAGGTGCCGATATGCGGCAGGCCCGACGGTCCGTAGCCGGTCTCGAGCAGCACGTATCCCTTGGCCGGCGCTTTGCCGCCGATACGGGCAACCAGCTTGCGGGCTTCTTCAAACGGCCACGCGCGCGCGGCCTCGGCGAGGGAACGATCAATCTGGGACATGGATCGGCCAAACTAGGTGCGACGGCGATTTGCGTCAATGCGACCCAGAGCGCGCAACGAACAACAGTCCATCACCCCTTCCGGCCCCCGTGGCGATCCCCCTTATGGCGCTTGACGCCATAAGCCTGTCTATGGCATCAAAGGCCATATGAAGGCTAGGCTGTCGTTCCGCTTGAAGTATGAGCTGGACGACGGCGCCATCGTCGAAATGGTCATCTGGGATCTGCTGCAGCCCGTTCCGGGAAGCCGACACAAGTTCAAGTACAGGCTTTACTTCGGCAAGGGCGGCAAGAGAACCGTCGGCTACGACAACGAGCGCAGAAAGGGCGACCATCGCCATCTGCGAGGCGCCGAACAGGCGTACCAATTCGTGTCGCCCGAGAGGCTGATCGAAGATTTCCTGGCGGACGTCGAGGAAGCGAGGAGAAGATGATGAAGAAACGACGGAAGATGCAGGTACATGTCGAAGACTTGGCGACATCCGGCCGGCGCTTCGTCGATGCGTGGCGCCGCGCGGAACGCGGTGAGACAGTTCATGAGGAACATCTCTCCTTCGAGAGTTTCGAGGGGTTGTTGGCAACCTTGACGCCCAAACGCATCGAGCTGGTGCGCTTCGTCCGTCGTCATCCCCATCTTTCGATTGCCGCCGTCGCGCGTGAGCTCGGCCGGGACTACAAGCGCGTGCATGGCGATATCCGCGCCCTGGAAGCGGCAGGGTTGCTGGAGGAGGATGAAGACGGGCTGTTCGCACCTTTTGCCGGTGTCGAGGCGCAGCTTTCGTTCTCTTGAGGACCAAACCAGGAGCAGGGCCTTTCGCTCGGGGGGCCGAGCCACAATGAACAAAAGCCCTCTCACACTGGCCTTTGGCGGCCTTTTAGCGATGGCCGCCGGCATCGGCGTCGGCCGCTTCGTCTACACCCCCATCCTGCCGCCGATGGTCGAGGCGCTGTCGCTCAGCAAGGCGGAGGCGGGCCTGATCGCCTCGGCCAACTTCGTCGGCTACCTCGCCGGCGCGCTGCTGGCGGCGGTGCGCCTGCCGGGCTCGCGCCGCGCCTGGCTGCTGGGCGGGCTGGCGCTGAACGCGCTCTGCCTGGCGGCGATGGCCGCCACGACATCCCTGACACTCTTCCTGCTGCTGCGGCTCGCCGCCGGTATCGCCAGCGCCTTCTGTCTGATCTTCAGCTCCGCGCTGGTGCTCGATCGGCTGGCCGCCACGGGCCGCAGCAGCTTGTCGGCACTGCACTTCTCGGGTGTGGGGATCGGCATCGCCGTGTCGGCAGCCCTGGTCGCAATGCTCAGCGACTGGCGCAGCATGTGGCTCGCGAGCGCGGGCCTTGCCGTACTCGCAGCCGTCGCGGTCGCGATGACGGTGCCGGCCGAAGCCGCTCCTTCGCCGACCGCCGGCCGCGCTGCGCGCACGAAGCTTTCGCCCGCCTTCATCATGCTCGCCGTCGCCTACTTCCTGTTCGGCATCGGCTACATCATCACCGCGACGTTCCTGATCGACATCGTGCGCGGCTCGCCCGCCATCCGCCATCTCGAGCCTTATGCCTGGGTGCTGGTCGGCGTGGGCGCCGCGCCTTCCGTCGTGCTGTGGGTCGCGCTCGGCCGGCGCATCGGCATCCTGCCGGCCTTTGCCGTGGCGAGCCTGGTCGAGGCGGCCGGCGTCGTCGCGAGCGTGCTGTGGCTGCAGACCCTGGGCGTGGTGATCGCGGCGCTTTTCCTCGGCGGCACCTTCATGGGCCTGACGGCGCTCGGCCTGATCGGCGCGCGCGAAACGGCCGAGGGCGATCCGCGCGGACGCATCGCCCTGATGACGGCGTCGTTCAGCCTGGGCCAGATCATCGGTCCCGCCTTCGCCGGCTTCGCCTACGACGCCACCGGCAGCCTCACGGTGCCGTCCCTGGTGGCGGCGGCAGGCCTCGTGCTGGCAGCGCTGTTCTCGCTCGCGGCGGAGATGCAGCGACGTCGTCAGCTTTCGTAGATGTCCTTTCGATGCCTGATCGCGGTGATTATGACGACCCGCTGAGGCACGTCGACAAGATACACGACGCGCCAGTCACCCACGCGCAGCCGCCAACGACCCTTCAAGCTGTGTCTCAGTGGCTTTCCGTAGGCAATCGGATCGACGGTCAAGCGCGAATTGATGGTGCGCCTGATCATCGTCGCCATGGCTGTCGGGAACTCGGGAATGTCTTCGGTCACTACGCCTTCGAGATACACGACCCGAAAGGCAGTCACCCAAGCTTCCCTTTCCAGGCCTCTTCATCCGAGTAGGTCCGCTTGCTCGTCTTCTCCCTACGCTCGGACAAGCGAGCCAGGAACAGATCTTCATCGCGTTCGAGCGCATCGCGCAGCAGCTCTGCCGCCGCGGCAGAGAGCGACTTTCCACGCTTCTTCGCTGCAATCCGCAAATCCTTCTGCAGCTCGCGATCGAGGACGACGTTCAGTCGAGGGTTTGAAGAAGGCATCGGTTTTCTCCAATCCGGAAAGGTGTATCACTTCCGGCACACCTTGCGAAGTTTTCGCCAAGGTAGGTCAGCGGTCGCTCAGCTGCTCGGTGAGGTGATCACCCTCGGCTGAGGTCATGGTCTTCCGGACCGCGCGCATCTTGCGCGCCTCATGATCATGAGCGCGCAGGATGCGCGCGGTCCAGAAGATTCCGAGCTACTTCTTGCCCAGCACCGCCAACGCCTCGCGCGCCGCGCGCACGCCCGAGGCATAGGCGCCGCCGACCCGCGTCGCCCAAACCGGATCGGTCGCCTCGCCGGCGAAGAACACGCGGTCGTGGTGCGGCTGGGCCAGCACCAGCCGCTTGTCGGCGTTGCCGGGCGTCGCCATCGACCATGAGCCGCGGGCGAACGGGTCCTTGCCCCAGCGCGTGATCGAGGAGCGCGCCAGCAGGCCGCGCAGTTCGTTGCCGTAGATCTCGGCCAGGGCCGACATGGCGAAACCAAGGGCCGCCCCCGTGCCCTCCTCCTCGAGCTGTCGCGCCTGCTCGCCGCCCACGAACACGACGGCGGCGTCGCGGTCGTAGGGCCGCACGATGGCGTCGAACGCCTGGTCCTTGCGGGTCAGCCCGATGACGCTGCGGCCGGCCGGCGCATCGATCACCTTGCGGCCGAACGACAGCGCGATCTTGTTGTAGAGCGCCATCGGCAACTGGGCGATCGCCTCGCGCCTGGCCGCGCCGAGCTGCGGGGCGAAGCCGAACGGGCCGGCGGCCAGCACGCCGGTCGGCACCGTGACGATGACGGCCTTGGCCGACAACTGGCCGTTGGTGGTGACGACCAGCACCTGCGCGCTCGTCGAATCGATGCGCACCACCCGCGCGCCGAGCTTCACCGGCACCTTGGCGCCCCAACGGGCGACCAGCGCACCCAGGCCCTCGGCCACCGAGTATTGCGGCTCGGTCTCGGGCTGGCGCATGAAGTCGCGCGCCGACAGCTCGCCCAGCTCGACGCCCGATTCCAGAGGTCCGACCATGGCATAGGCCAACCGCTCCAGCGGATCCTGCGCCACCAGCACGCGGCCGACCGGCACGTCGGGCGCCTTCCTCAGGGCCTCGACCAGCTTGCGCGAGGCGTCGATGGCGATCTTCTCGAAGCGTGCGTATTCCTCCTTCGGTGCCTCGGTGCCGCCGATGTAGATCGCCTGCTCCAGGCGGTCGGGCACCGGCCGCACGTTCATCTCGCGCAGGATCGCCATGGCGGGATTGGACCTGCCGGCCTCGATCCATTGCGCGCCGAGATCGAAGGGAAAACCGAAGGTGGTGCTGTCAGTGACGGCACGGCCGCCGATGCGCTCGCGCGCCTCGACCACCAGCACGCTCTTGTTGGCCGCCATCAGGCTTCTGGCGGCGGCAAGGCCCGCGACACCCGCCCCGACAATGACCACGTCAGGTTCGGCGGCCCGCGCCGGAAATGCTGTTCCTGCCATCAACATGGACAGGAAGAGACGACGACTGAGCGTCATTTGCCTGACAGTGTATGCTAAACGGCTGGAATCAGCCGGACGGAATATGCCTGTTGAAACCCCAAATTTCCCGCGCGCGATTTTCCGATATGGTGGAACCGCGAGCGGATCCACCCTATCGGAAAACGCTCTATCGGGCTGTTGATGGTGTTGCCCTCGCACAACTGGACGGCCCTGGTCGCGACCGCGCGCGGCGCGCTGTGGCGCGGGCCCGACGGCACGCCCAATGGCGACAGGGTCGAGCGGTTGTCGGCGGCCGACGCCGCGATGCGCGCGGCGCCCAACCCGCCGCTGGTCTGCCACGCCCCGGCGGTGGCCGCGCGGCTCGGCCTTGACCGCCTGCCGGCGCTTGATCTTCTGGAGCTCTTCGCCTTCGTGCGGCCGGCGAAGTTCTGCCTGCCGACGCCGCGCGGCCTCTGCGAGGCGCTCGACCTGCCGGTGCCGGCAACACCCGAAGAAGAGGTCGCCGCCTTGCCGCAGGCCGCGACCGCGCTGCTCGACGAGCTCGAGGACATGGCGGCCCTCGCCTCGCGCGAGATCACCGAAACCGCGCTCGCCATGGCGCGCGGGCAATGGCCGTGGGGCGACGCCGTGCTGGCCGCGCTGGGCATCGATCCGGCGGGCAAGAAGCCGAGGCCCGGCGTCGGCCTCGATGTCTGGAAGAGCCTGCCGCAATGGGAGGAGCCGCCGCCCGCGCCACCGCCCTCCAGCCAGCCGGTCGAGCCGCGAGAGGCGCGCCTGCGGCTCGCCCAGATGGTCGCGGCCGGCGCCAACATCGCCGAGGCGCGGCCGACACAGAGCGACTACGCCTCGGCCGCCAGCCAGGCCTTCGCGCCGCGCGAGCGCGAGGACCAGCCCAATGTCGTGCTGGTCGAGGCCGGCACGGGCGTCGGCAAGACCCTGGGCTATGTCGCGCCGGCCAGCCTGTGGGCCGAGAAGAACGGCGCGCCGGTGTGGATCGCCACCTACACCCGCAACCTGCAGCGCCAGATCGACAACGAGCTCGATCGCCTTCACCGCGATTCGGCCGAGAAGCGGCGCAAGGTGGTGATCCGCAAGGGCCGCGAGAACTACCTCTGCCTGCTGAACTTCCAGGAGGCGGTGATGCGCACCGGCCTCGCGCCCGAGAACGCCGTTGGGCTCGGCCTGCTGGCGCGCTGGGCGCTCAACAGCCGCGACGGCGACATGGTGGGCGGCGACCTGCCGGCCTGGCTGATCGACCTTCTGGGCCGCGGCCGCATCACGCGGCTCGCCGACCGACGCGGCGAGTGCATCTATTCGGCGTGCGAGCACTACCGCAAATGCTTCGTCGAACGCACCATCCGCCGCGCGCGGCAGGCCGACATCGTGATCGCCAACCACGCGCTGGTCATGGTGCAGGCGGCGATGGGCGGCCTCGACGACGCCACGCGGCCCCTGCGCTACGTGTTCGACGAGGGCCATCACCTGTTCGACGCCGCCGACAGCGCCTTCGGCGCGCATTTGAGCGGCATCGAAGCCTCCGACCTCAGGCGCTGGCTTCTGGGCGCCGAGGGACGCCGCGGCAGCCGCGCGCGCGGCCTCGAACGACGCCTCAACGACCTTTTGGGCGACGATCTCGAAGCCCACAGGGCGCTGCGCCGCCTGCTCGACCTCGCCCAGCAACTGCCTTCGCCCAACTGGCAGACGCGGCTGGTCGACGGCACGGTGCTGGGCCCGGCCGAGGAGTTCTTGGCCCTGCTGCGCCAGCAGGTCAGAGCGCGGGCGTCGGGCGAGGACCAGGGCTTCGGCCAGGAATGCGACGTGCGCCCGCTCAACCCCGGTCTGATCGAGGCGGCGGACCGGCTGGGCGAGACGCTGGAGCAGATGCTGGTGCCGGTGCGCCGGCTGCGCCAGGCGCTGCGGACCAAGCTCGAGGCCGAAGCCGACAAGCTCGACTCGGGCCAGCGCGCGCGCATCGAGGGCGTGGCGCGTTCGCTCGCCAACCGCTGCGAGCTGACGCTCGAAGCCTGGCGCGCCATGCTGCGCGGCCTGCACAACGAGCCCAATCCCGCCTTCGTCGACTGGTTCGCCATCGAGAAGAGCCAGAACCGCGAGATCGATGTCGGCATGTACCGCCACTATCTCGATCCCACCGAGCCATTCGTGAACTCGGTGATCGTGCCGTCGCATGGTGCGGTCATCACCTCGGCGACCTTGCGCGATTCGCTGGGCGTGCCGGCCGCCGCCAACGACGAGCTGGCCGAATCGCTGGCCGACTGGATGGTGGCCGAAGCGCGCACCGGCACGCGCCATCTGCAGGCGCCGGCGATCCGCGCGGCCATGGCCTCGCCGTTCGACTATGCCGAGGCCACCCGCGTGCTGATCGTGCGCGACGTCAAGCGCGACGACGCCGACCAGGTGGCCGCGGCCTATCGCGAGCTGTTCCTGGCGGCGGACGGCGGCGCGCTCGGGCTGTTCACCGCCATCGGCCGCCTGCGTGCGGTGCACCAGCGCATCGCGCCCACACTCGAGGAAGCGGGACTGCCGCTCTACGCCCAGCATGTCGGCGGCATGGATGCCGCGACCCTGGTCGACATCTTCCGCGCCGAGGAGCATTCCTGCCTTTTGGGCACCGACGCGGTGCGCGACGGCGTCGACGTGCCGGGCCGCTCGCTGCGCCTGATCGTGTTCGATCGCGTGCCCTGGCCGCGGCCCGACATCCTGCACCGCGCCCGCAAGGCTTCGTGGAAAGAGGCGGGCGCCGGCGCCAACGCCTATGACGACATGCTGGCGCGCTTGCGGCTCAAGCAGGCCTATGGCCGCCTGATCCGCCGGGCCGACGATCGCGGCGTGTTCGTCATGCTGGATTCGCGCCTGCCCAGCCGCCTGCTGGGCGCCTTCCCGCCGGGCGTCGCCGTCGATCGCATCGGGCTCGCCGAGGCGGTCGCGGCCGTGAAGGCGTTCCTCGAGCCGTCTATTTGACGAAGCGCTGCAGGGCCCAGAACAGGGCGGCGCCGAATGCCGCTCCATAGACGCCGAATTCGACCGTGGTCATCAAGCGCTTGCGGCGGCGGCGGGCCAGTATCGAAGACCGGATGCGTTCCTTGGGGATGATGTCGGTCGACCATTTCGAGCCCGGACGCCGGTAGAGGATCCGCGTGTCCTTCCACCAGCCCAGGCTGGCGCCGATCAGGCCGAAGACCGTGGAGATGATGATCAGCACGACTGATGATTGTAGCCGATTGTACGGTTTTGTCTTTGCCGGGAGCGCGCCACTAGAGGCGGAGTAAACTCCGCCGTAGGTGGCGCGTCATGTCTTCTGGACCGCGCGCTGGGTCGCGTTTGACGCGACCTTCCCGCGCGCTCATGAGCGCGCCAGAGGCGCGCGGTCCGGAAGAGCATGAGAAGACGCGCCACTTACGGCGGAGTTTACTCCGCCTCTAGTGGCGCGCTCCGGCAAGAGGTCAGCGATAGCCCGTGACGTCGGCAGGCTTGCCGGCGTCCTGGACCTCGACCACGTAGCGCCAGGCGTCGGGCCGGCTGCCGTCGAGGTCGGTGAAGCCATAGACCTTGGCCAGCCCGCCGCTCGAGAGCGACTGACCGTGCCAGCGCGCCCGCTCGGGATCCCGGGCAAGCGCGGCCACGGCGCGGCCGACGAAGTGCGGCGTCTCGGCGATGGCGAAATGCGGCTGGCGCTTGATCGCGTCGCGCCAGTTGGCCTCGCTCACCTGGTAGGCGTCGAGCATGGCCTCCGAGCGCAGCCAGCCCGGCGTCAGCGACACCACCGTCGTGCCGCGCCCCTCGAGCTCGTGCGCCAGCGCGAAGGCCACGCGGTCGATCGCGCCCTTGCACAGGTCGTAGAAGAACGAGACGCGGTAGTGCTCCGAATTGTACTCGGCTGTGCCGTCATTGATCTCGACCACGAGTCCACCCGGCTGGCGAAGCATCAGAGGCAACGCGAAGTGGCTGGTGATGACATGCGTGTCGATCGCGCGATGGAAGAGGCGCAGCCCCTCTTCCAGGTCGGACTCCCAGACCGTCTTGCTCCATTCCATTTTGGTGAGGCCGAAGATGTCGTTGACCAGGATGTCGAGCCGACCCTGCTCGCGCTCGATGCGTTCGACCAGCGCACGCACCTCGGCCGGCACGAGATGATCGACCCGGGCCGCAAAGCCGCGGCCGCCGGCCTGGTCGACGAGCGCCGCCGTCTCCTCGATGGTCTCGGGCCGGTTCATCTCCGAGCGCCTGCCCTCGCCCGAACGGCCGGTGCAGAAGACGGTGGCGCCGGCCGCACCTAGTTGTACGGCGATACCGCGCCCGGCACCGCGCGTTGCGCCGGCGACCAGGGCGACCTTGTCCTTGAGAGACTGTGCCATGCTGTCGCCCCCTTTCTCCGTCCTCTACGCCGCCGAACCCCACCTCGACGTTGACGAGTTCTGCCGCGTGCTGCTCGAGTCGGGCCTCGGCGCCGCGCGACCGACCGGCGACCGGCCGCGCATGCAGCAGATGCTCGATCAGGCTGACCTCGTGGTCACGGCGCGGCTCGACCGGCCCGATCGCGCTCTGGTCGGCGTGGCGCGCTGCATCACCGACTTCTCCTGGTGTTGTTACCTCTCCGAGCTCGCGGTCTCCACTTCGGCCCAGGGCCTGGGTGTCGGCAAGGGCCTGATCGACGAGACGCGCCGCCTGCTGGGGCCGCGCGTCAGCCTGGTCCTGGCGTCGATGCCCGACTCGGTGGGCTTCTACGAACGCATCGGCATGCCGCGACAGCCCGACGCCTTCTGGTTCAAGCGCAGCGAATAGTGCGCGGCTTGCGATTGGATGGAACCGCTCGCGGTTCCATCCAATCGGAAACGCGTTGCGCGAAGAACCTCGACTGGTAGGCACATTCCGTCCGGCTGATATCAGCCGGACGGAATGTGCTTTAATCAGTAGCCGGCCGAGCGGTCGACGACTTCCTTGAGGGGCGCGCCGTCGAGGAAGCGGCCGAGATTGTCGACGAACAGGCGGGCGACGAAGCGGTCGCGCTGCGGATGCGGGCCGCCGATATGCGGCAGCACGATGATGCCCTCGGCCGTCCAGAACGGATGCTCCGACGGCAACGGTTCCTGGCGGAACACGTCGAGCAGGGCGCCGGCGATCTTCTTCTCCTTCGCTGCGGCGATCAGATCGTCGTCCTTGATGATGTGGCCGCGGCCGAAATTGAGCAGCCAGGCCGATGGCTTCATCTTGGCCAGTCGCGCCGCGTTGATGAAGTTGTCGGTCTCGGGCGTCGCCGGCAGCAGCAGCAGCACGAAGTCGGATTGCGCCAGCACCTCGTCGGTGCGCGAGCCCGGCAGCACCTCGGCGACATGCGGCATCGGCGCGAGGCGCCGCTTGGTGCCGATCACGCGCATGCCGAGCGTGGCGGCGATCCGCGCCACCTCCTGGCCGATGGCGCCGAGCCCCAGGATGCCGAGCGTCTTGCCGGTCAGCGGCTGCGCCACGGTGTGCGCCCACTTCGACTGCTTCTGGTGTTCGGCGACCGTCCTGTAGGGCTTGGCGACATGGAACAGCGCGCCGACGATGTTCTCGGGCATCGATTCGGTGTGCGTGCCGCGCGCGCAGGTGAGCGTGAGACCCGCCGGCAGATCGGGCAGCGACAACCAGCCTTCGACCCCGGCACTCATCGCCTGCGCCCAGCGCAGCTTGGGCATGCTGGGCAACAGGCCGGCGGGAACGCCGCCTGCCATCAGCGCCTCGGTGCGCGCGAGCTGCTCGGCCGAGGGTTTATCCTGGCGCGGCAGCGTCTCGACCGCCACGCGATCGGCAAGACCCGCCGCCTTGATGGCGTCGAGATAGGCGGCGGTCTGGTCGGTCCACAGCAGGACATGCGCGCGATTGGTCACGAAGGGGCTCCGGGCTCAGGTGAGGCCGCCACGGTAGCGGATCGTTGGCGGTACGCAATGACTCCGGCCGCAGCCGCTCTCATGTTCCTCTCCCCCGCTAGGGCCCTAGCGGGGGAGAGGAGCATGAGAAGCAAGCGACTACGTCAAATCGATCAGCGCCAGGCCGAGCTCGGGCCGCTTGCGGCGGCGCAGCCGGGCCGGCGTCTCGACGATGGTGACTTCGAGGGTCGGCCGCACGATGCCGTTCAGGAAGTGGCCGCCGCGCGTCGTGCCGTCGCTCCTGCCCAGCACGGCATGCATGTGCAGGCTGGGCTTGCCGTCGTCGCCCACCGCGATGTCACCCAGAAGGCTCAGCGCCTCGCACTGGCTGTCGATCTCGATCGGCTTATTAGGTCTTCTTCGCGAGGTCGAACCAGCCGACCGTCGCGCGTTCGAAGGCGCCGATCGCGGCAAGCGATGCAGCGTCGAGCTTGGTGGCGGCGGCGAAGGCGGTGATGGCGGCGAAGGCCTCCTCCCCGGCATCGAGGACGAGGACGTAAGTGCGTTCACCGGCATTCTGACAGACGAGCTTCGATTCCATTTTCGTCAACGCGGCTGGAGATGAAAACATTGCATCACGCCTCTCTTTTGCCCGCATTGGACTGATGCGCGCGGGCGTCGCTCCTATAAACTCCACCGCCGTGAAAAAGTTCAGTGGAGGTTTTGTACCAATGAAAAGAGTGATCCTGCCGCGCCGTCGCGCGCTCATCCTGTCAGGCAGCGCGCTGGCTGCACCGATGATCGCCTCGGGCGTCGCCCGCGCGGCCGACGAGTGGCCGAACAAGCCGGTGAAGTACATCGTGGTTTTCCCGGCCGGCGGGCCGACGGATACGCTGTCGCGCATCGTCTGTCGCGAACTCGAGAAGCTCACCAACCAGCAGTTCATCATAGAGAACCGTAGCGGCTCCGGCGGCGTGGTCGGCGCCGAAATGATCGCGCGCTCGGCGCCGGACGGCTACACGATCGGCCTCTATACCATCGCCGCGCACGCCATCGCGCCGACGCTCTATACGAAGTTGCCGTTCGACGTTGCTGCGGACTTCACCGGCATCGCCATCCTGTGGGAAGTGCCGAACATGCTGATGACGCGGCTCGACTTCCCGGCCAACACCGTGCCCGAGCTGATCGCGCTGCTGAAGGCCAATCCCGGCAAATATTCCTTCGCCTCGTCGGGCGCGGGCACCAGCCCGCAGATCACCGGCGAGTTGTTCAAGAGCATGGCCGGCGTCAACATCCTGCACGTGCCCTATCGCGGCAGTGCGCCGGCGCACCAGGACATCCTGGCGGGCCAGGTCGACATGATGTTCGACAACATCCCGGGCCCGCTCGGCCTGATGAAGGGCGGCAAGGTGAAGGCCTTCGCCGTGACGTCCAAGGAGCGCCATCCGGCGGCGCCCGACATCCCGACCATGGGCGAGTTCCTGCCGGGCTTCGAGATCACCTCGTGGGGCGGCATCTGCGGCCCGGCCGGCCTGCCGCCGGCGATGGTCGCGCGGCTGTCGGAGCTGCTCAAGCAGGCACTGGAGAGCGCGGCGCTGAAGGAGGCCTTCGACAAGCAGGGCGCCCAGCGGCGCTGGCTCAACCCCGCCGACACGGCGGCCTACCGCGCCGACAACGAGAAGCGGCTGGCGCCGGTCATCAAGGCGTCGGGCGCGAAGGTGGAGTAAACTGCTCCGCCGATGCCCTCTCGAAGAACGATCACCCATGCCGCGGACACGGCTGATGCGCACCCCTGAGCTGATGCAGCGGCCATGACTGTGAAGCTTCAATAAGCCGAGGCGCTAACGCTCTAAGCGATCATGCGGCCAGGAGCACCGCGCGACGGACCGATTGCGGCAGCGACACGCCTCTGAATGCCTGCTTGTCGTACAGATAGTCCTCGCCGGATTCGTCAATTACGCGAATCTGGCCAAGCTTCTCTGCGCGTGGGTCAGGTAAGGCGACATAGATCTTGTGACGCTCCAGCGACGCTTCGTATCCAGCATTGTTGAGACAAATGACAAGCCGCTTAGTCGCTTTGGCCATGGCTCGATCCTCATATGAGACGCTTGATCTTGAATTCCTTCTTTCCGACGTTCCCAGCTTCATACCAGTGAATCTCGGCGGTGACGACTTGCCCATTTCGAAGTCGGACTTCCGCAATCCCTTTGCGCTTGCGCCACCGGGCGCGGCCATACAGCTTTCGCAGTCGCGCGACTTCCCTGATTCCCGAGCCGGTGGCGATGGTCTGCACCATCCTCAATTCGCCTAGGGTCTCAAAATTCGTCCTAAACCTTCAAATGCCAACGTAGTTCGCCACGGCTTTCGCTGGCGTCCGACTTCCATGAGGATACCGGACTCCGACAAACAAGATGCGGGCCTGGAGGCCCGCGCTCCAGCAAGATTGTGAGCTGTCACGCGGTTGCGTTCGACTTCGGGATGGGGACCGACGACGATCGTCATGTGCGCGGTGAGGACGCGGTATTCGCCTTTCGCATCGGTCGGCGCCATGCGGAGCTCGAGGCGGCGCCCCTCCACCGTCACGTACTCGACCTGCGAACGATCGAGCGTGCCCTTGGGCTGGCAGGCGGCGCGTGCCGCGAGCAAAACCGCAGCGGCGGTTCGGCCGGGCTTCATCGTCCGTGGCATGTCACTTGAATCGCGGCATGACCTCCTGGCAAAGCAGCCGCAGCGCCTCGAGCACGCGGGCATGCGGGATCAGGCTGCCGGGATTGAGCTCGGCCAGGATGCCGTTGAGGCCGAGCTCGCCGCGCAACTGTTCCAGGCGATCGATGACGCGGCCGGGCGTGCCGACGATCATGCGTTCGTGCAGCACCTCCTCGTAATCGATGCTCTGCATCTTGGCGCCGCGCTCCGCGCGGTTCTCGATGGCGCGCGCGCCGGACGCCACGGCCGAGGCGGCCAGCCGATCGCCGATGTAGCGCAGCAGGTGCATGATGCTCTCGCGCGGCTCCTCGCGCGCCTTCTCGTCGGTGTCGGCGACATAAACCGGCACGCGCAGGTAGACCTCGCCCTCGCCGGGACGGCCCGCCTTCTTCCAGGCCTCGCGATAGGTCTTCACCAACGGCGCCAGCTCGGAGAGATTGCCGGTGCGCGCGGCGATGAAGATCGGATGGCCGAGCTCGGCCACCTCGACATAGGTGTCGGGGCTCGCCGCGGCGACGCGGATCTCGGGCCACGGCTGCTGCAGGGACTTGGGCGCCAGCCGGACGTTCTCGTAGGTGAAGTACTTGCCCGAGTGCGAGAAGCGCTCCTCGGTGAAGGCGCGCTTCAGGATCACCAGCGTCTCTGAGAAACGCTCACGGCTCTCGCCATAGTCGACGCCGTAGGTCTTGTAGGTGTGGGCGAAGCCGGAGCGGCCGACGCCGAAGATCAGGCGGCCGTGGCTCAACTGGTCGACGGTGGCGACCTCCTCGGCAAGACGCAGCGGATGGCAGAGCGGCAGCACCTGCACGGCCGTGCCGATCTTCATGCGCTCGGTGCGCTGGGCGATGGTCGCCGCCAGGATCATCGGCGAGGCCAGCACCGAGCGCTCGGGCGCGAAGTGCAGCTCGGCGAGCCACATCGCGTCGAGACCCCAGCGCTCCGCCGCATCGACATGGGCCAGGGAGTTGGCAAAGGACTCCGCGGCGGTCTCGCCGGGCAGTGCCTGAAACTCGTGGAACATTCCGAATTCCATCGGTCCTCCTCGCCAGGCCGCCATGGTATGATCGAATCATGCCGTCCAAAAGGGTCCTGATCGCCGGCGCGACCGGTCTTGTCGGCTATGCCGCCCTGAAGCACTTCGGATCGCAGAAGGACTGCGAGGTGACCGCTGTCTCACGTCGCCAGCCGGACGAGACTTTCGGCGCGCGGTGGCATCCGCTCGACCTCGCCAGTGCTGCAGCCTGCAGCAGGCTCGCCTCCGAGCTCGGCGGCGTCACCCATCTGGTCTACGCCGCGCTCTACGAGCGGCCGGGGCTGGTCGCGGGCTGGCAGGAAGAGGAGCAGATCCGCACCAACGACCTGATGCTGCGCAATCTTCTGGGTCCGCTCGAGCGCTCGCCATCGCTGCGCCACGTGGCGCTGCTGCAGGGCACCAAGGCCTATGGCGTGCATGTCCGGCCGCTCGCCGTGCCGGCGCGCGAGAACCGCTCGGAGATGCACGAGCAGCCGAACTTCTACTGGAACCAGGAACGCTACCTGCGCGAGGCGCAGACGGGCAAGGCGTGGAGCTGGTCGATCCTGCGGCCGGTGCTGATCGTGGGCTCCTCGGTGGGCAGCGCCATGAACGTGATTCCCGCGCTGGGCGTCTACGCCGCGATGATGCGGCGCGCCGGCAAGACCAGCCTCGACTATCCCGGCGGGGTCGGCCGGGTGGCGCAGGCGGTCGATGCCGACCTGCTGGCGCGCGCCATCGCCTGGTCGGGCGAGGCGGCAACGGCCAGGAACGAGATCTTCAACGTCACCAACGGCGACGTCTTCGTCTGGCCCAACGTGTGGCCCGCCATCGCCGACACGCTGGGCTTCGCGGCGGGCGAGCATGTGCCGCTCAGCCTCGACCGCGAGATCCGCCCGCAGGAAGCGGCATGGGCCGAGATTCGCGCGGCGCACGGGCTCAGGTCGGGCACGCTCAAGGAGTTCGTCGGCCTCTCCTTCGAATATGCCGACTACACGATGGGCTACGGCCGCGACCGGCCCGGCCCGCCCGCCATCGTCTCGACCATAAAGCTGATGCAGGCGGGCTTCTGCGAGGTGATGGACACCGAGGCGATGTTCCGGAAGGCGTTCGCGGAGATGCAGGCCAAGCGGCTGCTGCCGCCGCGCTGAACGAGCACAAGTTTCAGAAGCTCCGCGCCTTGGTGAAAAAGTAGGGCCCGGGCGGCGATGCAAAGATCGCCGTCCGGGCCCCCTCGACGCCCCCTCAAACTTTGGCGCGATTACTTGAAGCTGTCGGAAATCTGCTTGAAGCCGGTCTGGGTCTTGTTCGCGATGTCGCTGACCTGCGAATTGCGATCGACCCATTGGCGGGCCTGCACCGGCACCTCGTAGCCCAGCACCGTCTCAGGCAGCTGGACCCTGAGGTTGCCGGTCATGGCGAGGTAGACGACAGCCAGGAACCCGAGCTTGACCGTCCATCCGAGAAGAAATCGCATGCCGCGATGATAGTTTCACAGGCTCCGCGAAGACAGCGGACGATCGTATCAATTGTGTAGAGCGTCTCGCTTCATGTCTTCCGGACCGCGCGCATCCTGCGCGCTCATGAATCATGAGCGTAGAGAGCCGAATCGACCGTCGGTCGATTCGGCGTGGAGGCTCGCGACCCGGAAGAGCATGAGGAGACGCGATTTGCTCCACGTCACCGCAGGGCGAAGCTCGCGCGCACATGATCGGCGAGATCGCGCGCGGCGGGTGACAATCCAGGCGGCGCATAGAGATTGATGCGGAACTCGGGCAACGCGGGCAGATGCGCCTCGCGCCCGGCCTTGCCCTCGAAGACCTCGAAGCGCGGTGGCACCGAGGAGCGCAGCAGCGGCGCCACCGCCAGGCCCGCCTCGATCGCGGCATAGACCGGCTCCAGCCGGCTCACCTCGCAGACCGCGCGCCAGTCGCGCCGCAGGCGGCCCAGCGCCTCGACGGCGACGGGACGGAACACGCAGGTCGGCGCGCCCAGCGACACCGGCAGCGGATCGCGCAGATGCGCCTCGCCGCCCGGCACGCCGACCCACACCAGCCGGTCGGTGCGCAGCGTCTCGCCGTGGCGGCCGCAGTCGGTCTCGGTGGTCAGCGCGAGATCGACGCCGCCCGATCGCAGCTCGTTGCGCACGACACGCGAATCCTCGCACACCAGACTGACGCGCACGCGCGGCTGGGCCTTGGCGAAGCGGCGCAGGATGGGCGGCACGAAGCTGCCGATGATGTCGTAGGGCACGCCCAAGCGGACCTCGCCCTCGAACGAGGGCGTGCGCATGGCCGACCACACCTCGTCGTTCAGGGCCAGCAGACGGCGCGCCTGGGCGAGCAACCGTTCACCCGCCGGCGCCAGCACGAGCTTGCGGCCCTGACGCTCGAACAGGCGACAGTCGAGGGCCTCCTCCAGCCGCTTGATCTGCTGGCTGGCGGCGGCCTGGCTGACGCCCAGCGCCGAGGCGGCGGCGGTGACACCGTCGGCGTCGACCACCGCCAGGAAGGCGCGGACCAGGGAGATGTCGAGGTTCTTTCTCATAAGAATTCGTGAACTATTTTATCCAAAACATTTGTTTTTATTATACTCAATTTTTTCTTACCGTCATCCCTCGACTACGCCGCGATGCGCGGCTTCGCCGGGGAAGACGACAAATGATCACTGGTCTTTGGCTGCCAATCATCACGCCATTCAAGGACAACGCCGTCGACTTCAAGAGCTACGAGCGGCTGATCGAGCATTATCTGGCGCTGGGCGTCGACGGGCTGTTCCCGCTCGGCACCACGGGCGAATCGCCGACCCTCGACGAGGCGGAGATCGACGAGCTCGTCGAGCGCACCGTGGCGACGGTGGCGGGCCGCGTGCCGGTGTTCGTGGGCGTGGGCGGCAACGCCACCGCCAAGGTCGAGAAGGCGCTGAAGCGGCTGGAGCGCCATGCCTTCGAGGGCATCGTCTCGGTCTGCCCCTACTACAACCGGCCGGGCCAGGACGGGCTTCTGGCGCATTTTCGCGCGATTGCCGCGGCGACCGACCGCGACGTGCTGATCTACAACATCCCCTACCGCACGGCGGTGAACCTCTCCAACGATTCGCTGATCGAGCTTGCCGCGGTGAAGAACATCGTGGGCGTCAAGGACAGCTCGGGCAGCATCGCCCAGTCGCTCGAGTTGTTGGCGCGCAGGCCTGAGGGTTTCTCGGTGCTGACCGGCGAGGACGCGCTCTATTTCACCATGATGGCCAACGGTGCGGAGGGCGGTATCCTGGCGGCGAGCCATGTCATGACCGAGCGCTTCATCGAGGTCGGCCGGCGCTTCGCGGACAACGACGTCGCCGGCGCCCGCGCGGCCTGGGCGCCGCTCGCCCCCATGGTGCCGCTCCTGTTCGCCGAGGCGAACCCGATGCCGATCAAGTACCTGCTGTGGCGGCAGGGACTGATCGCCTCGCCGGAATGCCGGCTGCCGCTGACGCGGATATCCGACGGGCTGGCGAAGCGGCTCGACGCGTTCTTCGCCGAACGCCGGGCGGCGTAGTCTCTTCCGGACCGCCGGCTTCCAGCCGGCTCATGAATCATGAGGCCGGCTGGAAGCCGGCGGTCCGGAAGACTAAGCCCTTGCCCTCAAGAGATCGCGGATCTCGCCCAGCAGCTCCTGATCCTTGGTCGGCGGCGCGGGCGGCGGCGGGGCGGCCTGCTCCTGCTGGAAGAGGCGGTTCATGGCTCTGATCACCAGGAACAGGATAAAGGCGATGATGATGAAGTTCACCGTCACGGTGATAAACTGGCCGTAGCCCAGCGTGGCGCCGGCCTTCTTGGCGGCGTCATAGGTCGCGGCCTCGCTCGACGCCGAGGTGAGCCCGATGAAGTAGTTGCTGAAGTCGAGCCCGCCGAAGATGCGGCCGATGATCGGCATCAGGATGTCGTTGACCATCGAATCGATGATCTTGCCGAAGGCCACGCCGATGATGACGCCGATGGCGAGATCAACGACGCTGCCGCGCATCGCGAATTTCTTGAACTCCTGGAGCATCTCCACCCTCCGTCGGTTGGGCACTGGTCGTCGTCAGGACACGCGAAGCAGCGCGAGCAAAGCAGAAACCGTGATCACCGAGAAGGCCGTGGAAAGCAGAACTGACGCCGAATTCTGCTCGACCGCGATGTCGAACTGCTTGGCCAGCACGAATGCGTTGGCTGCCGTCGGCAGGGCGGCCATCAGGAGCGCCACCTGGCCCGGCACCGAAGCCAGGTCGACGAAAAAGGGCAGCACCAACCATGCCGCGAGCGGCTGCAGCAGCAGCTTGATCACCGTGGCGCAGCCCGCCTCGGCAAGCCCGCTCCTGATCGACTTGTCCGACAGGAAAAGGCCGATGGCGAACAGCGCGCAGGGTGCGGCCGCCGCGCCCAGAAGGTCGAGCCACTTCTCGACCGGCGTCGGGATCGGCAGGCCGACCGCCGACACTGCGATGCCGAGCGCGATCGACACGGGCAGCGGATTGCGCGCCACGTTGAATGCCGCGCGCAGGAAGGTTTTCAGCGGCCCGTGCCCCGCCGCCACCTCGAGCTCGATCAGCATGACGCCGATCACCATGGCGACGATGGCGGTCACGATCACCGTCAGCATGGCGGGCGGCAGGCCGGCCTCGCCGAATGCCGCCAGGCAGAGCGGCACGCCCATGTAGCCGACATTGCCCCAGGAGGCGGCGATGCCCTGCAGGCTCATGGCGGCGAGACCGCCCCCCTTGCCCGTCACCCGAGAAACCAGCCGCGTCGTCGCCATGCCGAGCAGGAAGGTCGCCAGGACGACGATGCCGAAGCCCAGCATCAGGGCCGGATCGAGCACCGTCGCCACCGGCGTGCGCGCCAGGGTGCCGAAGAACAGCACCGGCAGGGCGAAATAGCTCACGAAGGCGTTGAGGGCGGCGGTCGATTCGCCGCCCAGGATGCGCCAGCGGCCGGCCAGGTAGCCTGCCAGGATGACGCCAAAGATCGGCAGGGCGACGTTGAGGATGGCTTGCACGGCTTGGACGGGCCTCGCGATTGCAGTTGCTGTAACTCATTAGTCTTACTGCGTCACAAGCCGAGGCGTTTTCGTGGAGCGTTTGGTCGGGCGCAGCAGGGGCATCGCGGTGCGTGTCTGACGAGCGCGACGATCAGGCGACGGCGCGTGGTGGCGATCGAGTTGGGGATGTGCCGCTCGGTTCGGATCGGCGGCGCCCCTGGGTCGGTAATCGGCGGGAAGCTCAAGTTGCGCGAGCCACGCGGCGGCACGAGGTCCTGAGGGGGGAATCGTCTCCGTCTCGGAGATCAGGAAGCCGTAGGCTGCAATGCA
>WHTW01000180.1 GCA_009377525.1 Rhodospirillales bacterium
CGAGGACCTGATCTTCAAGCACAAGGTGATGCCGCAGGGCGTCACCGAGGCAGGCGGCGTGTCGACGGCCTTCTTCGCCGGCAAGGCGTCTATGGTGCTGCTGTCGACGGGCTCGCTGTCGTTCATCAGGGAGAACATGAAGACGCCGTATGACGTGGCCTTCGTGCCGCGGAACGTGCGCAACGCCGTGCCGATCGGCGGCGCCTCGCTGGTCATGTTCGCGGGCCAGAGCGAGGACGGCAGGAAGGCCGGCTGGAAGTTCATCAAGTGGCTCTCCTCGACCGACACGCTGGGTGGCTGGAGCCGCTTCACCGGCTACTTCGCGCCGCGCAAGTCGGCCTACGACAAGCCCGAGATGAAGGAGTTCATCGCCAAGAACCCCGACGCCAAGGTGGCGCTCGACCAGCTGCCCTACGCCAAGCCGTGGTTCGCGACCTACCAGACGGTCGCCGTGCGCAAGGCGCTGGAGGACGAGATCCAGGCCATGATGAACGGCAAGAAGAAGGCCGACCAGGCGGTCAAGGACGCCCAGAGGAAGGCCGACGAGCTGATGCGGCCTTATGCCGAGACGACGTCGTTGAAGTTGCCGTAGCCACCGCCATCCCGACCGGAGCCGCGCGAAGCGCGGCGTAGTGGAGGGACCTAGTCAGAGGAAGACGAGGTCCCTCCACTCCGCGCGGAGTTTACCCCGAGATATTCGAGGGGCGCTCCGGTCGGGATGACGATAATGTTTTTAAAGGAGACGTCCCCATGATGATCGCCCAGATCACCGACCTGCATGTCCGCCCGCGCGGCAAGGTCGCCTACGAGCGGGTCGATACCAACGCCATGCTCGAGGCGGCGGTGGCCACCATCGAGGCCCTGCCGCGCAAGCCCGATCTGGTGATCGCCACCGGCGATCTCACCGACTGCGGGCTCGCCGAGGAATACCAGGTGCTGCGCGACATCCTCGAGCCCTTGTCCATGCCGGTCTATCTCGTGCCCGGCAACCACGACCGCCGGGCCGAGCTCTTCGCCGAGTTCGGCTCGGACGGTTATCTGAAGAACGACGACGGCTTCCTGCACTACACCATCGAGGGCCACGAGGTGCGGCTGATCGGCCTCGACACCGTCGTGCCGGGCCACGGCCATGGCGAGATGTGCGCCCGGCGTCTCGCCTGGCTCGAGGGACGGCTGGCGGAGCGGCTCGACCAGCCGACCCTGGTCTTCATGCATCATCCGCCGTTCAGCACGGGCCTGGCCGACATGGACCGCATCAACTGCCGCAACGGCGCGTCAATGGCAGGCGTGGTGCGGCGCGTCGACAACATCGAGCGCGTGGTGTGCGGCCATCACCATCGGCCTATCACCGTGCGCTGGGGCGGCACCATCGGCTCGGTGGCGCCCAGCACCGCCCATCAGGTGACGCTCGACCTGGTGCCCGACGGCAGTGCGGCGAGCTTCACCATGGAGCCGCCGGGCTTCCACCTGCACGTCTGGTCGAAGGAGGCCGGGCTGGTGACGCACGGCGTCACGATCGGCAAGTTCGACGGGCCGTTCCCGTTCATCCTCGATGCGGAATATCCCGGGCATATGGTGGCGCCGAAGGCCGCCTGAGGTTGAGTCGTCCGTCGCGGACGGGCTAGCATCGGTCATCCGCAGGAGTGCATGGTGGCCGATCAGCCTGTCCCCTACATGGAGCGCACGCGCCTTTACTATCGCGCGCTCGGCTATGAGAGCGACTATGTGTGGCCGGCCTTCGCCGACGTGCCCTTCGCGCGCCTGCAAAAGCCGCTTGCCCGGTCGACGATCGCATTGCTGACCACGGCGAGCCCACCCGACCGCGGCAACGTCGACAGCTCCGGCGTCCGCCATGTCTGGTCGGGCCTCGTCGCCGATCCGCCGGAGCGTCCCTTCACGGACAATGTCGCCTGGGACAAGGAGTCCACGCACACGCGCGACCGCGGCAGCTACCTGCCGATCGAGGTCGCGACGGCGCTGGCCGGCGAGGGCGTCTTCGCCGGCCTCGCCGCGCACTTTCACGGCATCCCGACGGAGTACAGCCAGCGCAAGACACTCGATGTCGACGCCCCGCAGGTCCTGGCGCGATTGCGGGCCGACGGCGCAGACGCCGCCATCCTCTCTCCGCTTTGACCCGTCTGCCACCAAACCGTGAGTTTGGTCGCCCGACACCTCGAAGCCAACGGCCTGCCGACCGTGATCATCGGCTCGGCACGCGACGTCGTCGAGCATTGCGGCGTGCCGCGCTTCGTCTTCACCGACTTCCCGCTGGGCAACCCCTGCGGCCCGCCGTGGCGCCGGGACATCCAGCGCACCGTCGTCGGCCTCGCCCTGGACCTGCTGTCTTCCGCCACCGGGCCGCGCACCACCATCGCCGCACCGTTCACTTGGCACGATCCCGACTGGCGCGGCCGCTACGGCCGCGTCGATCCCGCCAAGCGCGAGGAGCTGCTGGAGCTCGGCCGCCAGCGCCGCGCGCGTTTCGCGGCGATGCGGCCGCGCGGCACGACCAGCGAGGCGTGAGCCGGCTCAGAAGCGCAGCCGCTTGCCCACGGCCAGCGGCGTCAATTTCTTGTCGCCGAAGGCGTTGGTAAGGGTGGCCATGGCGCGCCAGCCGGTGCAGTGACCGGCGGCGACGACGTCGAGGTCGAAGCCTTTCAGCGCCTCGACCGTCTGCGGGATGACGCGCTCGTTGGTGCCCGAGAGGTGCAGGCCGCCCAGCACGCCATGCAGCTTCACGCCGGGGAAGCTCTCGCGCGCATGGTTGAGCACGTTGATCACGCCGGCATGGCTGCAGGCCGTCAGCACGACCAGGCCCTTGCCACGCACGTTCACCGCCACGAAGCGCTCGTCGACCAGAAGCTCGTCCGGCTCCCAGCCCTGGCCGTCTTCGGTGCGGCGGTGCTGGCCGGGCAGGCCGGTCTCGAACGGCGTGCGCCGCGGGATCTCGCCGCTCACGAAGACGCTGTCGGCGATGAGCCGGGGCTCGCGCGTGCAGACGACGCGGCCGCCGTGTGCGTCGAGGTCGGCCAGCGAGGGAACGTCCTCCATCGGCCGGAAAGAGCCGTCCGGCATCTTGACGGCACGGCTGCGGAACATGTCGGGATGGACGTAGCAGCCGACGCGCCTGCCGCCGTTGCGGTCGAGCACGAGCTGGAGCGCGCGCAGCATGGCGCCGGCATGGTCCCAATGCCCGTGGCTCAGCACCATGGCCTCGACCGGGCCGAGATCGAGCCCGAGCCGCGAGACGTTCTGCTCGAACACGCGATCCTCCGGCCCGGTGTCGAACAGCACGGAATGGGTGACCCCGCCGCTCTTCACCGTGAGCAGGCAGGAGAGCCCGTGCGCGGCGCAGCACAGGCAGCCGCCGCCCAGCACCCAGGCACCGCCGCGCCGCCGGCCCAGGCCGCCCAGCTCGGTCTCGATGAAGGACGGCACGGACGACAGCGAATCGGTGACGTTGTCGACGATGACCTGGATGTCGAGAGAATCGACGGCGGCAAGCGATGTCATGGCGTTTTCCACTTCGGCTCACGCTTGGCGAGAAAGGCATCGACGCCTTCGGCGAAGTCGGGCGTGCCGGCGAGCCGCGCGACGGTCTCGAGCTCGAAGGCCATGCCGTCCTCGAAGGTCATGCCGCCGCCCAGGGTCACGGTGCGGCGGATGGCGGCGAGGGCGGCCGGCGACCTGGCGGCCAGCGCCTCGCCATAGGCCTGCACGTGGGCGCGCAAGGTCCCCGGCTCGACCAGCTCGTCTAGAAGTCCCCAGGCCTGTGCCTCCGTCGCGGACACCAGGTTGCCGTCATAGAGGTATCGGATGGCGCGCGGCCGGCCGATCAGGCGGGCCAGCGCCTGGGTCGTGGCGATCGGCGGGATGAAGCCGATGTTGACCTCCGGCTGACCGAGCCTGGCGTCGGTTGCGGCGAAGCGCAGGTCGCAATGCAGCGTCATCTCCAGCCCGCCGCCGACCGCCGTGCCGTTGATGGCGGCGAGCAAGGGCTTGGGCGAGCCGCGCAGCAGGCGCACGATGTCGTGGCAGCGCATCGCCCAGCCGCGCATGCCATCCTGGCCGATGTCCTTGAAGACATGCAGGTCGGCGCCGGCGCTGAAATAGCGCGGGACGGCGCTTGCCAGCACCAGCACGCGCACCGCGGGATCGGCCAGCGCGGCGGCGACGGCGTCGTGGGTTTCGTCGACCATCTCGCGCGTGAAGGCGTTGACGGGCGGGCGGTTGAACTCCAGCCAGCCGACATGGCTGTCGACGCTGGAGCGGATGAAGGCGGGTTGGCTCATGGCCTCAGCGTACCGTGCACTGTGCGATTTGCCACCGACGGCAGCCGTGGAATTCTGAGATTGTCGCCTGGAGCACATTCCGTCCGGCTGATTTCAGCCGGACGGAATGTGCCCTGTGAAACCAGTATCTCCCGTGCGCGCGATTTCGATCGGATGGAACCGCGCGCGGTTCCATCCGATCGAAATCCGCTCTGGCTCGGCGGAGGTCTCATGAAGGCGATCCTCGCGTTTCTGTTGGTGGCCCTGCTGCTGCTGCTGCTGCCCGCTCCGCTGGCTGCTCAGCACGAGTCGGAATGGACCGTTGTGACCTTGGCAAGGGACGGATCGTGGGGCTGGGAACCTCCGAGCACTACGGCCCGGCTCTGGCTTCGGCCTTGCGCAAATGCAACGCCATGTCGGGTAGGCAAAGCGACTGCGGTGCGGAGGTCACGGCCGTCATGATGGGCTGGACCCTCGGCATCCTGTGCGGCGATCACCGCGTGCTCGTCGCCGCGACGGACCTGACGACGGCCATCATGGACGCCCAGGCGCGACAGATGTCCCTGAGAGATCTCTACGGCGACGGCTTGCCGAGCTGCTCATGTGTCATGTGGGCCGATCCACGGGGCTTTGCCGTGACCTCCGGGAAGTCCTCGAACGCCGCCCGGGCTGGCCTCGGGAGGTGAGCGCAGCGACGCTCAACGAACGTTGCGGGCCAGCCGTGCCAACAGGATCATCGTGACGAGCGACAGCGTGGCGGCCGCGAAGATCAGCCACAGCGCACCGGTGGTGCCCCGGGTGCTGAGCACGGCCGCCAGGATGGGCGGCGCAGACGCCGAGACGATGCCCTGCGGCAGGGCCAGCCGGCCCATGTAGGCGCCGAACTGGCCGCGCCCGAACAAGGCAAGCGGCAGGGTGGCGCGCTGCACGGCCTTCAGGCCATTGGCGATCCCGTAGGACACGATGCAGGCCAGCGCCACGACGAAGTTGCCGCCGTCGAGCAGCGCCACGCCCAGCCCCAGCACCAGCGCGGCCGAGCCGAACACGGCCGAGTTCATGATCGAGTAGCGATGGCCGAACAGAAGCTCGAACACGCGCACCGTGACCTGCGAGGGCCCGATCAGCGAGGCCAGCAGCACCGCGGAGGCGGCAGGATGACCAAGCCCGCGCATCAGCTCGATCATGTGCACCATGGCGCCGGTGAACACGAAGGCGCCGCTGGCCAGCGTCACCGACAGGAGCAGGAAGGCGTGGCTGCGCACCTCGGACGGCACGCCGCTCGCCGCCGGATTGGCCGCGGCGGCGAGATGATGCGTCGGCGGCTGGCCCGGCAGCACCAGCAGGTGGACGGGCAGGCAGGCGAACAGGTGGATCGCGGCATAGACCAGCAGCGTGCCGCGCCAGCCCACCGCCACGTCGAGCGCACCCGAAAGCGGCCAGAACACGGTCGAGGCGAAGCCGCCGATGATGGCCAGCATGGCGATGGCGCGTCGCGCCCCCGGGCCCGCGACCTGGGCGAGCGCGATGCTGGAGGGCGTGCTGAGCGCGAGCGTCGAGGCGATGCCCATCGCCGCCCAGCACAGGAGGTAGCTCACCAGTCCCTGGCTGAAGGCGAGTGCGGCGAGCGAGACCGCGTAGAGTGCCGAGCCCGATGCCATGATGGTGCGCGCGCCGCTGCGATCGATCAGCCGGCCGACTTGCGGCGCCAGCAGCGCGCCCACGCCGAACATCACGGTGATGCCGGCGAACACGATCTCGCTCGGCAGGCCGAGCGACTCCTCGATGTGGCGGCCCAGCACCGAGGGCATCAGGAAGGTGGTGCCCCAGCCCACGATCTGCGTGAAGCCGAGGCCTGCGGTCGCGAGATGGATGGATCTGGCTGCGGGCGTGAGGGTCACGCCGCCCGGGTCTGTTCGGGATAGAGCGACAGCAGGCCCGCTTCGCTCGCGGGGCAGACGCCGCGTTCGGTGATCAGCGCCGTCACCAGCCGCGCCGGCGTGACGTCGAAGGCGGGATTGGCGGCCGGGCTGCCCTCGGGCAGCACGTCGACGGTGACGACATCGCCCGCGGCGGTGCGGCCGGCGATGCGCGAGACCTCGGCGGCGTGGCGCTCCTCGATCGGGATGGCGGAACCGTCCTCGAGCGTCCAGTCGATGCTGGGATAGGGCAGGCCGACATAGAACGGGATGCTGTTGTCGTGCGCCGCCAGCGCCTTCAGGTAGGTGCCGATCTTGTTGCAGACGTCGCCGCGGCGCGTCGTGCGGTCGGTGCCGGTGATGCAGAAATCGACCTGGCCGCGCTGCATCAGATGGCCGCCGGCATTGTCGGCGATCACGGTGTGCGGCACGCCGTGCTTGGCGAGCTCCCAGGCCGTCAGGCTGGCACCTTGATTCCGGGGCCGGGTCTCGTCGACCCAGACATGGATGGGAATGCCGGCATTGTGCGCCTGGTAGATCGGCGCCAGCGCGGTGCCCCAGTCGACGGTGGCGAGCCAGCCCGCGTTGCAATGGGTCAGCGCGTTGATGCGCTCGCCCCTGGGCTTGAGCTTCCTGATCAGGCCGAGACCGTTCTCGCCGATGCGTCGGCAGATCTCGGCATCCTCGTCGCAGATCTCGGCGGCGCGCCGGTAGGCCGCGTCGGCCCGCTTGGCGGGCGGCAGGGGCGCCAGAAGGTTGCGCAGGTCGTCGAGTGCCCAGCGCAGGTTCACCGCGGTCGGGCGCGATCCCATCAGGACGGTGTAGGCCTGGGTCAGCATCGCGTCGGAGGCATCGCTCGCCATCGCAAGGGCCATGCCATAGGCCGCCGCCGCGCCGATCAGGGGCGCGCCGCGCACGATCATGGTGCGGATGCCGCGTTCGGCGTCCTCCATGGTCCTCCAGTCACGTACGACGAACTGGTGCGGCAGCAGGGTCTGGTCGATCACCTGGACGGTCGTGCCGTCGTCGCCGAGCCAGATGGTGCGATAGGGGGTGCCGTCGACCTTCATGGTCCGCAGATACGGGCGCTGCGCGGCAAAGGTCAAGGGTCGGGATGACGGTCGAAATTGACGATCGCCCTGCTCGCTGTACAGTCTTGGCGCGGCGCGCGTGGGAGGCGACGTGATGGATGGGACTTCGAAATCTGCCGGGCTGCCCGGAAGCGTCGTGTTCGCCCTGGGCGAGAAACCGATCTTCAAGCCTGGCGATCGGGTTCGCGTCTCGACCCGCTCGCCCGTCGGGCACTATCGCGTGCCGACTTATCTCAGGGGCAAGAGCGGTTCCGTCGAAAGGGTGATCGAGCCGGCTGCCGTCGACAACGAGGAGGAAGGCTATGGCCGCAATGCCGGGTCGAAACGCCACTACTACCGCGTCGCCTTTCGGATGAGCGAGATCTGGCCCGGCTACGCGGGGTCGGAACGGGACGGCCTGCATATCGAAGTCTTCGAGACCTGGCTGGAGAGGGGCGAGCGATGACGCACCGGCATGAAGACGATGCCCACGACCACGACCACGACCATGCCCATCCGCATGCCGAGATCAGCGAAGGGCGTCCGGGCTACTACGACATCATGGAGACGGCTGTTCGCGAGCTGCTCATCGACAAGAAGCTGATCGGCGCCGACGAGATTCGCCGCCAGATCGAGGTTCTGGATTCGCGCATGCCGGCGCTGGGCGCCAGGGTCGTGGCGCGCGCCTGGACGGATCCCGCCTTTCGCGCCCGCCTGCTGGCCGACGGCCGCGCGGCCTGCGAGGAGCTCGGCATCAGCTTCTACGATGACACGTCGCTGATCGCGGTCGAGAACACCGACAAGGTTCACAACCTGATCGTCTGCACGCTCTGCTCCTGCTACCCGCGGCCGGTCCTGGGTTTGCCGCCCGACTGGTACAAGGCCAGACCTTACCGCGCGCGGGCGGTCGTCGAGCCGCGGGCGGTGCTCGCCGAATTCGGCACGATCATCCCCGATGAAGTCGAGGTTCGGGTCCACGATTCGACGGCCATGGTCCGTTATCTGGTTCTGCCGAAGCGGCCCGCCGGCACCGGGCATTTCAGCGAGGAAGAGCTCGCGGCCCTGGTCACGCGCGACACCATGATCGGTGTCGTCCCCGCCACCGTCGATGTTGCGGGAGCCGCGCCATGACCGAGACCGAGAAACTGGTGAACCGTCTGCCCAACGACATCGGCGGATTGCCGGCAGACCCCATCCAGCGCGTCGATCACGAGCTCGAGCCCTGGGAGAAGCGCTGCCATGCGCTCGCCGACGTGCTCGACTTTCACAAGATCATCAACACCGAGGAGAAGCGCTGCGGCGTCGAGGCGCTGGGGGCGGAGATGGTCGGGAAGCTCAGCTACTACGAGCGGTGGATCGTGGCTTTCGCCAACATCCTGTTCCGCAAGGGCATCCTCACGCCGACCGAGCTTGCGCTGAAAATGAAGGAAGTCGAAAGCCGCTCAAACGAGGATTGACGAGGCGTCGCGAGCCTTGAAGTCAGGAGATCGACCTCGCGACCGCATCGACGATCGCCGCTGAATCGAGCCTGTAGGCGCGATAGAGGTCGGGAATGTCTCCCGACTGGCCGAAGCTCTCGATGCCGAGCGGCACGACGCGCTGGCCGCGCACCGAGCCCAGCCAGGAAAGCGCCAGCGGATGGCCGTCGAGCACGGTGACCAGCCGGGCATCGCGCGACAGCGGCGCCAGCAGGCGCTCGGCCGGGCTGAGGCTGCGATCGACCAGGCCGGCCGTGCGGCCACGCTCGCGCTGGGCGGCCAGCCAGTCGGCATGCAGGCGGTCGGGCGAGGTCAGCACGAGCAACCCAGCGCCGGCGAAATCGCGCACCACGCTCTCATGCGCGGCGATCGCTTCCGGCGTCACCGCGCCCATGGCGACGATGGCAATGTCGCTGCCGGGGTCGGGCGGCGCGTACCAGTAGCCGCCGGCCACGATGTCGGCCTCCTGGTCCGGCGTCAGCGTGCGCTGCGGCTGCGGCAGGCTTCGGGTCGAGAGGCGGAGATAGACCGAGCCGCCCTTGTCCTGCTGCATGTAGTCCAGCCCATGCCGCATCAGCACGGCGAGCTCGTCGACATAGGCGGGCTCGTAGGAGAGCAGACCGGGCTGGCCGATGCCGATCAGCGGCGTGTGGATGCTCTGATGCGCGCCGCCTTCCGGCGCCAGGGTCACGCCCGAGGGCGTGGCCACGATCATGAATCGCGCGTCCTGGTAGCAGGCGTAGTTCAGCGCATCGAGGCCGCGGGCGATGAAGGGATCGTAGAGCGTGCCGATCGGCAGCAGCCGCGCGCCGAACAGCTGGTGGCTCAGCCCCATGGCGGCGAGCTGGATGAACAGGTTGTTCTCGGCGATGCCGAGCTCGATGTGCTGGCCGCGCGGCGTCTTGCGCCAGAGCTGGGCCGACACGACCTTCAGCTCGCGGAAGACGTCCTCGGCCTCGGTGTGCGCCCACAGGCCGCGCCGATTGACCCAGGCGCCGAGATTGGTCGAGACCGTGACGTCGGGCGAGGTCGTGACGATGCGCCGGCTGAGCTCGCTGTCCTCGGCGGCGATGGCGTTCAGGATCTTGCCGAAGCCTTCCTGCGTGCTCGACTTCTTGTCATTCGGCCGCGGCAGCGTCGCCGGGATCGCGACCACGGGAACATCCGTGCGGCGGCGGCCTTCACCGTTGAAGGGCGCGGTGTCCAGAAATTCCTGCAGCTCGGCCGGCGCGGCGGAGAGGCCCGCGAACTTGTCCCATTCCTGCCCGTCGGCAATGCCCATGCCCTTCTTGAAGCCCGCCATCTGCTCGAGCGTCATGAGGCCGGAATGGTTGTCCTTGTGGCCGGCGAAGGGCAGGCCCTGGCCCTTGATGGTGTAGGCGATGAAGCACGTCGGCTGGTCGCCCTCGACGCCCTCGAAGGCGTCGAGCACGGCCTGCATGTCGTTGCCGGCGAGGTTGGTCATCAGCCGGTGCAGGGCGGCATCGTCGTGCTGGTCGAGGATGCGGCGGATGCCGGGATACTGGTTGAGATCGCGCGTCAGCGCCTCGCGCCAGCCCGCGCCGCCCATGTAGACCAGCGCCGAGTAGAGCGAGTTGGGGCAGTCGTCGATCCATTGCCGCAGATGCTCGCCGTCGGGTTGGGCGAACGCCGCCTCCAGGAGCTTGCCGTACTTCAGGGTGACGACACGCCAGCCGACCAGCTCGAACATCTCGCCGATGCGGCCGAACAGGCGGTCGTTGACCACCCCGTCCAGGCTCTGGCGGTTGTAGTCGATCACCCACCACAGGTTCCGCACGTCGTGCTTCCAGCCTTCGAGCAGCGCCTCGAAGATGTTGCCCTCGTCGAGCTCGGCGTCGCCGACCAGCGCCACCATGCGTCCCGTAGGTCGCTTGCCGTCGCCCAGCTCCTTCAGCCGCACGTAGTCCTGCACCAGCGAGGAGAACAGCGTCATGGCCACGCCCAGGCCGACCGAGCCGGTCGAGAAATCGACGTCGTCGGCGTCCTTGGTGCGCGAGGGATAGGACTGCGCACCGCCCAGCCCGCGGAAGCGTTTCAGCTTGTCCTCGGTCTGATGGCCGAACAGGTACTGGATGGCGTGGAACACCGGCGAGGCGTGCGGCTTCACCGCCACGCGATCCTCCGGCCGCAACACCGAGAAGTAGAGCGCCGTCATCACCGTGGCGAGCGAGGCGCACGAGGCCTGGTGGCCGCCGACCTTCAGCCCGTCGCGGTTGGGCCGCAGGTGATTGGCGTGATGGACGGTCCAGGCGCTCAGCCACAGCACCTTGCGTTCGAGCTCGCGCAGCAACCTGAGGCGCTGCACCGGGGCGAGGGTGGTCATGGGCAGGGCATACGCCTGGAGCAGGGAAAAATCCTTGCGTTTGGACCGTGAAGGCCGCTGTATAGGGTAGAATTGCGCCAAAAGTAGGATATTTGAGCAATGATCTCCCTCGACGCGATCGACCGGCGCATCCTCGACCGCCTGCAGAAGGACGGCCGGGTGAGCAATGCCGACCTGGCCGAGCAGGTCGGGCTCTCGTCCTCGCCGTGCTGGCGGCGCGTCAAGGCGCTGGAGGAGGCGGGCGTCATAAAAGGCTATGCCGCGCAGGTCGACGCCAAGTCGGTCGGGCTCGCGGTCAACGTGTTCATGAGCGTGTCGCTCTCGACCCAGGTCGAGAAGGCGCTGCAGGCCTTCGAGCGCGCCGCCGCCCAGCGGCCCGAGGTGATGGAGTGTTACCTGATGACCGGCGACAGCGACTACCTGCTGCGCATCGTCGTGCCCGATCTCGAGGCCTACGAGCGCTTCGTCATGGACTTCACAAAGATCGCGGGCATCGCCCAGATCAGGAGCTCCTTCGCGCTGCGCACCGTCAAGCAGGGCGCCGCCCTGCCGCTCGGGGCGCGCCACTCCACGACCTCACCCTGAGGAGCGCCCGAAGGGCGCGTCTCGAAGGGTGGCGACACCACGGTTGCTTCCACCCTTCGAGACGCATCGCTTCGCGATGCTCCTCAGGGTGAGGTCGTGTTGGGGTTCGCTGACGAAGCATGACACAGTCCGATCGAGCGCTGGCTTGCAGTGTCACCAAAACACCGGGATGAGCGATAGGGCCAGCAGGCCCGCCATCGACCCGTTGAAGGCGCGGCGGGCACGCGGGTTGGCGAGGTAGCGTCCGATCACTGTTCCGAATCCGGCCCAGACCACCGTCGACGTCAGGCAGAAGGCCGCCAGCACGGCGGCGATCAACGCACTCTCCGCCAGGAGGTCGCCGCCCACGCTGGTGAACGCGGTGACTGCTCCAAGGGCCGATACCCAGGCCTTGGGATTCATCCAGGTGAACAGCGTCGCCTCGACGAAGCCGATCGGCCGGGCGCGCGCCGGGGCGCCGGCGGCATCGGCGCGGGCGATGCGCCAGGCCAGGCAGAGGAGATAGGCGGCGCCGGCATATTTCAGGACGGTGTGCAGGCGCGGCTCGGCATGAACCGCGCCGGCCAGACCGAGCCCCATGGCCATGACCATGGTGCCGAAGCCGAAGGTGATGCCGAGCATCTGCGGGATGGTGCGGCGGAAACCGAAATTCGCCGCCGAGGCGGTGACGAGGACAACGTTCGGTCCCGGCGTCAGCGTCACGGCGGCGGCGAACAGCGCCAGAGGTCCCAGCAATTCGCCCATGCGCGCAAGTTGGCCAAGGCGGCCGCCCTGTCTCAACTACCTGGCATGTATTCATGTTAGAGCGTTTTCCGATATGGTGGAACCGCTCGCGGTTCCACCATATCGGAAAAGCGCGCGCGGGAGATCGGGGTTTCAACGGGCACATTCCGTTCGGCTGATTCCAGCCGAACGGAATGTGCTCTAGGGTCGGGCGTGGAGGAGAACCAAGACATGCCATCGGTCACCTTCGATCCCGTAGTCGGCCGCCAGTTCATCAAGTACGCCCGCCTTGTCGCGGGCCGCAGCTATGTCCACAACACCCTGGGCAACATCGTGATGCGCGTGCCGCATCCGGACTTCCCGCACGGGCTTGCCTACACCAAGCACGCCGAGATCTCGCTCGAGGAAATGGAGCTCGAGAACATCGTCATCACCGACATCCCGACCAGCCGCATCGTCTGGGGCGGGCGCATGACCAGCATTGGCCACAATCTCAGCCGCGAGATCCTGCGTCTGCGGCCCGACATCGACGCCACCATCCATGTTCATGACGACGCCATCATTGCGCTGTTGGGGTCCGGCGCGCCGCACGACTTCAAGGTGCTGTCGCTCGATCCGCCGTTCGTGCTGGGCAAGCCGGTGCATTTCGTGCCGGCACATGTCGACGTCGAGGCCGACGTCAGCTCGGTGGCGGATTTCGTCCAGGACACCAACTCGGTCGTGCTGGTTGGCCACGGCATCACGACGCTGGGGCGCAACATCTCCGAGGCGTATCATCGGCTGAATACGCTGACGGCCGAGGTGCGCCGCTGTATCCTGGCCGAGCAGCTCGCGGCCCTGCGCGGCACCGCGATCGCCTACCGCTCGCAGCAGGAGATCGAGGACATGTACCGCTTCGTCGAACGCATCATCTATCCGACTCGCGCCGACAAGGTGATGCACGACGCTGCCGAGTGAGTCTCCCTTCGCGTAGAGTGTGTCGATGAAGGATCACAGCCTGTCGGGCGGGCTGCCGTATGGCGCCATCGCCTTGTTCGCCATCGCGTTCCTCCTCTATTCCGGATTTCTCGCCAACCTCCTGGGCTCGCGCGGCACCGACCTCGCCGGCCGCGGCATGGCGCTGGGCTTCGCCGCGATCATCGGCGCGGTGCTGTGGATGGTGCTCACCGGCCTGTTCGTCCTGGCCTGGTTCAACGGCCGTCTGGCGGGTTGGCTGGCCGTGGGTGCGCTGATCGCCCTGCCGCTGTCGGCCATCGCGGCCGCGGCCGCAGCCGGCCTCGCCGAGGAGCGCGGCTACTGGCTCATGGCCGCCCCCATCCTGCTGCCGCCGCTGCTCGCGCTGCTGGCCTTGTGGGGCCGGCTGCCGGCATTGCACGGCGTCCTGCCCGTCCTGCCCACCAGCGCTGTGCTCGGCGGCGCCATCGTCCTGCTCACCGTCGTGCCGCTGGTGGTGGGCTGGATCGACACCATGCCCAATCCCGAGCGGGACGCCGCGCGCGCCGAGCAGCAGCGCCTCTACGAGCAGGAGACCCAGCGCCGCGCGCAGCAGGCGCGCGAGGAGGAGGAAGCCCGTTTCGCGCGCCTCGGTCCCGATTCATCGCTCAGCGACTATCTCGACTTCCTGCCGCCGGGCGATCCGCGCTCGGGGGCGGCGCTGGCCGGCGCCCGCCTGGTCAAGAGCCGGGCCGCCGATGCCGCCGCCCTCCTGAAGGAGGGAAAGATCGACGATCTGCCGGCGCTGTGGCGGCTCGACATTGATCCTGCCGCGGTCTGCGAAGCCTATGGCGCGGCACTGCAGGCCGCCGCCGCGAAGATCGACCGCACGCGCTCGAACTACATCGGTATTGCCATCGATCTCGAGCGGCAGCTGCCCAACATCAAATGGCTGTCTGCCGCGCGCTGCGATATCGGCGAGGCGATTTCGGTCCTGGAGACGAGGGTGCGCGCGGTTTCCGATTCACCGCGGCTCGTCGCCTTCGCCGACGCGCTGGCGTCCGTCCGCCAGCCGCGATGACCGTCCCCGAAGCCCGCCCAGATCGTCACCTAGAGCGGTTTCCGATCAGATGGAATCGCGCGCGGTTCCATCTGATCGGAAACGCGCGCATTCGGGGTAGTTGTTGCAACGGGCACATTCCGCTCGGCTGATTACAGCCGAGCGGAATGTGCTCTAGTCTTACTGCGTCATAAGCGGAGGCGTTTTTTGCCGGAGGTTTCTTCGTGCG
>WHTW01000181.1 GCA_009377525.1 Rhodospirillales bacterium
CAGGCAAGTCATTGATACAGAATCGCTTTTTGAGATGTGTGAATCCGATAGACGCTGCGCGTGGGGAGGTGCCCGAAGGGCGGAGGGGTCATAGGCAACACTCGTAATGGTTGAATGCAGATCATATTTGCGCCAAATGGATGTGATCACGTTTCGAGGTGATCCACTTCGCTCGGAACTTGCGCAAGAATCTGACGGATGCTGAGCGGCACCTTTGGAACCGCCTGCGTCGACGGCAGCTGGGCGGCTACAAATTCCGGCGGCAGCATCCAGTTGGCATCTACGTCTGTGACTTCATTTGCCTCGAAGCCATGGTCATTATCGAATTGGATGGCAGCCAGCACCTCGACCGGGCTCCGGAGGACCTTCATAGAGACGCCTTCTTGAGGGCCAAAGGTTTTCGGGTCTTGAGATTCTGGAATGGCGATGTGCTGACTCAAGCTGACAGCGTCGTCGAAACGATCTTCGAAGCGCTGCATCGACCTGAGATGGACGGGCGCTTCGACTGAGGCTCATGACCCCTCCGCCCGCTACGCGGGCACCTCCCCCGCAGAGCGGGGGAGGAAGTAAGCTCCGCGTTGCAGCCTTGGCCTCGCTGTGGCACGGTCCGCGGCCTATGCAGCAACGTCCCAGAAACCCTTATTCCAGCGCTGAAATCGACCGCGCCAGCCATGAGCGCGAGAACGATGAGCGCATGATCGAGCTCGCCTCGTCGGGCGCCGCGCGGTTCGTGCCGATCGACACCGAGAAGAACCTGGTGAAATCCGGCGGCAATCCCGAGGCGGTGTTCCTGCAGGGCATGATGGCGCGCGCCGTCGTCAACCAGGCCGACCATCACATCTTCCTGGGCTATGTCGAGGGCACGCCCTATTTCGCCGTCGACGTCACCGGCAAGGATGTGCCGCTGAAGGATCTCGGCGAGTTCGTCGACCTGCGCCAGGTCGGTGCGCTCCTGTTCGCGCGCGAGGGCTCGATCCTGGCCTATGCCCGCGGCATGACCTACTGGCATCGCCGCCATCGCTACTGCGGCGTGTGCGGCGCCAGCACCAAGGTGACGCGCGGCGGCCATGTCCGCATGTGCACCAACGAGAGCTGCAAGACCGAGCATTTCCCGCGCACCGATCCGGCGGTGATCATGCTGGTCCATCACGGCGACAAGTGCCTGCTCGGCCGCAGCCGTCATTTCCCGCGCGGCATGCACTCGACCCTGGCGGGCTTCGTCGAACCGGGCGAGAGCTTCGAGGATGCCGTGGCGCGCGAGGTCTACGAGGAGGTCAAGGTGCACGTGAAGAACGTCACCTATCGCTCGTCGCAGCCCTGGCCGTTCCCGGCCTCGGTGATGATCGGCTTCCACGCCGAGGCCGAATCGCTCGACTATGACGTGAACGAGTCCGAGCTCGAGAGCGCGCGCTGGCTGAGCCGCGAGGAGCTCAAGCCCGAGAACCTGCCCAAGGACGGCTCGTTCTTCATGCCGCGCCGCGATTCCATCGCCCGCCGCCTGATCGAGGAATGGCTGGGCCACGAGGCCGGCCCTTCGATCAGCGGCTAGATCATCGGAGCGCGGGCCTCCGGCCCGCATTCATGAGCGTGGTACGCACAATCGACCTTTGGTCGATTGTGCGCGAGGCCCGCGCTCCAGAAGAAAGGACCCAATGACCGCCCAACTCTTCACACCCGTCGAACTCGGCGGCGTGACGCTGCCCAACCGAATCGTCGTCTCGCCGATGTGCCAGTACTCGGCAGTCGACGGCAGCGCCCAGCCATGGCACCAGGTGCACTATGGCATGCTGGCGATGTCCGGCGCCGGCCTGCTGTGCCTCGAGGCGACGCATGTCGAGCGCGACGGCCGCATCACCCAGGGCTGCCTCGGCCTCTACAGCGACGAGAACGAAGCGGCGATCAAAGCCATCGTCGGCTGGGCGCGGGCCTGGATGCCCACGGTCAAGCTCGGCATCCAGCTCGCCCATGCCGGCCGCAAAGCCTCGGCGCAGCGGCCGTGGAAGGGCGGCGGCCCGCTCACCCAGGCCGATGCGCCCGACCTGCCGTGGACGACCGTCTCGGCCTCGGCGATCCCCTATGACCAGAAGTGGCACACGCCGGTCGCGCTCGATGCGGTCGGGCTGAAGCGGGTCAAGCAGGCCTTCGTCGATGCCACCCTGCGCAGTGCGCGGCTGGGCTTCGACCTGGTCGAGCTGCACGGCGCGCACGGCTACCTGCTCAGCCAGTTCCTGTCGCCGCTCAGCAACCAGCGCAGCGACGAGTATGGCGGCTCGGCCGAGAAGCGCCGGCGCTTCCCGCTCGAAGTGTTCGAGGCCTGCCGCCGGGCCTGGCCGGCCGGCAAGGCGATGGGCATGCGGCTTTCCTGCGTCGAATGGGTCGAGGGCGGGGTGACCATCGAGGACACGATCGAGACCGCGCGCCAGCTCAAGACGCTGGGCTGCGACTTCGTCGATGCCAGCTCGGGCGGCAATGCGGCAGCCCAGAAGATCCCGGTCAAGCCCGGCTACCACGTCGAGTTCGCCGCCCGCATCCGCAAGGAAACCGGCATGAAAACCTGGGCGGTCGGTGTCATCACCGAGCCCGAGCAGGCCGAACGCATCATCGCCTCGGGCCAGGCCGACTGCACGGCCCATGCCCGCGCCTTCCTGCTCGATCCGCGCTGGGGCTGGAACGCCGCCCGCGCGCTCGGCGTGGAAACACCGCCCTTGCCGCTGCCCGCCGTTCGCGCCACAACTATCCTGCCGTTCAAGCCTCAGCCCATCCTGGCCGGGGCGGCCGACTAGAGCGGGGCGCTGTATGTCGAGTGTGCTTCTGGCTGAGGACGAATTTCTCATTCGCGCCGTCGTGGTCGACGCCTTGGGCGCCATCGGCCTCGATTGCATCGAGGCGGCGACCGGCCAGGCGGCGCTCGATGTCGTCGCGGGCAGCACCGCACTCTCGGCCATCATCGTCGATATCGGCCTGCCCGACATGTCGGGCGAGAAGGTGATCGAAGCCGCGCTGCGGCACCGGCCGGACGTGCCCATCATCCGCTGCTCGGGCGACAACGCGCCGTCGGCGGTGGCCAGCCTGCGGATTCACGCTTTTCCCAAGCCCTACAGCGTCGAAGACCTCTCGAGATTCGTGGCGTCCCTGGTCGCCAAGGCCTGATCTCAGCCTGGGCAAAATCGGCTATTCTGCCCGGCGATGAGCGACCCTGCGTCCCCACCGGCGCCGCCACGGCCGGAGCCTCAGAGGCCCGAGGCGCCCCAAGTCGCGGAGCCCGCGTCCAAGCCGGACAGCACGCCCAAGCCTCCGGAAGCACCCGCCGCGGTGCCGCCCATTCAGGCGGCGGCGCCAACCGCATCGCTGCCGGACCCACCGCCTGCCGCGCAGCCGACAAGTCGCGCCGTCAGCCGCCTGCGTCGCCTGCTGACCGTCAGCGGCACCATCCTGGTCCTGTTCGTGCTCTGGGAGGTCCTGAACTACTACGTCGCCTACACCGACGATGCCTATGTCCGGTCGGACCTGATCGGCGTGGCGCCGGAAGTGACCGGCCCGATCATCGCCCTCTACGTCGTCGACAACCAGGCGATCAAGAAGGGCGACAAGCTCTATAAGATCGATCCCGTGCCCTTCCAGCTCGAGGTCAATACGCGCCAGGCCCAGATCGAGGAGCAGTCGGCGCTGGTCAAGGTGGCGCAGGAGGAACTGGCCACCGCCCAGGCGGCGCTGGAATCGGCCAAGTCCGCCCACACCTACGCTGTCGAGCAGCAGGCGCGCTACGCGGTGCTCGCCGCCTCGAACAATGCGCCGCGCGCCGAGCTTGATCGCGCCGACAACGAGCTGCGCCGCACCGCGGCCGAGAAGACCATCGCCGAGATCGCCATCGCCAAGGCGCAGACCAGCATCAACGTCCACAAGGCCGCTCTCGATGTAGCCGTGGCGGAGAAGGCGACCGCGGAATGGAAGCTCAGCAAGATCGACGTCAACGCGCCGGCCGACGGCTGGATCAACAACCTCACGGTCCGCATCGGCGACACCGCGACCGTCAGCATCCCCAACATCGGCATCGTCGACGCCCACGCCTGGCGCATCATCGCCAACTACAAGGAATACTATATCCGTCCCTTCACGATCGGCGGCACCGCCTGGGTGTGGCTCGACAGCGCGCCGTGGAAGCTCCACAAGGCCCGCATCACCGGCATCGCTCGCGGCTTCAGCCGAGATCCCCAGGCGCCCATGCTGCTGCCCTATGTCGCGCCGACCACCGACTGGATCCGCCTGCAGCGGCGCATCCCGGTGACCATCGTGCTCGAGGAGCCGCCGCCGGGCGGGAAGCTGTTCATGGGGGCGGACGCGCGTACCGTCGTGTTTCCCAGATGATGGCTCCGCGATGATAGGGCGCTTCGCCAGGGAGGTCGTCGACACGGCCGTCGAGACGTTCGACATCACCTACGACACGCTGGTGAAGTTCGGCCGCGAGCTCGGCGAGCTGGGCGAGGCCCCGGACCGGACGCGGCAAGGCATCGTCGCCGCCTGCTCGGTCGTGCTCGCGACCTTTCTGGCGCTGCTGCTCGAGATCGAATCGCCGTGGTGGGCGGCGATCAGCGCCTTCATGTCGTTGACGGCGACTGGCGGCGGTTCGCTGCGCCGCGGCATGCTGCGCTTCACCGGCACGGCCGCCGGCTCTCTGCTGGGCTTCATCATGGCGCGCTGGCTGCCCTACGACCATTTCGCGCTCTACCTGTTCATCGCGGGCGTCACCATGATCGGCGTGATCGCCATGCAGGTGAGCCCGCATGGCCTGGCCTGGCTCTTCCTCTGCATCACCTCGATCCTGGTGCTGCTGGAGAGCCTGGCCAACCCGCTGCAGGCGGCCTCCGTTGCCTACTACCGGCTGTTCGAGGTCGGGATCGGCGTGCTGTCGGCCATCATCGTGGCCAACCTGTTGCAGGATTGGCATCGCGAACCGCCGCCGCAGGCGCCGGGCTGGCGTCATCTGCTGGGCGCGCAGTGGCCGGTGGTGCTGCATGGCGTGCGCTCGGCGATCGCCGTCTGCGCCGTGCTGGCGATCTGGATGGCACTCGAGGTGACGCAGGTCACCGAGATGGCCATCACCGTGGCCGTGGTGATGGCCGCACCGGTGGTGGCCGACGGCGGGCTCGGCACGCGCCATGCCATCGCCGTGCGTTCGCTGCACCGCTTCCTGGGCTGCCTGCTGGGCGGCATCGTGGCGCTGCTCTGCCTGGCGTTGGACGTGCAGTCCTTCGTCTGGTGGCTGGGCATGATCGGAGCGGCGGTCTGGATCGGCATGCACATCCAGGTCGGGCCGCACGGCGTCGGCTATGTCGGCACCCAGGCCGCCTTCGCCTTCATCGTCACGCTGATCCAGGGCGCGTCGCCGCCCGACAGCATCATGCCGGGCGTCGACCGCTTCGCCGGCATCGTCGGCGGTCTTGCCATCCTGCTGGTCGTGTCGCTGGTGCTGTGGCCGAGCGACCAGGAGCTCGCGGAGCAGAAGGCCTCGACGCGGGAATGAGCCCGATCCTGCGGGCCATCCTCGCCATCCTCGTCTCGATGATGTGCTTCTCGGTGCTCAACGCCATGTCCAAGACGTTGAGCCAGCACTATCCGGTCATCGAGGTCATCTGGGCGCGCTACTTCTTCGCCTTCGTCCTGATGCTGGCGCTGTTCCTGCCGACGAGCGGCATGAACCTGTTCCGCTTCCGCAACCTCGGCAGCCAGGTGGTGCGCGGCGTGCTGCTGTTCCTGTCGTCGTTCCTCTACTTCAACGGCCTCGTCTACATGCCGCTGGCAACGGCGGCGGCGATCTCGCTCACCAGCCCGCTGATCGTCACCGCCCTGTCCGCGCGTTTCCTGCAGGAGCCGGTGGGACGGCGCCGCTGGGCCGCGGTCTGCGTCGGCTTCGTCGGGGCGTTGATCGTCGTGCGGCCGGGCCAGGCGCAGTTCGACTGGCATGCGCTGCTGATCGTGGGCAGCACCCTGTGCAGCGCGCTCTACCAGCTCTATTCGCGGCGCTACGGCCCCACCGAACGGGCCGATGCCTCGGCCACCCTGGCGACCATCGTCGGCACCGTGGCGGCGTCGCCCTTCCTGCCGTTCGACTGGGTGATGCCCGCCGGCGGCTGGCACTGGACGCTGTTCGCCGGCATGGGCGTGATGGCGGGCGTCGGCCACTACTTCCTGACCATCGCCTACAGCCAGGCCCCGGCGGCCGTCGTGGCGCCGTTCAACTACCTGCAGCTCGTGGGTGCCGCGCTGCTGGGCTACCTGGTGTTCGGCGACATTCCCGACGCCTGGAGCTGGGTGGGGGCGGGGGTGATCGTCGCTTCGGGCCTCTATATCGGCCACCGCGAGCGCATCCGGCATCGGCTGTCGCAGCAGCCGGCGAACAAGAATTGATCATCTGCCAAAGCCTTTGGCCAGACAATCACCGTGAAGCGGAGCCGCAACGGACCCCGCATTACATGAAGCATCGTGCGCACACTTGCGCGAGAAAGTAGGCGATCGCCGATGAGCAGGTCGACGTCTAGGGAAACGCGTTAGTATTCAAAGGATAGTTTACGTTGTTGGTCCACTCGGGGATGGCGGCGGCGATGATCTGTTGCACCGTCGTGCAGCGCCGCAGCAGCGCCAAGCTCTTTTGTGCCAGGAGCTTGCCCGCGGTGCTGTCGGAGCGATAGTGCAAACCGAGGACTTCGCGATGGCGTGCGATGCGGTCGGCCAGCCGCTCCAGTGAGCCCGGCGGCGGAGCCGCAGGATCGTTGAGCGGCATGACCAGACCGAGCGCACCCGACACCAGATAGGCCTCGGTCGCGTGACCGCTTGGATAGGAGGCGTGGCCCGGCGGGTCGATCGGCGGCATGATCCTGTTCGAAAGCTGCGACGGCCGCGGCCGGTTGTTCTTGTACTTGTAGTGCATCGCCTGGAACTGGCCGATCTGGATGGCGATGCTGCCCAGTTCCCAGGTTCGCGGATGCGAGGACCTGTTGAACATCAGCAGGCCCGACCAGTAGCGCAGGATTCCGCTGCGCTGCGCCAGCGCCTCGGCCAGCACATCCGATCGGTAGGGAATGAGCTGGATGAGCTCGTTCAGCTCCGCCGTGGCCGCAGCGTCGGTCGGGAATGCCGGCAGCACGATGTCCTTCCAAGTGTAGGCTGGATTGGCCGGCCCCGAAGCCGGCTCGGTCTGTTGGATGAACTCCGACAGGACGGCCATCGCGAGATGTCGCGGCGACCAGGCGCGGCGTGGGAAGCGGGCTTGGTTGCTCGCCTCGCCCCAGGCGCCACTCTGAAGGGGCGGCCACTTCGCCGTGCTCCACAGCGAATTCATGTCGCTTGGAATGATGCGGGTCAGTTCGGGCGACAGGCCGATCGGCCGCCTCGAGCCGGTCGACATCCCGGTGATCGAAATTCCAGCAGCATCCGCGGCGTCCGCAGCATCGGCGGCATCGGCGGCGTCGGATGGTCCAATCGATGACATGTCGGTCTCCCCCCGTGATGGCTGGCACTACGGACTCTACTCGGGCAATCCGGCTTCGCGCAGCCGCGCGACGAACAGGTCGGCGAGCTCGCGAGTGCGGAACGGCTGGCGCGTCGCAACGTACGTCGCAAGCCTGAACCCGGGTTCGCGGTCGAGCAGGCGACGGCCGATCTCGCGTGCGCCTTCTAGCTGGCCGTTGGCGGCATGTGCGGCTGCGAGGATCCTGAGCGTGGCAGTGTAGGACGGGTTCTCGTCGAGTGCGATGCGGCCCCATTTCACGGCATCGGCATAGTTCGCATTGGCAAAATGGGCGAGGCTGAGGAACGTATAGAAAAAGAAGATGTCGTGATCGAACGGCGAGAGCCTGAGCGCTCGCTCGGCCATGCGCACGGCCTGCCGGCCCTCGCCCAGGTAGCTCGATGTCGCCGACCGGAGCACCCACGCCAGCGCATTATTCGGCGCGACCGTGATTGCCCGGTCGAGGTAGACGAGGGCGGCGTCACAGTCGTGCAACAGGAACGACTTGAGATGCCCGTAGGTGGCGAGCGCCAGGGAATTGTTGCGGTCGAGCCCGATCGCCTTGAAGGCGAGGTCGCTCGCCCGGGCGATATCGCGCGCCGCATCGTCGGACCAGCCCTGGCCGACCTGGAGACTGTGCCACCTCGCCGCCCAGGCCGGCGCCATGGCGAAGTTCGGATCGTCGGCCATGGCGCGTTCGAGCAGCTCGCGCGCTTCGCCGAAGGTCTCACGGTTCATCCGCCGCATGATGTCGAGTGCCCTGAGCGTGCAATCGTAGGCGGAAAAGCTCTCCGGCCGCTTGCGCATCGCGCCGGCGAGCTCGGCGCTGCGCACAGACGGAGCGATCCTGGCGACGACCCGGTCGACGATGCGGTCCTGCACCTCGAACAGCTCGCCGGGCGCCACCTCCAGCCGTTCGCTCCACATGCTGGCGCCGGTCTGCGCGTTGGAGAGATGGATGGAGACGCGGATCTGGTCGTTGGAGCGGCGCACGCTGCCGTACAGCACGTAGCGCACGCCGAGCGTGCGGCCAACCTCACGCGGATCGAGAGTCCTTCCGCGATAAATCAGCGTCGAACCGCGCGAGATGACCAGCAGGTCGCTGAGGCCGCCCAGCGACACGATGATGTCCTCGACCACGCCGTCGGCGAAGTAGTCGTCGGCAGGATCGCCGTTCAGGTTCTGCAGTGGCAGGACGGCGATCGAGGGCAGCGCGCCCTGCTGCGGTCGCACCGGCAGCACGCGCTCCTCCGCCGGATCGAGCGCATAGGCCCGGACAGGTTGTTCGATGTGCTTGAGGTTGAGAAAGCCAAGATCGCGAGCATGGCTGCAGAGTGCGCCGCGCAGCAGCCCATAGGCCGTCTCGGAGATCACAATGCCGCCGGGCGCGGCATACTCCTGCAAGCGCGCCGCGATGTTGACGCCGTCACCGAAGATGTCGTTCGGCACCGGGATGACGTCGCCCACGTGGATGGAGATCCTGAGCAACAGGGGCCGCCTCTCGGGCGGCACGTCGTCCGAGGCACGCAGGGCACCCTGGACCTCCTGGCTCCATTCCACTGCGTCGAAGACGCTGGGAAACTCCACCAGGACGCCGTCGCCGGTCGACTTTATGATGGTGCCGCCCCTGCGCTGGGCGGCCGGCTGCAGGATTCCGTCTACCGTCGACATCCAGCGCCGCACGGTGCCGCCTTCGTCGGCGCCCATGAGCAGCCCGTAACCCACGATGTCGACGAAGGCGATGGCCGACAGCCGCCTTCCGGACACGGTCGCTCGATTGTCGGCAGGGTTGGGCTGCGGACTTTCCATGCCGCTGGCACTCTGCAGCTGATTACGCTGACTAACGTCTATTATCACCATTGCCGACGGGCACTTGGCAAGCTGCATTGTCCGGCAGGGCAGCATGTGTGCTAGCGTACAACCGTGAGTTCGGCCGCGTCACGGCGCGCGCGGCTTCGCCAATGCAAGAGAGCGCCCGGGGGCGCGACATGCCGGATAGGCGGACCGTCAGAAGCTATATCGAAATCGAGGATCCGAGCGACGATTTGATCGCGCTGTATCGCGATTGGACCGGAACCGGGGTCGAGCGACTGTTGCGTTCGTTCAACGTTGCGTTTGCCGACCCGATCCCGCCGGCGAACTGGCGATTGCAGCCTTACGAGGCGCTGTCGCCCGATTACGAGATGCCGAGGCCGACCCATGTCGTCTTCGCCTTCGCGCAGAGCGAGAACGACGTGACGAGCAACCTGAGCCTGCCGCGAACCCTGGCCAAGGGGGTCACTCTGAATGCCAGTCCGGAGATCGCGGCGGCCGATGTCTGGTGTCCTGTCGGCGGTGGCGACACGACCTTCGGCACGCGCGCGAACGCGCTCTCCCTGATCCGCGCAGGTGGTCTGGCGACGGCCGGTGCCAGGGGCCAGGGTGTTCATGTTGTGATCGTTGACCAGGGCCTCGATCGCACCAGGCTGCTGACCTACATCAGCGGGTGGAATCAGGACTCAGTGATGGCCGGCGCAGCGACCGGCGGACACGGCATGATGGTGGCGCGCAATGTCCTTTCGGTGGCGCCGAACGCCTTCCTGTGGGATTGCCCGCTGATCCCGGAGGCAATCGAGGACGTTTCGTCGTTCATGGACGTCGCGGCGGACGCCATGAATGTGGTGCTGGACACCATCCGCGTGCTCAAGCTCTTCGGCCTCGACAAGTGGGTCATCGTCAATTCGTGGGCGGTCTACGACCGTCGCACGGAAACTCCGACCGGCGACTACACCGCCGATCGCAATCATGCCTTCAACGTGGCCATGGGCCGGGCCAACGCGATGGAGATCGACGTCGTCTTCGCTGCGGGCAATTGCGGCGAGTTCTGCCCGAAAGGGCGGTGCGGCCCGGACGACCGCGGCCAGGGCGAAAGCATCCTCGGAGCCAACTCGCTCGCCAACGTGCTGACCGCGGGTGCCGTGCGGGCTGACGGCACATGGATCGGCTACTCGTCGCAAGGGCCGGGCAAGATCGATCAGGCGAAGCCCGATCTTTGCGCACCCGCCCAGTTCGCCGATCCGGGCGACGCCTCCCCGGTGAACAGCGGCAGCTCGACCTCGGCCGCACTGGCCGCCGGCCTCATTGCCGCATTGCGCAGCCTGCGACGCAAGACCGTTCTGACGCCCGAGCAGATGCGCCAATTGCTGCGCGCGAGGGCACGGCCCGGCAGTCCGGCAGATGGTGCAAACCAGATTGGCTCGGGCGTTCTCGATGCGCAGGCGGCCTTGGACAACATGCCACCCTAGTGCTGACCCAAGGTTTCTAAAGATTGATCATCTGACCAAATTTTAGGCGGCTCTGGATCTTCCGGACCGACGGCTTCCAGCCGGCATCATGATCATGAGGCCGGCTGGAAGCCGGCGGTTCGGAAGGGTTTGACGAACCGTGCCGACGTATCCGCCGCGTGGCACAGCGCTTGCACGTTTTCTCGCAGCGCAGGCCGCATCAGCGGTTCTCTTCGGTTGGCGTGCCGACAATTTCGATGACGGCTGTCTCAGTACGACGGTCGGCAAGGAGTTCGTCAGGGCCAGACACCGACAAGCCAAATCCCGCTCTCCCAATCTCCGCTACGAGGAGGACACGTCATGTGTGATCGCATTGGCTGTACGCATTTCCCCCAGCTTTCCGAGATGGATTTCTCCGGCGCCGCCGTACCCTCGCGCCGCCGCTTCCTGAAAGGTGCCGCCGCCGCCGGCACCATCAGCATGGCGATGGGCCCGGGCCTGTTCGCCGGCACCGCCCACGCCGGAGCGGCCGTCAAATCCACCCACGGCTCGGGCTTCTGCAACCTCAACATTTTCCTCGCCCATTCGCGGCAGTACGCCAAGGGTGCCGGCACCGAGCTGGTGTTCATCAACACGCCGACCTCGGCCGAGATGGTGACCTTCCTCGGCATGGGCCAGGTCGATATCGGCCTGATGCCCTACACCAGCTTCATGGCGCTCTATGACAAGGGCGCGCCGGTCAAGATCGTGGCCGGCGGCGGCGTCGAGGGCTGCGCCATCGTCGCCCGTCCCGGCCTCGATTCGCCCGAGAAGCTCAAGGGCAAGACGCTCGGCACCTTCCAGATGGATACGCTGGAGGTCATGCCCTACGACTACCTGAAGAAGCACAAGATCTCCTTCAAGGACGTGAAGGTCCGCTACATGGGCAACACGCCCGAGGCCGTCGAGGCCTTCAAGGCGGGCGCCATCGACTGGATCTGCACCATCGAGCCCTACGCCTCGGCCCTGGTGAACGACGTCAAGGGCGCGGTCATGCTGACCGACGGCATCGACCTCTACGGCAAGGGCTACACCGATTGCGTGCTGGCCGCCCGCGCCAGCCTGATCAAGGACAATCCCGAAGGGCTGAAGGCCATCATCAAGGGCATGATGCAGGCCCAGCTCGACGCCGAGACCCAGACCGAGGCCGTGCTCAAGGAGCTTGTCGGCAAGTACTACAAGACCTCGATGGAGAACGCCAAGATCGCCCAGGGCAAGCAGCCGGCGGTGGTCGACGCGCGCAGCCAGACCGACTTCATCCTGCAGCGCACCGACAGCGTGGTGGAGATGGGCTACATCAAGAAGAAGCCCGGCCGCGACGCCATCGACTGGACCATCCTCGAGGCGGTGATCAAGGAGAACCCCGAGCTTTACGGCAAGCTCAAGTACAAGTCCGCATCGGCCTGAGATGGCGGTCGTCGAGCGCGACGCCACCACGGGCTCCGCCGCCACCGGGACATCCCGCCCGGCGGCGGCGCGCCCGCTGGCGGTAAACCGCCTGTTCGCATCGATCGCCGGGTGGGACTGGCTGTCCAAGGCCTGGTGGACCTGCCTGTCGGTCGGCCTGTTCGCGGGAATCTGGGAGCTGTGCTGGGCGATGGGCTGGGCCGACCCCCAGCTCCTGCCGCCGCCGCACATCTTCCTCTCGAACTTCGGTGAGCAGGGCAAGTTCTTCAACACCGCGACGCGCTGGCAGGTCGGCAATTCCATGGAAGGCCCGTCGGCCTTCGAATCGGTGATGATCACCGTGGCCGCCACGACCATGCGCGTGTTCGTCGGCCTGGTGCTCGCCTCGGTCCTGGCGATCGGCATCGGCGTCGCGGTGCGCTACTGGCATGTCTTCGACAAGCTGGTGCTGCCCACCGTCACCTTGCTCTCGCCGGTGTCGCCGATCGCCTGGCTGCCGGTGGCGATCTTCCTGTTCGGCATCGGCAATGCGCCGGCCATCTTCATGGTCGTGGTGGCGCTGTTCTTCCACATGGTGCTGGCGACCATCGCCCAGATCGACGGCGTGAGCCCCAACCTGATCAACGTCGCGCGCACCATGGGCGCCTCCAAGCGGCAGATCTACGGCCGCGTCATCGTGCCGGCGATCCTGCCCGGCATGCTGCAGGTGCTGCGGATGAACCTGTTCGGCGCCTGGATGGTGGTGCTAGTCGCCGAATCGACGGGCGTCGGCTACGGCATGGGCCAGGTCATCATGCTGGCGCGCAACACCTTCAACCCGTCGCTGGTGTTCTTCACCATCGCCGTGATCGGCGTGCTGGGCTTTGCCTTCGACTGGCTGCTGCGGCTGGCCCAGCGCCGCATCCTCTACTGGCTCCCCGACACCCAGGAGAAGCTGCGTGGCCTCTGACTCCGCTCCGCATTTTTCGTCCAGGGACGCCGTGGTCTGCCGCGGCGTCGGCAAGACCTGGGCTGCCGGCACCAGGCGCGCCCACGAGGCCCTGCGCGACGTCGATCTCGACATCGCGCCGGGCGAGTTCGTGGTGTTCCTCGGGCCGTCGGGCTGCGGCAAGAGCACGCTCCTCTATCTGGTCGCGGGCCTCGAGGAGGCGACCGACGGCCGCATCGCCGCCTTCGGCGATCCGGTCGAGGCGCCGTCGCCCGAGCGCAGCCTGATCTTCCAGGAGACCTCGCTGTTTCCCTGGCTGACAGTCTGGCAGAACGTGAGCTTCGGACTGTCGATCCGCGGCGTGGGCATCGAGGAGCGCAAGCAGATCGCCCGCCAGGCGTTGCAGCGCGTCGGCCTGGCCGAGGCCATGGACAAGCGTCCGGACGAGCTCTCCGGCGGCATGCGCCAGCGCGTGGCCGTGGCCCGCGCGCTCGCCATGCGCCCCAAGGTGCTGCTGATGGACGAGCCGTTCGCTGCGCTCGATGTCCAGACGCGCTCACGTATGCAGGACTTCCTGCTCGACGTCTGGCGCGACAGCGGCGCCTCGATCCTGTTCGTGACCCATCACATCGACGAGGCGGTGGCGCTGGCCGACCGCGTCGTGATCTTCACCGCGCGTCCGGGCCGCATCAAGACGATCGTGCCGATCAGTATTCCACGGCCGCGCGATCCGTTCTCTCCGCAATGCGAGGCGCTCCGCAAGGAGCTCACGGAACTCCTGCGCGCCGAGGTCGATCGTGCGTTCGCCGAGCAGGAAGCGCTTGCCGACGCCGTTTGATCGCGCTTCCGTCCGCTACCGATTGTCGCCGAAGAGGAAACGTTCCGATGGGCAGTTCGCTGATCCGCAGCCGCGTCATGATCACCCGCACCGAGGGCCGCCACGCCTGGCAGGAAGTCGCCGACGGGGCCGTCCTGCAGGAGGACGGCACGATCGTGGCCACCGGCACCTACGAGGATCTGCATAAGCGCTATCCGACCACGCCGGTGATCGGCACCGGCCGGGAGATCCTGCTGCCGGGCTTCGTCAACGGCCATCACCATGTCGGGCTGACGCCGGTGCAGCTTGGCTCGCCCGACATGCCGCTCGAGCTCTGGTTCATCACCCGCATGGTGGCACGCAATCTCAACCTCTATCTCGACACGCTCTACTCGGCCTTCGAGATGATCGGCTCTGGCATCACCACGGTGCAGCATATCCATGGCTGGCTGCCTGGGGGCCTGTCCGAGGTCGAGGCGAAGTCGAACGAGGTGATCCGCGCCTACGAGGATGT
>WHTW01000182.1 GCA_009377525.1 Rhodospirillales bacterium
AGGCAAGTCATTGATACAGAATCGCTTTTTGAGATGTGTGAATCCGATAGACGCTTCGCGTGGGGAGGTGTCGCCGTCATACGGCGACGGAGGGGTCAAGAGCATCCTCGATGGTGCTCATGGCCCCTCCGTCCGCTTCGCGGACACCTCCGCTTCGCGGACACCTCCCCTTCGCGGACACCTCCCCTTCGCGGAGTCCGCGAAGGGGAGGAAATCTATGAGGGATCCACCGCGCCCTTGCGCTCGACGATCATGCGGTACTGGTCGGGCTGGCGGTGGACGGCGAAGTTGAAGGTCGTGCGCTTATAGCTCTGGCCGGCGTCGAGATCGCAGCGATGCACCACCAGCTCGTCGGCCTCGCCGCCGGCGCGCGCCACCACCTTGCCTGACGGCGCCACGATCATGCTGTCGGCGAGCGACGGCACGCCCTCTTCGTTGCCGCCCTTGGCCACGCCCACCACCCAGGTGCCGTTCTGGTAGGCGCCGGCCTGCATGGAGAGCTGGTTGTGGAACCACGAATGCTCGTCGTGGTCGGGCGATGGCGCGTTGTGCAAGGGCGTGTTGTAGCCCAGCAGCACCATCTCGACGTTCTGCAGGCCCATGACGCGATAGGTCTCGGGCCAGCGCCGGTCGTTGCAGATGCACATGCCCATGTTGCCGCCGAATGCCTTGAACACCGGGAAGCCGAGATTGCCGACCTCGAAGTAACGTTTCTCCAGGTGCTGGAACGGCCGCTCTGGCTCGTGCTCGGCGTGGCCCGGCAGATGGACCTTGCGGTACTTGCCGACGATCTCGCCATCGCGCTCGACCAGGATCGAGGTGTTGAAGCGCCGCGCGCGGCCGTTTTCGTTGGCAAGCTCGGCGTAGCCCAGGCAGAAGCCCAATGAGAGCCGCTTGGCTTCGGTGAACAGCGGGGCCGTCTCGTTCGACGGCATCTCCCGCTCGAAGAATGAATCGATCTCGGCCTGATCGGTCATCCACCAGCGGGGAAAGAACGTCGTCAGCGTGAGCTCGGGGAACACCACCAACTCGCAGCCCATGCGCTTGGCCTCGCGCAGATGCGCGATCAGCCGCTCGACGACATCGCGGCGCGTGTGGCTGCGCTGGATCGCGCCCATCTGGGCGGCGCCCACGGTCAGGAAACGAGTCATCTGCACCCTCCGGCGGGAATTATCGCCGCCGGAGATGCAAGGTCCACGCCTTTAGGGCCAGTTTCAGGGACCTGCGCGCTTCACGTCGTTGGTGAATTCTGAGGCGCAAAAGGTGCCGCCATGGAAGAGATCGCCCACCGGATCGGGGCCGATCTTTGCCTGTTCGGCCTCGGCGTGCGCGCGGTGATCCTCGGCCTTGCCCTTGGGTCGGTAGCCCAGCGCATGGGCTCGCGAATTGTCCCACCACGCCGCTTCATTGTTGGACGCGCCATAGAGCACCTCGAAGCGGATGTCGGGATGCTCGAGGCCGATGCGGATGAGCTGGACGATGTCCTCGGGCGAGATCCAGATCGACAGGCGCCGCACGTCGAGCGGGCGGGGCCCGACATTGCCGATGCGCAGGCAGGTCACGATCATGCCGTGCTTGTCGGAATAGAGCGCGCCCAGCGCCTCGCCGAACGCCTTGCTGACGCCGTAGCGGCTGTCGGGCCGCACCGTGACGTCGGTGCCGATCTTGCGCCTGCGCGGATAGAAGCCGACGGCGTGGTTGGACGAGGCGAAGACCACGCGCTTGACGCCGGCCTGGCGCGCCGCCTCGAAGAGGTTGTAGCAGCCGATGATGTTGGCCTGCAGGATCGTGTCCCCTCGACCGAGTAGCCGCCGAGATGGATCACGCTGTCGGCTCCCTTGACGGCGGCGGCGACCTCATCGGGCTTGGTGAGGTCGGCGGCGACGAACTTCTCCGACGGCAGGAGATTCTTGGGCGCCACCTTGTCGCTCAGCACCAGCCCCGGATAGAGCGGCGCCAGCAGCGGCCGGATCATGGTGCCGATGCCGCCGGACGCGCCGGTGAAGACGATGCGACGTGCGCTAGCGTCGGCCATTTTTCTCTCCTTGTGCCAGTCTGCGATAACGCTCGAGCGAGCGCGTGAGACGCTCGCGCATGGCGCGTCGCGCCTCGGCAGGATCCTGGCCGGAAATGCCGGTCACGATGCGCGCATGCTCGTGCTGAATGCGTTCGAGATAAGCCCGCCGCTCGGCCGGCGTGTCCACCGAAAGCCGCACGCTCTGGCGATGGCGCGATGGAAGGCGAAGTCCTCAGCCACGGCGCCCTCGCCGCTTTGCAGAGCGGTCGATGGCGCGCCAGGCCGTGCGAATGGTGCCGATCTGGCGGCGACTGGCGCGCTCGGCCCAAGGGCGGCCGCCTCGACCTCGACGGCGAGACGCAGTTCCATCACTTCAAGCACGTCGGCCAGGGCCGCCTTGGGCGCGGCGATGCGGAAGGGGTCCGGCCGCCGGATCGGCGACATAAGCGCCCGAGCCGCGACGGGTCACGACCAGGCCATCAGCCCGCGCCTGACGCCGAGCACCGTCGTCAGCACCTGCTCCGTCGGCAGGCGCGCCTTCACCGGCTCGGCGAAATTGCCGGGCGGGTCGAGGGGGCTGAGGACGGAGAGCTTTTCGGGCACGGACGGCAAATTCTGAGGTAAAAGGCCGGCATGTCCGGCCACATCCGTCGCGCCCGGCTCGACGAACGGCCGCGCGTCAGCGAGATCCGCTTTGCCGTTCGCGAGAACAGGCTCAGCGATCCCTCGCGCGTCACCGACGCCGACTACCGCTGGTTCTCCGAGAACCCGGGCATATGGGCATGGGAGGAGGACGGTCGCATCCTGGGCTTCTCCGCTGCCGACACGCGCGACGGCACGATCTGGGCGCTGTTCGTCGATCCCGGACACGAGGGCCGCGGCATCGGCCGGGCGCTGCTCGCGAATGCCTGCGCGGTGCTGCGCGATGCCGGCCATCGAGCCGTCACGCTCACCACCGATCCCGGCACGCGGGCCGACCGCTTCTATCGTGAGGCCGGCTGGACCGCACTCGGCATCGACGAGTGCGGCGAGCAGATCTTCCGCTCAACCCTCTGAGGCGAGCTCCAGCATCAGGTTCGCCAGGACCTGCGCGCCGGCCAGAAGGTCGGCGGCTTCGGTGTGCTCCTTGACGTTGTGGCTGAGGCCCGAGACCGAGGGCACGAAGATCATCGCGGTCGGGCAGATCCGCTGCATCATCTGCGCGTCGTGGCCGGCGCCCGACGGCATGCGCCGCGTCGTGAGTTTCAGCGCGCCGGCGTGGCGCTCGACGCGATCGACCAGCGTCTTATCGAAGATCACCGGCTCGAAGCGCGCCAGCACCTTGGCCTCGACCTCGACGCGCTCGGCAGCGGCGACCTCGGCGATGTGGGCCGCGACTCGCGCCTCGGCTTCCTTGAGCTTGCCCTCGTCGGTGTTGCGCAGGTCGACGGTGAACACCGCGCGGTTGGGCACGACATTGATCAGGTTGGGCCTGAGCGATAGCGCGCCCACCGTGCCGACCTGGTCGCCGCCGATCTCGCGCGCCAGGCCGCGCACGAAGACATTGACCGAGGCGGCGAGATAGCCCGCGTCGCGTCGGAGCCGCATCGGCGTCGTGCCGGCGTGGTTGGAGACGCCGGTCACGGTGTACTCGGTCCACGAGATGCCCTGCACGCTCTCGACCACGCCGATCTGCACCTTCTCCTCATCGAGGATCGGGCCCTGCTCGATATGCAGCTCGACGAAGGCATGCGGTCTCGTCGCACCCGGCTTGGCGGCGCCGAGATAGCCGATGCGGCGCAATTCATCGCCGACCGAGGCGCCGTCCTTGTCGGTGGCGGCATAGGCCTCGTTCAGGCCGAGTCCGCCGGCATAGACCAGGCTGCCCATCATGTCGGGCTGGAAGCGCGCCCCCTCCTCGTTGGTGAAGAAGGCGACGGCGATCGGCCGGCGGGTCGTCAGCTTGGCCTCGTTGAGCGCGCGCACGACTTCCAATCCGGCCAGCACGCCGTAATTGCCGTCATAGCGGCCGCCGGTGCGCACGGTGTCGATGTGGCTGCCGGTCATCACCGGGGCCAGGTCCTCAGCGCCGGCGCGAACGCCGATGACATTGCCGATGGCATCGATGCGCACGTCGAGGCCAGCCGCCTTCATCCAGCCGACGAGAAGGTCGCGGCCGGCCTTGTCCTCGTCGGTCAGTGCCAGCCGGGCGCAGCCGCCGCCGTCGATGGCGCCGATCCGGGCCAGTTCGTCGAGCGTGCCGAGCAGACGCTTTTCATCGATACGCAACATGATTTCCCCAATAGAGCGGTTTCCGGTCAGATGGAACCGCACGCGGTTCCATCTGACCGGAAACGCGCGCACCGGAGATGCTCGTTGCCACAGGGCACATTCTGTCCGGCTGATTCCAGCCGGACAGAATGTGCTTTGACACCAAGACCTTTAGACTTGTGTACCGGATGGCGCAAAATATCACGCCAGGGTGATCCGGATTGCCTTGCAACAGCGTAGGCGGAGCGGCACTTATTAGGCTCACATGAAGCGTCTGCTCGCCCTTCTTCTGGCACTGCTCGCGGCGACTCCCGCCTTCGCCCAGTCTCCCGCGCCCGCGCAGGCCGTGGTGCAGACCGAGAACGTGCGCGCCGAGCTCTTGGCCGATGCCTCGGCGATCAAGCCGGGCGAGCCGTTCTGGGTCGGGCTGCGCCAGACCATCCGGGCGAAGTGGCACACCTACTGGAAGAACCCGGGCGACTCGGGCCTGCCCACGGAGATCACCTGGAAACTGCCGGACGGCGCCAAGGCCGACCCCATCGTCTGGCCGCGCCCGCATCTCTTCGACCTGAGCGGCGTCATCAACTACGGCTTCAAGGATGAAGCCGTGCTGTTGGTGCGCATCACGCCGCCGGCCAACGCCTCGGGCAGCTTCAAGCTTTTGGCCGAGGCCAACTGGCTGGTGTGCGAAGACGTTTGCATCCCCGAGGACGGCAAGTTCGAGCTCACCCTGCCGGTGACGGCGACCGGCGCGCCCGCGCCGCCCGCCACAAGGGCGATCTTCGACAGGGCGCGCCAGCAGGTGCCGATGCAGAGCCCGTGGCCGGCGCGCTACGGCGTCGCCAAGTCAGGCGATCCGACGCTGATCGTCGAAGCCAAGGGCCTGAAGGCCGACGCCATCCGCGATGTCTACTTCTTCCCTGCCGAGTGGGGGCCGATCGCCAACATGGCCAAGCAGACCGCCAGCATCGGCGCGGAGGGCATCCGCATCCCGCTGAAGCGCGGCGATGCCAAGGCGGCCCTGCCCGCCGAGCTTGCCGGAACGCTGGTGCTGACCGAGAAGATGGCCGACGGCGAGGCGAGGCAAGCCTTCGATGTCGTGGCCAAGCTCGATCCCGGCTTCGTGCCGACCTCGTCGCTGGCCGCGGCTGTGGGCGGCGAGCAGCTGTCTCTTGTCGAGGCGCTGCTGTTCGCCTTGCTGGGCGGCCTGATCCTGAACCTGATGCCCTGTGTGTTCCCGGTGCTCGCCATGAAGGCCGCGGCCTTCGCGCGCCTGGCCGGCCACGAGAGGAGCGCCATGCGGCGCGATGGCATGGCCTATACGCTGGGCGTGCTGGTCTCCTTCGCCGTCATGGCCGCGATCGTCGTCGGCATCCGCGCCAGCGTCGGCGAGGTGAGCTGGGGCTTCCAGTTCCACTCGCCGGTGTTCTCGCTCCTGATCGCCTACCTCTTCTTCGTTGTCGGCCTCAATCTCTCGGGCATGTTCGAGTTCTCCAGCCGATTCGCCGGCGTCGGCCAGGGCCTCGCCGCGCGCGGCGGCACCGCGGGTGCCTTCTTCACCGGCGTGCTGGCCGTGATCGTGGCCACGCCCTGCACTGCGCCCTTCATGGCGGCAGCGCTGGGCTTTGCACTCAGCCAGCCCGCGCCGCAGACCGTGGCCGTGCTGCTGGCGCTGGGACTTGGGCTCGCGCTGCCCTATCTCGTGCTGTCGTTCACGCCCGCGCTGCAGCGCCGGATGCCGCGGCCCGGCCCGTGGATGGACAGGCTGCGCCAGTTCCTCGCCTTCCCGATGTACGCCTCGGCCGTGTGGATGATCTGGGTGCTGACCCAGCAGACGGGTGCCGACGGTGTGATCTATGCGCTGGGCGGGATGATCCTGATCGCCTTCGCGATCTGGCTGCTGAAGCTGGGCAGCGGCGCGTCGGCGGCCACCTGGATGCGCCGTGGGCTGGCCGCCGTCGCCGTGCTGCTGGCCTTCGCCGCGGCGCTGAAACTCGAGGACGGCGCGGCCACGGCCGCATCGGCCTCGGGCGGGCCGGCAGCCGGCGTGAACTTCGACGGCTGGGAACGCTTCTCGCGGGCGCGCATGGCTGAGGCCGTCGCCGCGGGCAAGCCGGTGTTCGTCGATTTCACGGCGGCGTGGTGCATTACCTGCCTGGTCAACGAGCGCGTTGCGCTCGACACGCAGGCGGCCCGCCAGGCCTTTGAACAGGCCGGAGTCGTGAAACTCAAGGGTGACTGGACCAACCGCGATCCCGAGATCACATCTTTGTTGAGGGATCTGGGCCGCGCCGGCGTTCCGCTCTATCTTTTCTGGGTCCCGGGTGCTGCGCAGCCCAAGATCCTACCGCAAGTGCTCACCGAATCGTTGATTCTGTCCGAACTGGCCGCGCTGCCACAATCCAAGCGTTAGGGCCAAGCGCTAGAGCGGTTTCCCTTCAGATGGAACCGCGCGCGCCGGAGGTGTCGATTTCACAGGGCACATTCCGTTCGGCTGATTCCAGCCGAACGGAATGTGCTCTAGGAGGCAACATGTCGAATCCCGTCTTCGCCCGTCGTTCGTTGCTGCTGGGCAGCGCCGCCGTCGCCCTGATGCCAACCGTGGCTTTTGCCAACGGACCCGATATCGGCAAGCCCGCGCCGCTGTTCACCGCCGTCGACAGCAACGGCAAGACGTGGTCGCTCGCCGACCTCAAGGGCAAGGTCGTGGTGATCGAGACGACGAATCACGACTGCCCCTACGTGCGCAAGCACTACAACGCCAAGAACATGCAGGACCAGCAGCGCGAAGCCGCCGCCAAGGGCGTCGTGTGGCTGACCTCGGCCTCATCGGCCAAGGGCGAGCAGGGCTATGTCACCGCCGCCGAAGCCAACCAGCTCACCTCGAGCCGCGACGCGGCACCGGCCGCCGTGCTGCTCGACCCGCAGAGCAAGATCGCCCGCGCCTATGGCGCCACGGTGACGCCGCACATGTACGTCATCGATGCCAACGGCGTGCTGGTCTACAAGGGCGGCATCGATTCGATCCCGTCGTCCAGCGTGAGCGACATTCCCAAGGCCAAGCAGTATGTGCGCGTCGGCCTCGGTGAAGTTCTCGCCGGCAAGCCGGTGACCGAGTCCTCGACGCGCGCCTACGGCTGCACGCTGAAATACCCGCGCACTTCGTCCTGACCGTGCAGCCATGCCACACGACGGCTGGCATCCGCACGGCGACGGGCACGGGCATCCGCACCATCACTGGCACGATCCGCCGACGCGGCGGCTCGTGCTGGCGGCGGCGACCTTCCTGCCGTTCGGCGGCGCCAGCGCGCAAAGCGCCGACGCCCAGCAGCGGATCGCCGACCAGGCCACTCGTCTTCTCGCCCTTCTCGATGACCGCCAGCGCCGGCAGGTCCTGATCGCCTTCGACTCGGCCAACCGGCTCGACTGGCACTACATTCCGCGCAGCCGCCCGGGCCTCAGCCTGGGCGAGATGACGCCCACGCAGGCCGACGCAGCGCGCGCCCTGTTCGCCACCGTGCTCAACGACCAGGGCCTGGGACTGCTCGACGGCGTGCGCCTGCTCGAAGGCGTTTTACGCGAGCAACAAGGAAGCTGGCGCGACCCCGGCCGTTACTACCTCTCGGTGTTCGGCATGCCCGGCCGTTTTCCCTGGGGCTGGCGATTCGAGGGCCATCACCTGTCGCTGAACGTGGCGCTGCCGGCCGCCGGCCATGTCGCCGTGACACCCTTCTTCGTCGGCGCCCATCCGGCGACGGTGCGCGACGGGCCGAACAAGGGTTTCAGGCTGCTCGGCGGCGCCGAGGACCTGGCGCGCCAGATCATGACCGGCCTCAATGACGCCCAGCGGCGCACGGCGCTGATCGCCAACCGCTCGTTCGGCGAGATCGTGGCGAGCCCACGGCGCGAGCAGGATCTCGGCCAGCCGCGCGGCCTCGAACTCGCTGCCATGGACAGCCCGTCACGCCAGCGTGTCGAGGCGCTGATGGAAACCTTCCTGGGGACGCTGACGCCCGACCTTGTGGCCAGCCAGAAGCGGCGTGTGATGGAACAGGGCCTCGAGCGCTTCCGTTTCGCCTGGGCGGGCTCGCTGCAGCCCGGCGAGGCCTACTACTTCCGGGTCCATGGCCCGGCCACGCTGATCGAGCACGACAACACCCAGAACGACGCCAACCATGTCCATTCGGTGTGGCGCGATCTCGCCGCCGACTTCGGCCACGATGCGCTGGCCGAGCACTACCGTCAGCAGCCGCACCGCTAGTTCTTCGGCACGGTGATTTCGACCGGTTGGCGCTCGGCTGACGGAAAGCATTCCGGAGGTGCCAGCACCGCCGTCAGCGGTTCACGGCGGGGTTTCCGCCCTTTGCGCCCTTTCCGCCGGTCCCTGCCTTGTGGTCGAGAGAGATGGGACCCTCTATCGGTGGGGTTCGGCGGCGAATTAAGACAGTTACGCTAGTTTCGCTATTGGTTTTCGGGTGCAGGGAAGGCTGCCGGCCTCCTCGCTCGGGATGCGGGCGCGGCCCATCCGGCCGGCAGCCGGATGGGCTGGCGCACGATGGTATCGGATGAACGATGCATAGAGCGGACGCCTGAAAGCACGGCAGCGGGTCAACATAACTCAAGTGCTCTGACGTGTCAATGACTACGGTGCGCTCCGGCCAATTTCGTTTTCGCGAGTTTTTTCGCACCGTAGAGGGGCTCCAAAAGGGGGCTCGAGCTGGCGGCCACGCCAGTGCTTGTGTGGCTGGCACCGGTGCCAGCAACGCTGTCACTGTGGACAAGTAGCCAGTCGGCCACCGCATCAAATTTCATCGGTCCTGGCGGCCGGCTGCAAAAACCACAGCCCGAGTGCAATTTATTCGGCCACGTGCCACAATGAGGATATCTGGTCGCGTCCGCTTGGCCCGGTGGAGCGAAATCTCGTTCGGCATCAAGCGCTTGGGGAGGCGTTGTGCGTCGCGTTTCTGGAAGGGGATTGCTGGCAACGACAGGCTTGGCCTTGTCGATGACCAGCGGGGTCACGTTCGCCCAGAGCTGGAACATGTACCAGGGCGACACCAGCCTGGTGCTTCCCTACTTCCTGTTACCAGACGCGCCGGCGACGAACCCTCACCAGTTGAACTGGAACAACGGGACCGGCTTCAGCAACCAGGCCGTCCAGGTCCAGATCGCCATCGGCGAGAAGCCGCTCCTCGTCACGCTCGACACCGGCTCGACAGGCATCGCCATCTCGCAGTCCCTGCTGCCGGCGGACGCGCTGAAGGGCCGGACGCCGGTGGGCTACGGCGCCTACAACTACAACAGCAGCGGCAACACGCCGGCGGGCGCGTTCTACGAGCTGCCGGTCAGCCTGCTCGGCAACCTCGCGAACGGCCAGACGGCCAGCGCGACGACGACGGTCACGGTCCTGGTGGTCACCAACGACAACAGCACGGCCTATTTCGGCATCGGCAACAACCGCAACAACGTCTACAGCGGCGTCTACGACAACACCAAGACCTTCCAGCAAAACGTGAACCTCGGGAACATCTCGGCCGCCGGCTACAATCCGCTACTCAACGTCTCGATGAACAACACGCCCCTGTCCAACCAGGGTTACGTGGTGATGAACAACCAGCTCGTGGTCGGGCTGACGGCGGCGAACAACGGCTATTCCCTCGTCAAGCTCACACAACAGAGCACCCCCGGCACCAACCTGTGGGACGCGATCCCCATCGCGCTGTCGAGCGGAACGGGAACGGGACCGATCTATGTGCCCGCAACGGTCCTGCACGACACGGGCATCGGCTACGCCTTCATCAAGCCTCTGCCCGGCGCCGGAGGCACGATCTCCGTCGCGATGCCGGGCATGCCGCCGCAGGGCGCCTTCTACAGCTTCAGCTGCGGCGGCGGACCCAGCAGCAGCCTCGCGGGGTGCCCCGTGGCATTCGCCGAACTGTCCGACGCGCCCTTCCTCAATACGGGACGCCAGTTCTTCTCGGGCTTCAACTACCTGTTCGACCCGGTCAACGGCTTTGTCGGCTACGCCCGGTCGGACTCCCGCCTGACGACCGAGGCGCAGGTCGTTCCCCTGCTGGCGCTGCAGAGCACGGTCAACGTGCCGAGCGGCTTCGCCACCACCCTGCCGGTCGCCCTCTTCGCCCCCACCACCCTGTCGGCGGCGGGTGGTGGGACGGCGACCTTCAACGCATCGCTCCTCGGCCTCGGCAACAGCCTGACGCTCGGCGGCGGCACCATGGCCTTCAACGGCAGTGTCGATCTCGGCGGCGGCAGCCTCACCGTCCAGCAGGGGACGGCGTCGATCAACGCGGGCCTCGGCGCCGCCTCGCTGGTCACGGGTGGCGGCGCAAGCCGTGCTGAACAACGGCGGGGCCAGCGCGATCGTGGGCAACGTCAGCAACGCCGGCACGGCCAACAACAACGGCTTGATCGTCGGCAATGTCAGCAACACCGGCACGTTCGGCAACCTCGGCACGATCACCGGCAGCGTCGTCAACAGCGGCATGCTGAGCGGTACGGGCACGATCGGCGGCAGCCTGACCAACAGCGGCGGCGTCGCTCCCGGCAACTCGATCGGCACGATGACGGTTGCCGGCAACTATGCCCATGCCGCGGGCGCCACCTATGCCACCGAGGTGTGCGGCGCAGGCCTGAGCGACCGCCTCAATGTCGGCGGCACGGCGAACCTGCAGGGCGGCGCGGTCACGGTGACCGCACTGCCCGGCATGACGTTCGCGCCCTCGACGACCTACACCATCCTCAATGCGGCGGGCGGGCTTTCCGGCAGCTTCGCGTCGGTCAACGAGCTCTATCCTTTCCTGCTGTCGGACCTGAGCTACGACGCCAACAACGTCTATCTCAACTTGGCGATCGGCGGCTTCGCCGCCGCCGCGGCGACGTCGACACAGATCGCCGTCGGCACCGTGCTCGACGCCAACATCAACAACGCCACCGGCGACTTCGCCACCGTGCTGGGCGCCCTGGCCTTCAACACCACCTCCAACGCGCAGGCCCAGGCGACGCTGCAGGCGATCTCGGGCAACAACTACGCCGGCTTCTCGACCTCGATGGTCCAGGGCATGCAGCTCTTCATGAACAACTTCGCCAACCAGACCGGCGGCGGCGGCTCACCGGTCTCCAACCGCGTCGCCCTGGCCGAAGCCTGCGACGTCGCCTGCGATGCGACGACCCCGCCGAAGTGGGGCGCCTGGGGCGGCGCGCTCGGTGGCTTGGGCACCATCGGCGCCAACCAGCCGGTCGGCTCGGTCACCTACAATGCCGGCGGCTTCGCCGCCGGCCTCGATCGGTCGATCACCGATTCCTTCCGCATGGGCGTAACCGCGGGCTATTCGACCGGCACCCAGTGGGTCGGAGGCTTCGACGGCATGGGCCGGTCCAACACCTTCCAGGTGGGGCTCTACGGCGGCTTTGCCCAGGACAGGGTCTATGCCGACGCCGTGATCGGCTATGCCTACAGCTGGAGCCAGATGTGGCGGAACATCGCCATTCCCAGCCTGCAGCCGCGCACCGCCTTGGGCCAGACCGGGGCCAACCAGTGGTACGGCCAGCTCGAAGCGGGGTATCGCTTCGACATCGGAACGAATGCCAACGCCTTCATCACGCCGTTCGCGCGGCTACAAGCCTACACGGCCAACCAGAACGACTTTACCGAGACCGGCGCGCAGTCGCTGAACCTCTCGGTGGCGCAGCAGACCACCAACTCGCTGCGTTCGGTGCTGGGCGCGCAGCTCGGCGGCTCGATGGATCTGGGCTGGCGCGAGAGGCTTTTGATGCAGCTTCGGCTGGGCTGGAGCCACGAGTACGCCGACACGGCGCGGCCGGTGACGGCGACCTTGGCCGGTGCGCCGGCGATGCCGTTCACGACCTTCGGCGTGTCGCCGCAGCGCGACGGCGTGGTGCTGGGCCTCTCGGCCAACACTGCCATCGCCGAGGCGACGTCGGTCTATCTCCGCTACGAGGGCGACATCTCGGGACAGGACAGCGCGCACGCCATCACCGCAGGCGTGCGCATGACGTGGTGAGCCGGGCTCATCCCGGCGCCTGACTGCGCGGCGCCACGGCGGCGTGTTCCTTCTCGCCGGCATCGGCATCCGAAATGATCCATCGCGCGTCGGGAAACCGGCGCTTGGCATCCAGGAAGAAAGAGATGCCGTCGCCATCTCGCCCCTGGATGGGCGACACGATGAAGTCCGGTCGCATCTTGCGGATGCTCCATTTCGCCATCGTCTCGCGCGCGCCCTTGAACGACGAGCAGGTGCGTACCGTCGCCCCCTCCGACGCGAAGCGGGCATGGGCAGCCTCTCTCGCCGCCCGATCCGTCTCGACGACCAGGACGCTGGAGCCGCGCGCAACCGACCTTCTGCGTCGCGCCGTCATTCGGCCTGCGGCACCCTGCAGCCAGTCGCGCAGCCACTGCAGGCTGAGATCCGACGGCAGCGGCACCCAGACGGCTTCCGGGAAGCGATCGGCGATCTCCTCACGGAAGCTCGTGGCGTCGCGCGATGCGAGCCTTTCGCCGATCACGACGGCGTCGGGTGCTTCCGCCTTCTTCGTGATGAACTGCAGGATCTCCCTGGCCTCCTCGATCGAACTGCTGATCGTGACCCTGTGCGTGGCCCGCAGGAGATATTGCGCTACGGCAACGCGCCGCGGCGCGGCGCCCTCAATAGCCAGGATGTCCATCTGTCCCCCTCGTATTCGACCGCCTGCTTCAGCGGCTGCCCTCCGAGTGGAAACGTAATCCGCCAAGGAAATACCGCAAATCGCGGTCGGCTCCACTTCGGACGGATATGCGGCTCAGAACATCCAACCTGGAAGAGTCTGCTGAGAGCGGCGTGTATCGTGAAGCAGAGTGGGGTGGAACAGGATCGGCAGCCTGTGATGTTGGGGATGCTGCCGATCCTGTTTCCGGACCTTCAGTTGGGGTGTTCCTCGGGAGTGGGAAGGAACTGAAGGCTGGGCGGACCCTACAGAGGCAATTACCCAACGTCTGCAGCCAATGGTTTCAGAATGGAGGCCATTGCCCCGGCAAACGGTCCAATCTGGACCGATTCCGAATAAGACCGGGAAATCAGCTACTTGGACTGACGACCCCCGAGGAGCAGCGCAATCATTGCCAGGCTGAAGACGATGCTCATGAGCAGCAACGGCATCGTCCACCTCTCGAAGACCAGACAGGTGGTCGTGGCGTGCGCCAGCAACTTGCCATCGCGGTCGGTCAGCCGGCCCTCGGCCGAGCCGACGCGGCGGCCCATGCTCAGCACCACACCTTCGCCCCGCACCAACCCGGTCTCCGGTGTGATCGGCCGCACGAAGGCGATCTTGAACTCCAGCGTCGTCGACTCGGTGCCGGCACCCGTCAGGGTGCGCACCGCGAGCCCCATGCAGCTGTCGAGCAGCGTCGCCGCCAGACCGCCATGTACCGTGCCCTCGGGATTGAGCTGCTCGGCGGTCGGCGTCGCCGTCACCACGACGCGTCCTTCCGATGCCTCGACGACGTCGTAGCCCAGGGTCCGCGCCATGGTGTTGAGCGGCAGCGTGCCGTCGACCAGGCCGCGCACGAATTCCAGGCCGGCCTTGGCGCGGTCCTCAGGGCTCGCCGTGCCGTAACGCTTTGCGCCTGCGCCGCTCATGGCCGATCATCGCCGCGCCTATTCCGGTCACATGGGACCGCGTGCGGTTCCATGTGACCGGAATCGCGCGCACTGGAGATGTTGATTGCACAGGCACATTCCGTCCGGCTGATTCCAGCCGGACGGAATGTGCTTTAGGCGTCGGCGAAGCGCTTGCCGGTCTGGGAATCGAACAGATGAAGATGGTCGGGCGCGGCCCTGAAGTGGCGCATCTCGCCCGGCCGGGCAATGACATGGCCGCCCTGGCGCACCGTCACCAGCTCGCGCGTCGCGCCGAAGCGGCCATGCAGCAGGGTGTCGGCGCCGAGCGGCTCGGCGAGCTCGACCTCGAACTGAAATGGCCCGTCGGCGGCAGGATGCAGATGCTCGGGCCGCACACCCAGTGCCACCGCCGTGCCGGCCGCCGCCGAGGTCGGCCGCGCCAAGGACAGGCTGATCGCGGCGTTGGCGCCCGTGCTGGCCAGGTCGACCGACTTGCCGTCCTGGCCGACCTTGGCCGCCAGGAAGTTCAT
>WHTW01000183.1 GCA_009377525.1 Rhodospirillales bacterium
GAGATTTCCGCAATGCTGTCGTTAGGATCGGTTTCATGGAATCGGTCGTCTAGTCCCGCCGCGGCCCAATTTTTTACGGGATCGACGCTGATGACCTGATGCATGTCGCTTGTCGCCGAGAGAGCGGATCTGCTCAGGTTACGTTATGATCAGTAAAGACACTGTCCGGCGGGTCGGCATCGAGCGGTGTTAATCGAGGATCGAAGCGGAACCGCGTGCCGCAATAGGGACAGGGGATGGAGTCCGCCTCGCGCATATTGATGTAGATGTGCGGATGGTCGTGCGGCGGGGACACGCCGATGCAGTTGAACTCCTTCACCCCGATGCAGATTTCCGGGACGCCGCGGTCGTTCCTGAACTTCGGATAGCCGCTGCCGGACATCGACTTAAGCCGTTGTGAATGGTGGAGGTCTGCACAGTCCGCCGCCCCGGGTAAGGGTCGGGTTAGTATCGGTGAACAGGATGTCCTCGTCGCTAGTTGTTGCGCGAACCGTCCCAGCGAGCGAAGACGGCGTTCAGCTCGGCGGCGTGAAAGGTCCTTGCGTCCTGACCGTCCGCGAACCGGTCGAGACGTCGGGCGCAGTCGAAGAACCCGGGCGCCGGCAGGCCGCCACGCGTCTTGCTGATGGCGAGCGCGGCGATGAACGGGCGGTCCGCCGCCGCGTCCTCCTCCATCAGGCGCTCCAGGGCTTCGGTCACCTGATGGATGGAATGGGGTGGCAAGATATCAAGAGCCTTCGCCACCTCCTGGTAGGTAAAGAGGGTTCGGCGCTTCGCGGCGCTCTCGAGGAATGCGCGTACCCTTGCATGCGTCGGCAACCGATTGTCCTCTCCCAAAGTTCGGCATTGTCTGCAGCAACGATCGACCGCCGTCGGACCCGATGGAGGAGATAGAATCCGGTTTCTCGTTGCCATGCCGGCGAGCACTAAGGCCAATCCGGCACCACCTTGTAGCGCCCCACCTAGCTGGAACGCTTCGCCGCGTCCGGCGCGAGGAGCTCCTTCAGCGCAGCGCCGTCAGACGCCGTTGATTTGCGGTCGACGGGAATGCGAGCCACGGTCGTCCCGCACCGAGCCTCCGGCATCGGCAATGGTGTTGGCCACTGCCGACGGACAGGCGTTGCGATGGGTAGTCGTCAGACCTTAGGAGTCGGCGGAGTCGCCAGCATCTCGGCGCAGGCACGCGCGACATCGGAGTCGGTCGTCTTGCTGCCCGGCATGAGCGCATAGCCGCTCTTCTCGACGACGCTGCCGCGCTCCCACGAGCTCGCTTTGGCGAGTTCGGCGATCTTGGCCGGTCCATCGCTCTGCGCCCGATACTGCGCCGCGCAGATCGGCGCCAGCGCCACCACGACGGCGGCGTGCGCGGCCGTTGCCGCATCCTTGCGGGCGGTGCCGCCGGTCACCCAGCCACCCCAGCTGAAGCCGATGATCATGCAGGCCACGGCGCCGATGACGGCGCCCCACACCATAGGCTTGGTATTCGTTGGAAATTTCATGACAAATCCTTTCAGGGCCGAAGCGCGGCCGTCAGGTCGGCGCACGCGCGATCGCGTAGCCGACGATCAACAGGAAAAGGAAAAGCGGAAGCAGGACGGGCGGTACAAGCCAGTCGCGCATGGATGAGCGTCGGTCCAGCGAGGCGCGTGCAATACCTGCAGCTGGGACTGCCTATCGAGAATTCAATTCACGTTCGCGTGCTTGGTTCGCGGCTGTAGTCGCGATTGCCACCGCCTAGGCCACCTGAGTTCACTTGTGTTGAGGACCATCAAGAAGAGAGCTGGCGACGACGTGGCTAGCAGTTGCGCATGTAAGACGGCTACCGACAAGAAAGGCGCCAAGAAGACGGATCACGACGAGCTGCCCGATTGCCGCTGGGCGACGACTACACCTCGTTAAATGGGGAAAAGTTAGTACTGTCCCTACTAGAAAACTAGATCCGACAGTACTGATGATGAAGTCCGCCGAGGATCGGCCGAGCAACGAGCTGGCCGAGCCGTTGGATCGCCCGACGGTTCGGCGAATCCTTGTCCAAGGACAGGTGTGTTCGGCATTCGTTGTAATAGCCGGTGTAGGCCGTAAGGATGCGGCGCAAATGGCCCTCGCCGAAGACGACGGTATGATCGAGGCACTCCCTGCGGATCGAGCCGATCAGTCTCTCCGCATGCCCATTCTGCCACGGTGAGCGTGCAGCGGTCGGATGATCTCTGATGCCCATCGCCGTTAAACGCTTCGTGACCACCTGACCGTAAGACGCGTCGCGATCTCGAATCAGGTAGTCCGGTGCTTCATCTTAAGGGAAGGCTTCGGTGGTTTGACGGGCTATCCACTCCGCCGAGGGATTGGCCGTCACCGTGAGCGATATCAGCCGCCGCCGTTGGTGCTTGAGGATGACCAAAAGAGCAGCCGAAAGCCAACTGTCGGCACGACCAAGAAGTCCATCGCGGCGATGCCGGCCGAATGATTGTGTAGAAAGGTCTTCCAGGTCTGCGACCGCCCTCGCCCTCTCCTCGCCATGTACTTGGCGACCGTCGACTGCGCGACCTCGAACTCGAGCTTCAGCAGTTCGCCGTGGATGCGAGGCGCTCCCCATAGTCGGTTGGCCAGGCTCATCTCCCGGATCAGGCGCCGGATCTCCTCGGGTATCTTCGGCCGACCGCCCCGAGAGCGCGACTTCCAGCGCCAGTACCGTCGAAAACCCGTCCGATGCCACCGGATGACGGTCTGCGGCTGGATAATCGTGACGGCGTTCAACACCGACGGAAACAGGCGATATAGCCAGACAAGACCAATCGGTCGGCGACCGCCAATTTCGGGTTCGAAGGAACGCGCCGGCGCAGCACGTTCAGCTGATGCCGCAGCAAGATGATCTCGCCTTCCAGCTGCGCCTTCGTCCTGAACGGCGAGACCACGACGTGGAGAAGCAGGCTCAGGAACGCGATCATCGATGATCAGCCTACCTGATCTCGCGCGTCACGCCAGTGCGGACGGAGTATCCGGTAAGACAACTGTCGGACATAGTTGTCCGTAGGCTGGCTAAGCCGGCACGGATGGCGTTTTCGGTAAGGACAGGGCCTGCATACCGTAGCTTGTCCAAGAGCACGGCCGGATCGGAAGTCTCTAGCTCGGCGCGCTGGGCTGCTGTTGGTTCCATGGTACGATTTCGTTGACAACGAATCATGGATAACGAGAGCGTGTGCGACGGTCGAGCCCCATCGCGGTTCAGCGCCGAGCCCGTCGCCGAGCGCCGATGTCGCGCTGCATAGTCACAGCCGGCCGAGTGCATGAAGCAAAAGCACGATGGCAACGATGCTTTCCGTTGTGATCATGATGGTCACTGAAAACTTGAGCATTTGCGCGGGCTCCATTTCGGATCGGGGCGCTCGGAGCCTGCCGCGTTCAGAGTCCGAAAGGTCGGCGAAGTTTGCCGAGTTCTCGGCTAAGTTGGCCGAGAACTCGGCCAACTTAGCCGAGCGCTTGGACACCTCTTCGCTTGACAGAGTGGCCGACGCACTTACGCGGCCAGCACTTGCGCACAAGATGCTTACGCCAAGCTGTCTAAATTGCCCGCATGCCAGACCGACATTTCATAAAGAACAGGGAAGAGTTGGCAGCTTACATCACGTCGCTCAGTCGCGGCTTGGTTGCCTTCGATGGCCGTCCGGGGTCGGGTAAGACCCATCTCGCCGAAGACATGGCGCGGCGGATCGGATGCAAGAGCGCCGACGCAGACCGCAACTTTCTCGATTCCGACAAAGGCAAATTTGTCGGCTCGCTGAGGCTCGACGAGATGCGAAGCTCGCTCACTGCGAGTCTGGCAAGCGCGCCGCTCGTGATGTTTTCGACCGTGTGTGCTCGGCAAGCCTCCCAACCGGCAATGGGCAGTCAGGAGCTTTACCGGAAAAGCCCGCCGTTATTGGCCATTTTCGGGCCCGGCCGGAGCCGGAGAGACAGTTCGCATAGGGGGTAATGGCGGAGGATTGGAAACCTGGATCCAACGTTCTCCGAATTTCTAGCGTTTCCATTGCTGCCCCAAAGGCCGTTCGAAACGCGTAGGATCACTGCCGTGGACGGGTAGTAGAGTGCGAGGTCAGCTCCCGCACTCTCGACGGACAGCCAGAGTCCGGCGGAAATTCCCCAGTGCCTGCAGGTCCGGAACCGTATTGTCCCTTGTGGCGCTTGCATGTTCCATATATGTTCTCATTTGATTGTTGCCCTCGATTCCCCCGCTGTCTCGCAAATGACCGATCAAATCGTCATCACCGAGAAAACCAGTCAGGCGAAAGACGTCCGCGCCGCAGTGGGGTCTCGCTACGGCGACATTCTTCCAGCCGAAGGCCATTTGATCGACCTGCTCGAGCCGGAGGACGTTGTTCCGGAATGGAAGCGCTGGTCGCCGATCCTGCTACGGCCCGAAGGGCTCTATGGCACACGACCAGCTGTGGGGGGCAACAAGGCCGCCAAGCTCAAAGCCATCCGTGAGGCCCTGCGCACCGCCAAGCGGGTCTGGCTTGCTACTGACTGCGATCGCGAAGGTCAGCTGATCGGTCAGGAAATTCTCGAGCACTACAACTACCGCGGCCAAGTCATGCGAGTGCTGTTCACGGCACAGGATTTTCAGACTATCCGCGACGCCTTCGGCCACGCCAGACCCAATTCTGAATACGCCCGTCTGTACGCCGCCGCGGTCGCACGCCGGCAGGCTGACCAGATCTACAATCTGTCGCTGACCCGCACTGCGACCGTGATCCTGGGACGGGGCGCCCGAGGCGTGATCGGAGTTGGTCGCGTGAAGACGCCAACGCTCGCAATCGTCTGCGAGCGCGAGTTAGAAATCCGAAACTTCGTGTCGATCACTTACTTCGAGATTGTCGCCACCGCGAAGGTCGCTAACGGCGAATTCAAGATGCGTCATGCGCCACAGGAGAAAATCCTCAAGCGAGAAATTGCCGACAGCATCGTCAACGCAGCTAAAGGTTTCGAGGGGCGGCTCGGCGTGCGTGTCGAGGATAAGCGGCAGGGGCCACCCAGGCTTCATGACCTGCCTTCTCTTCAAAAGCTCTGCGCTTCTCGTTTCGGTTGGTCTGCCGCAAGGACGCTGGAAGTCGCGCAGGAGCTCTATGATGGCCAGGGCAAGAAGATCATCACCTATCCCCGAGCCGAGGTGCGCTACCTGCCGGAGAGCTTGATCGCGGACGTTTCGAAGCTCGTAGCCGGCCTTCAGGTCGGCCAATCTTTTAGGGGAATCCCTGTGCCCATGTCGCCCGTGATCCGCAGGGGCGCGAGCGGCACGTTCTATGAGAAGGGGCTCGAGGGTGCCAGCCACCACGCCGTCATCCCCAACGTCAACACAGTCGATGATCTCCGCGAAGTCTGGCCGCGCCTATCGATCGACGAGAAGAAGCTGTTCGATGTAATCGCACGAGCCTATCTCGCCGCCCTCATGCCGGATTTTCGCTACCGACAGACTACCGCGACGCTTGACGTCAAAGGCTTTCCGTTCAAGGCGACGGGTCGCCAGCCCATCGATCTTGGATGGCGTGCCGCATTCCCAGAGTGGCAGCCGGCCGACGAGAAAGGCGATGTCGCACAACTGCTTCCGGCGATGCGCGACGGCGAGACAGCACGACTGCGCGATCCAACCGTTGAAACTAAGGAAACCAAGCCGCCTCCCCGTTACAACGAAGGCACACTGATCGAGGCGATGCAGAACGCATGGCGTTTCGTTGACGACGAGATTCTGCGGGACCGATTAAAGGAAGCCAAGGGCATCGGCACGCCGGCGACCCGCGCCGAGATCATCGGCGGACTCAAGCGACAGGATTTTCTGATCGCCCAGGGAAAGAGCATCGTTCCCACCGAGACCGGGCTAAAACTGTTCGGCGTCCTGAAGCAGGCGGACCCGGCTCTGGTCGATCCGGGTGTGACGGCGCAGCTTGAATGCCTGCTCGACGACGTCGTTGTCGGCAAGCAGGAGATGGTGGGCGCCATCGATGCCGTGTGTGACGTCGCGCGGCGCATTATCGGCAAGCTGACCCAAGGACCAGCGGCCGGTGGTCCTCCGTTGTTTGGTTCCGCAGGCGGGGGCAGTGACGGCGCACGCCCACCCACTCCCGCGATGAAGCGTTTCGCCGTTGCCATCTCTCGCCAGAAGCGCATCAAGCTACCGCCCGGTTACGCCACATCAGGATCCATTTGCCGGGCATTCCTGGAACATCACGCACCCAAGAAAGCTGTGGGTGAGACTGGAGCACTGGGCGGTTACAAGGCGGCGATCTCGGCGCAAGTATCGGCGGACGATAGCAATCAGCCTGTCAGGAAACGCCGCCCGAGCAAGGACGCGACAGTAGCTGCTCCTGGGCACAGGAGAGCAGCACGAGGCAAGACGACGCGAAAGCCCAAGTTCAATGGCCCGACGGTCAACGCCTCACCTGGCCTTTCCCGGCACGATGTCGGCGGGAACACGCCGTTGAAGATTCCTTACGGCAACAAGGAACTCGCTCTGAAACTCGGAGCCCGCTACGCTGCCGGCGGTTGGTATGCGCCTCCCGGGGTTGATCTCTCCGCCTTCAAAGAAAACGGGTGGCTGTGAGGCCCGGCAGTTGCCTCCAGGGGCAAGCCTATGTTTCCGCTTCGTCCCGTCAGTGGGCGTGGCCGTGCTTGGCGTCGTTACCGTAATGATAGTGCCCGCCGCCGAAACGATCGATGTGCAATGGTTGCTTGGCGAGGCCCGGACAGAACGTGCCAACGACCTCTTCCAGCCTGTCGTAGAGCGCCTTGGATGGCTTGTTGGCTTTTTGCAGCCACTCACGTGATCTCTCTGCCCTACGTGCAAGATCCGGAACGTCGACCGTCAGTAGCCTCCTGTTTTCGACCACCATGCGGCCACCGATCATCACCGAATGCACTGCCGTGCCGTCCTCGGTGTGCACGATCTGGTTGGTGGCGCCGTTGAACGGAATCCAGTTCACTTGTTCGAGATCAAGGAACACGATGTCGGCCTTGTAGCCCTTCTCCAGTCGGCCGATATCCTTGCCCAGTCCCAGAGCGCGGGCACTGCCGATGGTTGCCGCCTCTAGCACTTCCTCGGTCGTGATCCAGCGCTCCCAGTCCGGCCCCTGCACTTTCGAGACCATCGAGGCTAGTCGCATGTTTTCGTACATGTTCTGGTTGTCCGAGCAGCTCGCCCCATCGGTGCCGATGCCGACATTCACCTTGGCGTCGAGCATGGCGCGCATATCGGCAAGCCCGTTGCCCAACCGCATGTTGGAACCGGGGTTGTGTGACACCGAGGCTCCCTTGTCGCCGAGTAGCTTCATGTCGTTGCCGTCTAGCCACACGCCGTGCGCCACGGTGAAATTCGGCCCGATAAGTCCCAAAGAATCCATGTAGGCCGTGAGTGTCGAGCCGTAGAGCTGGTAGCCCGCGATCACCTGCACCTTCGATTCCGAGACGTGGCTGTGCAGGCCGGTGTCGTAATCCTTTGACAGCTTGAGACAGGCGAGCAGGAAATCGCGGCTGCAATGGTGTGGGATCGTCGGCGCGACGGCCAGGCTCACGCCTTTGCCGTCGAGTTTCCAGCCGTGCAGCGCCCTCTTCATCTGGGCAACGCTCGCTTTGTAGGGAGCCAGGCGAAAGCGCTCAACGTCCTTCTTCAGTCCAGTTGGCAGGCGTACCATCAGGCCGGGAATCGCCTCGAAGAAACTCGTGTCCGCCACCATCGGCGCCAGCACCGCGCGCATGCCGACGTCGGCATAGGCCTGGCCAATCGCGGCCAGCCCGTCGACCGACGGCATCGGGAACTCCGCCGCCAAATCGTAGGCCGCCGTACAGCCCTTCAGCACCATCTCGGCCGCGCCGATCAGGCTGGACAGATACTTGTCCTCGAGTGTGCGGTTGCCGCTCATCCACGGCCCTGCGGTCAATAGCAGTTCGAGCGTCAGCCGATCCCCCATGCCCTTGGCGAGATTGCCGTGGCTGTGGGTGTGACCGTTAATCAGGCCTGGATGCAGCAGCCGGCGCCTCGCATCGATCGTCCTGGCATCGGGTGGCGCCGGCAGGCCGGGCCGGCCGATCTCCACGATCGTATCGCCCTTCACCAGGATGTCGGCCTTGGGTGCGGAATGGCGCTTGATATCAACCACTCGTCCGCCCCGGATGACAGTCATCGGCGTCTTGGCCATCTCGAATCCCTCTAAACTTAGTCACATCCCCGTTGTGGCGTTGCCTGTCGACCACGGGAAGAACACCCGCTCGACGATCACAACGATCTGAAACAGAACGACGCCCATAACGGAAAGAATGATCAGCGCCCCGAACGCCACCGGCACCTTGAAGAAGGCGGTCGAGGTCACGATCAGGAAGCCCAAGCCGGAATCGGCGTTGACGAACTCCGCCACCACGGCGCCCACCACGGCCAGCGAGATAGCGACCTTGAGGCCCGCGAAGATGAAGGGAATGGCGTAGGGCAGCCGGATGCGCCACAGCTCGCTCCACTTCGACGCACGGCAGGCGCGGCTGAGCTCGATCAGTTCGGGTGGCACCGACATCAAACCGGTAGCGCTTGAAATCACCAGCGGAAAGAACGCGACCAGGACGGTGATGACGATGCGCGGCAGTTCGTTAGAACCCAGGACGACGACCAGGATCGGCGCCAGCGCCACTTTGGGGATCGACTGCGTCCACACCAGGAAGGGATAGAGGGCGCTGGCGATCGCCGGTGACGCGGTGAGCAGGACGGCGAGCGGCAGACTGATCGCAATTGAGACGACGAACCCCAGCAACACGGTCTTGAGCGTGGCGAGCGAGTGGCCGAGCACGGTCGGCCCGATCGCCAGCGTGTCTTTCAGTATTTCGCTCGGCGCCGGCACGAGGTAGGCCGGCACGCTGAATACTTGGCAGATCGCCTCCCACACCAGGAAGCCCGCCGCGGTGGCAAATAGAGGGACCACCACCTCGTAAATAGCGGCAGAAGGCGCCTTACGCCGCTTTTCAAGCGGCGGCGCAGCCTGTATCGACATGCTTCTGACCGAAAATGAGGGCACGGATGCGGCGGCTGGCTTCGTGGAATTCGGCGTTGCCCTCGACGTGGAAGCTGCGCGGCCGCGGCGACTTCACGTCGATGATCTCGGCAATACGCCCGGGGCGTGGCGATATCACTACCACGCGATCGGCCAGCACCACCGCTTCAGTGATGGAGTGCGTGACGAACAGCACGGTCTTGGGCCGCTCGCCCCAGATCCGCAGCAGCTCCATCGTCATCTCCTCGCGGGTCAGCGCATCGAGGGCGCCGAACGGCTCGTCCATCAGTAGAATGTCGGGCTCGTGGACCAGCGCCCGGCAGATTGCCACACGCTGCTGCATGCCGCCCGACAGTTCACGCGGCGACTTGCCTTCAAAACCCGCGAGCCCCACGAGCTTAAGCAGCGCGGCCGCTTTGTCGGTGCTGGTGGAGTCCATCCTATGCATCATGCGCAGCGGGAACAACACGTTGTCCATGACGCTGGCCCATGGCAGCAAGGTCGGCGCCTGGAAGACGATCCCGGTCTCCGAACGTGGTTCGGTGATGGCCACGCCGCCGATCGAGGCGGTGCCCGCCGTCGGGAGGATCAGGCCGGCGACGATACGCAGCAGCGTCGACTTACCGCAGCCCGACGGCCCGACAAGGGTGACGAACTCATTGGCCCGGATCGACAGGGACACGTCCTCAAGCGCGGTGATCCGATCACCGTCGCGGCTGTTGAAGATGCGGGTAACGCGATCGAGGGTGATCATGGAGGCAACCTCATGCCTGCCCCTCACCTCGCCTCTGCCCCGAAACCGGGGGGAGAGATTGGGTGAGGTCGATGGTCACTTCGCTGGCACCAACTTGGTGTCGATCGCCTGCTGGTAATCGTAATCCTTCTTCAGTTCGTTGGACTCGGCGATAGTGTCCCAGGAGAATTTCAGGCGGTCTGGGCTCTCCTTGCCCCAGCCGACCTGCTTGCTGTGATCGTTGAACACGAACGGCATGACTGCGCGCACGCTGGCCATGCAGTCGTCGAGCTCAACCTCGGGGAAGCGCGCGACGTGCAGCCTGCAGGCTTCCTCGGGATTTGCATTGGCCCAGTCGAACGCCTCCTTGGTCGCGGCCAGGAAGCGCTTCACCAGGTCAGGCTTGTCCTGGATCATCTTATCAGTGGTGATGAGGGAGGCGGCGTAGATTTTGAAGCCGACGGCGACGAATGGCAGCGGCAGGATCTCCTGGCCTGCCTTCACCGCCGCCTTGTTGATGTAGTAGTAATGGATCGAATAGAATGGCGCGGCGTCGATGTTCTTGGCGATAAGCTGGGCGGCCATCGCCGCCCCGTCCATGTTGGTCCAGATCAGCTTGCTCGGATCGGTGCCCGCCTTCTTGGCGACTTCAGGAAAATAGAATCGGTGGCTGTTGCCCGGCGTGATGCCGATCTTCTTGCCTTCCAGCCCCTTGAAATTGGTGATGCCCGAGCTTTTCAGCACGAACAGCGAATGCGGCGATTCGTTATAGAGCACCGCGATGGTCTTGACCGGCACGTTGGTGCGCGCCCGCGCGGTGAACACGGCGGCCAGATCGGCGACGCCGAAATCGGCCGCCCCGCCTGCTACCTTGGTGACCGTATCGCCCGAGCCATAACCGCGCACTATGGTGATGTCGATGCCGTGCTTGGCGAAGATGCCCTTGCTCCAGCCGCCGTAGTACATCGCGTGCTCGCCCGACGGGATCCAGTCAGTTTGAAACCGGACCTTGTCCTGCGCCAGCGCGGGCGCCGCGGATGCGGCAATAGCGAGCGCCAGCGCCAAGGCGCCGATACCAGTACGTCGGTACAACGTCGTCGACATTGTTGCCTCCCTGCGGCCGTCCCCAAAAGAAAAATAGAGCACGAAACCAGCGCCTGAAGAAAGCGATCTCCGAGCTGACGCTGGACAAGCTGATCCTGAGGGAAGCACGCGCCGCTTCACTCGATCACCTCGTCGGCGCGGGCGAGGATCGACTGCGGAATGGTGAGGCCGATCCGCTGCATTGGGTGGGAGATCAGGGACGCGAGCATTGACGTTCAGCCTACCTGATCCCGGCCCTCACGCCAGCGTGGATGGAGTACTCGGTAAAGACAGGACCTGTTGGCAGGAGGACCGGGCTGCGCCTATGGTATGTCAAATAGAATCCCCCCAAGGAGGAACCCAAAATGGCGTATTCGCTGTATGACGCCGCTGTAACCCCTTGCGTCCAACAGCTTGGCGCACTGGCTGGCATCATCGACAAGGCCGCCGCGCATTGTGCCGCCAACAAGATCGAGGAATCGGCCCTGCTGCAGGACCGGTTGTATCCGGACATGTTCTGCCTCGCCCGCCAGATCCGTCAGGCGGCAGATTTCGCCATGAACACCGGCGGCCGCCTAGCTGGCCTTACTCCCCCCGCCACGCCGGCTGTGGACGACACCAGCTTTGCCGCCGCCAAAAGCCGGGTCGAAACCGCTGTAGGCTTCGTGAAGTCCCTGACTCGCGCAGAGGTCGACGGTGCGGAGGGCAAGATCATCGCTTGGACCGCCGGCGGCAACGACCGGAAGATGAAGGGCAACGATTATCTGCAACAGTTCGCCCTGCCGAATTTTTTCTTCTTTGTCACGACGGCGTACAACATCCTACGTCATCGTGGCGTGCCGGTCGGAAAGCGGGACTTCCTGGGCCCGGTCAACTGGCTCTAGGGCGCCTCGAAGAATACTTCGTTTTGTCGCGTGTCGCCTGTTCTTGCTCAAGAGTCCGGCTAGCCTCGAACAGGTTGGCCGACAAATGTCGCGGCTGACGATTTTGATTTTCGAACAGAGCGCCTGACCGCTTCTGCGCCCCTCCCCGCGCGCTTCTCAAACCACCGCTCCCGGCTGTTCCGACCACGGCGCGAGCCAGGCGGCGGCCAGCCTGACTATCGACAGCACGCTCGCTGGCTCCTCAATCACCTCGTCGGCGCGGGCGAGGATCGACAGCGGGATGGCATGGTACAAGCAACCTAGCGACGCGTCTCCTGATTGGAGTAAACTTATGCTGGTCGGGCGCTAAAGCAGGACCTTTTCTGAATGACCAACGATGTCGAGCCGCAAACTAGCGTCGAGTCAGCGTCCTCGATCGTTGGTGCTTGGGAATTGCTCTCGATGTCGTGGAGCTTTCCGGACGGCCTTGTGACCAGGATCGCGTCGCGCGATAAGCGTCCGCCATGACAGCTTCAGCCGATGCGCACTCGCCGTGTGACTTGCCCGTTGCTCTCCCAGTAGGTGCGCTTGTTGGCGATCGAGGGGTCGTTCATCGCCGGCTGAATCCGCCCCGCGGTGTCGATAGCCCGCGAGGTGATGCCGTGCTCGCCAGGCAAGGGGCCGTTCCAGTCCTGCGCCCATATCTTCCAGGCAAACTCGGCCTCTTCGCTTCGGTCGATGGCTGCCGACAGCCATGGACCGTCGTCGATTCGCATTTCCACCCGAGCGATCGGGTCGCCCCAGGCCGCACCGACTATCCGGTAGCGGCCGTCGTGCCGCGTAACGCGGGCGGGCGCCGACGCGAGCAACGTCCGGCCGACGGAAGTCTCCACAGCCAGTTTCTGACCACCGATCTGCTCCTCGCGGAGGGTCACGTAGTCCCGCCCCATGAAGCGGCCCTCGTAGCGTGTGTCCCGGACCTCGATGCGGGCAAGCCATTTGACGTTGGCAATGCCGTACCAACCCGGGGCGATTAGGCGTAACGGGAAGCCGTGTACCTGCGGCAGGGGCGTCCCGTTCATCTCGTAGCAGAGGAGCAGATTGGGGTTCGTTGCGTCCGCGATCGACATGCTACGGCCGAACGGCGCCTGTTGTCCCTACCGCAAACTATATCCGGCAATAATGATGATGAAGTCCGCCGAGGATCGGCTGAGCAGCGAGCTGGCCGAGCCGCTGGACGGGCGATGGCTCGGCGTATCTTTGTCCAAGAATAGGTGCGTTCGGAAACCGTTGTAATAGCCGGCGTAGGCCGCGAGGATCCGGCGCAGCTGGGCCTCGCCGAGGACGACGACGTGATCAAGGCATTCCCGGCGGATCGAGCCGATCAACCTGTGCGTACTGAAAATTCGATTTGGCGTCGACGCATGGAGCGAACATCGTAAGATCGTGGCCCGATGACCGATCTGTTTAGGCTTGTTCTTGCTGTTCTCGCTTCGCTCTTTAAGTCGAGAGCCCAGCTGGAGGCTGAGAATCTGATCCTGCGACAGCAGATCGGCGTGCTTCGCCGGCAAATGCGCAAGCGGCCGGCTCTGACAAACGTCGATCGCCTTGTGTTTGTCTGGCTCTATCGCTGGTTCCCTTCAACTATCGGCGCCCTTTTGATCGTCAGGCCGGAGACGGCTTCCGGGCCTATTGGCGCTGGCGATCGCGCAATCGGGTCGGCAGACCGCAGGTCTCAGCCGAGTTGCGCGCACTCATTCGCGAGATGAGCCAGGCGAACCCGCTGTGGGGAGCCCCACGCATCCACGGCGAGCTGCTCAAGCTGGGCTTCGACGTCGCTCAATCGACCGTCGCCAAGTACATGGTTCGCCGACGCGGGCCGCCATCGCAGGGATGGAAGACCTTCATCCGCAATCATGTTCCGAACATCGGTGCTATCGACCTGTTCGTCGTGCCGACCATCGGCTTCAAGTTGCTCTACGGCCTGGTGATCATCAAGCTTCAGCGACGCCACCTGGTCTGGGTCAACGTCACGACCAATCCGACGGCCGACTGGATCGCCCGACAGATCACCGAAGCCTTCCCGTGGGAGCAGGCGCCCCGCTACCTGATCCGGGATAGAGACGCCTCATATGGTCACGCCGTAACGCGACGCCTCGCTGCCATGGGCATTCGCGATCGACCAACGGCGCCATGGTCCCCGTGGCAGAACGGACACGTCGAACGCCTCATCGGCTCGATCCGGAGAGAGTGCCTGGACCATGTGATGATCCTGGGCGAAGGCCACCTGCGCCGGGTCCTGGCCACGTATGCCAACTATTACAACCAACTCAGGTCCCATCTATCCCTGGCCAAGGACACTCCGCTACATCGAACAGTCGAGCGTCTGGGCACCGTCGTGTCACGCCCCGTTCTCGGCGGCCTCCATCACCAATATTGCCGAATCCAATATTCGGTACACACACCTGTTTCTCGTTGCCATGCCGGCGAAGGCCAATCCGGCGCCACCTTGTGGCGCCCCACCTAGCTAGTTTCTGTCTCGAAAGGTGTAGAGTCGCGTGGAATCTGGGTTTTCCG
>WHTW01000184.1 GCA_009377525.1 Rhodospirillales bacterium
AATTGGCCGAAAATGCAGAAATTCACGGGCGAGGCGACGGCAGTGCATGCACCCCCGGCAAAGCCGAGAGGCGGCGGCGCGCCGGCGCAAGCGGCACCCAACCGTCAAAACCACTGTGACGAGCTACTAGTCGATCGTGCGCACCTTCACGTAGCTGCCTGGCGCATCCTCGATCGCGGGCAGGTCGCCCTGGCCCGGCACGCGCGCCGGCACCTTCGGGCCCGACTTGGCCGACAGCCACTTGTCCCAGTCGTGCCACCACGAGCCCGGGAATTCCTGCGCACCGGCCCGCCATTCGTCGAGCGTCGGCGGGTTCTTCGCCGTCTCGTTCAGCCAGTGCTGGTACTTCTTGTTGCGCGGTGGATTGACGACGCCCGCGATATGGCCCGAGCCCGCCAGCATGAAACGCACCGGGCCGCTGAAAAGCTGCGCCGCCTTGTAGACCGACTTCGCGGGCGCGATGTGGTCGTCCTTGCCGGCCTGCAGGTAGACCGGGATCGCGATCTTGCGCAGGTCGATCGGCACGTTGTCGATGGTGAGCCCGCCCGGCTTCACCAGCAGGTTCTTCTGATACATGTTGCGCAGGTAGTAGCTGTGCATGGCCGCCGGCATGCGCGTGGCGTCGGCGTTCCAGAACAGCAGGTCGAACGGGAAGGGGTCCTTGCCCATCAGGTAGTTGTTCACCACGAACGACCAGATGAGGTCGTTGGCGCGCAGCATGTTGAAGGTGGTGGCCATCTCGGCGCCCTCGAGATAGCCCTTCTTGCTCATCAGCTCCTCGACGCTGGCAAGCTGGTCCTCGTCGATGAACACGCCGAGCTCGCCCGGCTCGGTGAAGTCGACCTGGGCGGTGAAGAAGGTGCAGGCCGCGATCCGATTGTCACCGCGCGCCGCCATGTAGGCGAGCGTCGTCGCCATCAGCGTGCCGCCGATGCAGTAGCCGATTGCCGAGACTTTTTCCTCGCCGGTCGCCTCGTTGATGGCGTCGAGCGCGGCGAGGGGCCCGAGCTTCATGTAGTCCTCGAACACCAGGCTGGTGAGCTGTTCGTCGGGATTGACCCACGAGATCACGAACACCGTGTAGCCTTGCTCGGTCGCCCACTTGATGAACGAGTTCTCGGGTTTCAGATCGAGGATGTAGAACTTGTTGATCCAGGGCGGCACGATCAGCAACGGCATCTGGTAGACCTGTTCGGTCGCCGGCGCGTACTGCAGGAGCTGCATCACCTTGTTCTGGTAGACGACCTTGCCCGGCGAGGTCGCGACATTGCCGCCGACCTTGAAGGCCGTCATGTCGGTCTGCCGGATGGCGAGCGTGCCCTTGCCACGCTCGAGGTCGGTCAGCAGGTTTTGCAGGCCCTTCAGCAGGTTCTCGCCCTTGCTCTCGACGGTCGCCTTCACGACTTGCGGATTGGTCATGGCGAAGTTCGAAGGCGACATCGCGTCGATGAACTGGCGCGTATAGAAGTCGACCTTCTTCGCCGTCTTGTCGTCGACGCCCTCGACCTCCTTCACGGTCTGCTGCAGCCAGCGCGCCGTGAGCAGGTAGGACTGCTTGAGGTAGTCGAAGACGACCTCGTCTTTCCACGCCGGATCGACGAAGCGCTTGTCGCCCTTGGCGGGCTCGGCCAACGGCTCGACCGGCTGGCCCATCATGCGCTGGGCAGTGACCTGCCACAGCTTCATGTACTGCTGCCACAGCTCCATCTGAGCCTGCAGCAGCCGGTTGGGATCGGCCAGCATCTTGGCCGTGAAGTCCATGAAGGTCTGGGTGAGGCGCAGCGGATCGGCGGGCTGGGGCCCGTCGGCCTTGTACTTCTCGGCAAAGTCCTGCAGCAGCTTCTGGCTGCGCTCGGCGATGTCCTTGAAGGCCACCTTCATCCGCTCGGACTCTTCGGCGGAGAGGCCTGGCACGGCGCTCGTCGCGGCATTGGGGGCGGACTGCTCCGACATGCGTTTCCCCTTCTAGATCATTGGCTTTGCAGCGTTTCTTGCGATACTTTCGGCGTCCCGGTACCATACCTAGTGTCGTTCGTCCCAGGCTGCCAGCGCCTTCTTAGGTAGGCTGCGACAACAGACGGGTCAATTTTACTCTCGGCGTCGGGTAGACACCATCGACGGCCAGGTTTCGAGCAAGGATAGGGTGGCAATGCGTAGAGGGCAGGAGAGGACGGGCAGAAGCTGGCTGGGCTTGCTTGGGGTGTCCAGCCTTGCGCTGCTCTCCGGCTGCGGCTGGTTTGACGGCGGCCCACCGCCCGGCAGCGCCAAGCTGCGTCCCGGCGCCGATCGCCAAATTCAGGCGAGCGGCGCTCTGCCGTCGGCCAATCCGGGCCAGCAATACGAGCAGGGCATCTCCGCCGCCGACGAGACACGCGGGCAGGTGCCGCAGATCGGCTCCATCGTCAAAGAAACTGGCGGGCAGAAGGCGCAACGCGAGAAGGCCGAGAAGGAAGCCGCCGAGCGCGACGCCAAGGCGCGCGAGGCGCGTCTCGAGCGTGAAGCCGCCGAGAAGGAGACAAGGGCCAAGGAGAGGGAGTCCCAGCCCGAGCCTCAGACCGGGCCCGCCACCGGAATGCCCGGCAAGCCGGCTGCTGCCGAACGCGGCAACCCGGATGGCGTGACCAAGGTGACACCGGCGCCTCCGGCGACGCCGCCCGAGCCACGGTCCGATGCGGGACCGCCGCCTCAATCGATGGCGCCCGTCGCCGCAACGCCAGCCGTCGCCACGGCCGATAGCATGCCTGTCGTGACGCGGGCTGCGATGACGAGCGCGCCGCCCGCGCCGCCGCCGCCGCCACCTGAACCGCCGGTCGCCGCAACGCCGGCGCCGCAGCCCGCGCCGCCGCCACCTCCCACAGCCGTTGCGCCGACGCCGCCGTCGGCTCCAGCTGTCGTTGCACCGGCGCGGTCCGCTGATCCGAGCAAGGCGTTCGTGCCGCCGCCGGGCTGGACGCCACCCGGGCAGTCCGAACCCATCGTCACAGCCGCTGCAGCTGCACCGCCGCAGCCTGCACCCGCACCTACACCGGCACCTCCGCCTGCGCCGATTGCTGCTCCCGCACCGCCGCCGGCTCCAGCCGTCGCTGCTGCCCGGGCGCGGCCTGCCGATCCGAACAAGGCGTTCGTGCCGCCGCCGGGCTGGACGCCGCCTGGGCAGGCTGAGCCGGTCGCCACGATCGCCGGTGCTGCGCCGTCTGTTCCTCCACCTGCCTCACCGCCACCTGCACCGGCTGTCGCTGCCGCGCCACCACCACCACCGCCGCCGCCGGTTGCAACGCCGACACGTCCGGCAGATCGGAACAAGGCGTTCGTGCCACCGCCCGGTTGGACGCCGCCAGCATCCGCGGCCCAGGTGGCGGCTGCCCCGCCGGCACCTGCGCCAGCTCCGGCGCCGCCGGCTGCTGCTCCGGCCGCGACGACGATGACCGCGCCGCCGCCGCCGCCTGCAGCGACGCCTCAGCGCCCAGCCAATCCCAACCGGGCCTTCGAGCCGCCGCCCGGCTGGACGCCGCCTGCGCCGACGACTGAAGTTGCTGCCGCCGCGCCGATGCCCAGCGCGCCACCGCCGCCCATGGCTGCAACGCCGGCCGCGGCCGCGCCCTCACACGGCAACGTGCAGGTCGCCGTGATCCAGTTCGGCGCCGGCTCGGCGGGCCTGACGGGCAACGACTTCGCCGTGCTGCAGAGGGTGGCGGAGATTCAGAAGAACAACCGCGCCACGGTGCGCATCGTCGCCCACGCGCAGCAGGACGCCTACGGCTCATCGGCCGATCAGGTCGCGCGCGCCAACTACGAAGTCTCGCGCCAGCGCGCACTTGCCGTCGCCAACCAGCTCGTGCGGCTGGGTGTGCCGGCCAGCCGCATCGTCGCCGAGGCGGCGTCCGACGCCGAACCCGCCTACGAAACGACCTCCGCCCGCGGCGTCGCCGCCAACCGTCGCGCCGAGATCTTCGTCGATTTCTAGCGACCAAGGATAAAACAATGGACGATTCCGAGTTCCACCGGCTGAAGCGCCTGCCGCCCTACGTGTTCGCGGAAGTGAACGTCATGAAGGCGCGAGCCCGCGGCGCCGGCCAGGACGTGATCGACCTCGGCATGGGCAACCCCGACCTGCCGACCGCGCCGCACATCGTCGCCAAGCTCGCCGAGGCCGCCGGAAATCCGCGCGCCCACGGCTACTCCGCCTCGCGCGGCATCCCCGGGCTGCGCAAGGCGCAGGCGGCCTACTATGCGCGCCGCTTCGGCGTGGAGCTCGATCCCGAGAGCGAGATCATCGTCACCCTGGGCTCGAAGGAGGGCCTCGCCAATCTCGCGCAGGCCATCACCTCGCCGGGCGACATCGTGCCGGTGCCCAATCCCAGCTATCCCATCCATCCCTACGGCTTCATCATCGCCGGCGGCTCGGTGCGTCACATCCCGGTGCCGGGCAGCACGTCGCTGGAGGAGTTCCTGCCGGCGCTCGAGCGTGCGGTGCGCCACACGGTACCCAAGCCGATCGCCCTGGTGCTGAACTATCCGTCGAACCCGACGGCGCAGGTCGTCGATTTCGACTTCTATGCCGCGATCGTCGACTTCTGCAAACGCCAGGGCATCTGGATCCTGAGCGATCTCGCCTATGCCGAGATCTATTTCGACGGCGTGCCGCCGCCGTCGGTGCTGCAGGTCCCGGGCGCGCGCGACATCGCCGTCGAGTTCACCTCGATGAGCAAGACCTACTCGATGGCGGGCTGGCGCATCGGTTTCGCCGCCGGCAACAAGACGCTGATCCAGGCGCTGACGCGCATCAAGTCGTACCTCGACTACGGCGCCTTCACGCCGATCCAGGTCGCGGCGACGGCGGCGTTGAACGGCCCGCAGGACTGCATCGCCGAGGCGCGCGATACCTATAGGGAACGCCGCGACGTGCTGATCGAGGGGCTGGGCGCCGCGGGCTGGAGCCTGCCCGCGCCGTCGGCCAGCATGTTCGCCTGGGCGCCGATCCCCAAGGAATTCGCCGAGCTGGGCTCGCTGGCCTTCTCCAAGCTGCTCCTGACCCAGGCCAATGTCGCGGTCTCGCCCGGCATCGGCTTCGGCGAGCATGGCGATGCCCATGTCCGCATTGCCCTGGTCGAGAACAAGCACCGCATCCGCCAGGCCATCCGCAACATCCGCCAGGTGATGGCCGACCCCGGTCGTGCCATCGATCTCTACCTGCGCGGCGTGGGTGACAACATCACACCATTGAAGGCTCGCGCCTGAGCGAAACCTGGCGTATCAGGCGGCCCATGAAAGCTCCTCTCAGAATCGGCATCGCCGGCCTCGGCACCGTTGGCGCGGGCGTCGTCAAACTTTTGGCCGAGCACGGCCGGCTGCTGTCGCTGCGTGGCGGACGATCGCTCAAACTGGCCGCCGTCAGTGCGCGGCGCAAAGCGAAGAAGCGCGACATCGACCTCACGCGCGTGCGCTGGGAGAGCGATCCCCTGGCGCTTGCGACGGCGCCCGACATCGACGTCGTCGTCGAGCTTATCGGCGGTTCCAGCGGCGTGGCGCGCCGGCTGGTGCAGACGGCGCTGCGTTCGGGCAAGCACGTGGTCACCGCCAACAAGGCGCTGCTCGCCATGCACGGCACCGAGCTTGCGACTTTGGCCGAGAAGAAGGGCGGCATCCTGTCGTTCGAAGCAGCGGTCGCGGGCGGCATCCCGATCATCAAGGCATTGCGCGAGGGCCTGGTCGGCAACCGCGTGCGGCGCCTCTACGGCATCCTCAACGGCACCTGCAACTACATCCTGACGACGATGCGCGAGACCGGCCGTGACTTCGGCGCGGTGTTGGCCGAGGCGCAGGCGGCGGGCTATGCCGAGGCCGATCCCAGCTTCGACGTCGACGGCATCGATGCGGCGCACAAGCTCGCCGTGCTGACGGGTGCCGCGTTCGGCGCCAAGGTCAATTTCGCCGGCATCCATATCGAAGGCATTCGCCACGTCAGCGCCATGGACATCCAGTTCGCCGAGGAGCTGGGCTTCCGCATCAAGCTGCTGGGTCTGGCGCGCGAGACCAGGTACGGCATCGAGCAGCGCGTGCATCCCTGCATGGTGCCCCTGGCCGCGCCGATCGCCCATATCGAGGGCGTGTTCAACGCCGTCGTCGTCGAGGGCGACTTCGTCGGCACCACCATGTTCCAGGGCCGCGGCGCGGGGCAAGGGCCGACCGCCTCGGCCGTCGTCGCCGACCTTGTAGACGTGGCGCGCGGCCGCCAGATGCCGGCGTTCGTCGTGCCGGCGGATCGGCTGGCCGACAAGAAGGTCTCGCCGATGGACCGGCATCAGGGGGCGTACTACATGCGCCTGATGGTGCAGGATAAGCCCGGCGTGATCGCGGCGGTCTCGGGCGCGCTTGCCAAGGAGCGCATCTCGCTCGAGGCCATGCTGCAGCGCGGCCGCTCGCAGTCGGGCGAGGTGCCGGTGGTGCTGACCACGCACGAGACGGAAGAGGCGGCGATGCAGCGTGCGCTGAGGCGCATCGCCAAGCTGGGCGCGGTGGCCGAGGAGCCCTGCGTCATCAGGATCGAGTCATTCTAGTTGGACGGCGCAAGATTTCATCCAATGAGGCGCCAACGGAGGAGACGATGGCCAACGACGTGAAACTGGACCGCAATCTTGCGTTGGAAGTGGTGCGCGTCACCGAGGCGGCGGCGCTCGCGGCCTCCAAGCTGATGGGCCGCGGCGACGAGAAGAAGGCCGACCAGGCCGCCGTCGACGCCATGCGCACCTCGCTGAACTCGCTCGCCATCGACGGCACCGTCGTGATCGGCGAGGGCGAGCGCGACGAGGCGCCCATGCTCTATATCGGCGAGAAGGTCGGGCTGGGCCAGGCCGGCGCGCCCAAGATCGACATCGCGCTCGATCCGCTCGAGGGCACGACCATCACCGCCAAGGGCCTGCCCAATGCGCTGGCCGTCATCGCCATGGCCGAGCATGGCGGCTTCCTCAATGCGCCCGACGTCTACATGGACAAGATCGCCGTCGGCGGCGGCCTGCCCGAGGGCATCGTCGACCTCGACAAGACGCCGGCACAGAACCTTTCAGACCTCGCCAAGGCCAAGAAGGTCGACGTCGCCGACCTCGTGGTCTGCATCCTCGACCGGCCGCGCCATGCCGAGCTGATCGGCAAGGTGCGCGAGGCGGGGGCGCGCATCATGCTGATCGGCGATGGCGACGTGTCGGGCGTGATCGCCACCTCGACCGGCGATTCGGGCATCGACATCTACATGGGCTCGGGCGGCGCGCCGGAGGGCGTTTTGGCGGCGGCGGCATTGCGCGCCATCGGCGGGCAGATCCAGGGCCGTCTGCTGTTCCGCAACGAGGACGAGAAGGCGCGGGCCCGCAAGTGGGGCATCTCCGATCTCAACCGCAAATACTCGATGATGGACATGGCCAAGGGCGACGTGATGTTCGCCGCCACCGGCGTCACCTCGGGCTCGATGCTGAAGGGCGTCCGCCGCTTCGGCAACGGTGCGGAGACGCATTCGATCGTCATGCGCTCGAAGACCGGCACGGTGCGCTGGGTGTCGGCGCATCACAATTTCACGATCAAGACTGGCCTGCCGAGCTGGGCTTGATCATGATGCAGGCATGCGGGCCGGATTCGCTGCCTGTGTGCTGAGCGTGCTGGCTGCCACCGCGGCGGTGGCGGCCGAGGATGGCTGTCGCAAGTTCGACTGGCCGGTCAGCCGCGAGATCGAGCTGTTCGGTGAAGGCTTCTTCGCCGACGTCGAAAGCCAATCGGCGCTGCCCAAGGACGGCGTCTTCTCGATGCTGCTGCAGCCGGTCGCGCAGGTGATCTACACCGTTCCGCCCGAACGCGGTCGCGACGACGGCTATGGCGGGGTCGTTACGCTGGAATGGATCGCCGCCGGCCGCTACCAGATCACGCTGTCGGGCGACGCCTGGATCGACGCGGTGCAGAACAACAAGCGCCTGCCGATGCTCGCTTCGACGAGCCGCGACGACTGCCCCGGCATCCGCATGAGCGTGCAGTTCGAGATCACGAGCGTGCCGCTCACGCTGCAGTTCGGCGGCGCCATGGTGCGGCGCCTGAACGTCTCGGTGCTGCGCGTGCGCGGGGAGTACGGAATCGACGGCTGGCGGCCGTAGCCGGTCCGGAGAAATTCTTTTTGCCGTGCCTCGGCGGCGCGGCGCATCCTTCTGCCGGCCCCGGCAACTTTGGCAATCGCAACCATTGTTCAGGTGCGTGAACGCGGGCATTTGAGAAGCATCGAAAGCCCAGCATGACCTGTCGGCTCTCCTGAGCCGAATCTTCTAGTCGTCGATTTCCACAGTAGGCACCGGCCGCTCCGCAGGGAGTGCAGGCTCGGAGGAGCGGAGCCATGTCCGAACGCATCCTGACCAGAGGCCGAGCTCTCACTGTCCTCGACCTGCAGCGCCGGCTCGGTTACGCCTCGCCAGAGCGGGTCCTGTCGGCAGCCTTGCGCGAGATCTTCCCGGGCCGGATCGCCGTCGTCTCCTCGTTCGGCACGGAATCGGCGGTGCTGCTGCACCTCGTCGCCACCATCGATCCGACCACGCCCGTGCTGTTCGTCGATACCGGCCGGCATTTCCCCGAGACCCTCGATTATCGCGACCGGCTGGCCGCGCATCTCGGCCTCAGCGGCGTGCGCAGCGTCGGTCCGACGGCGCAGGAGGTCGCGCGGCTCGATGCCGACCTCAGTCGGGCGACCTGGGATCCCGACGGCTGCTGCGCCTTCCGCAAGGTGGCGCCGCTGCAACGTGCGCTCTTGGGTTACGACGCCTGGATCAGCGGCCGCAAGCGATTCCAGGCGTCGACGCGCTTCGACCTGCCGGTGTTCGAGGCGGACGACAGCCACGTCAAGGTCAACCCGCTGGCGAGCTGGAGCGTGGCCGACATCTCGGCCTATGTCGCCCACCATCGCCTGCCGCCGCATCCGCTGATGGCGCAAGGCTATCTCTCGGTCGGCTGCGCGCCCTGCACGTCGATCGTGGCATCCGGAGAGGATCTGCGCGCCGGCCGCTGGCGCGGTTTCGACAAGACCGAATGCGGCATTCACCGACCCACCACTTCGACGGAAGAGCAGAGCAACCCATGAGCCCGCCAGTCGCCGCCGCCCGCGCGGCCAACAAGACACAGCCGATCTCGTCGCCCGGCCTCTCGCCGCATCTGCAGCGGCTGGAGGACGAGGCGATCCACATCCTGCGCGAGGTCGTGGCCGAGTTCCGCCGGCCGGTGATGCTCTATTCGGTGGGCAAGGATTCCAGCGTCATGCTGCACCTGGCGCGCAAGGCGTTCTTTCCAGCGCGGCCACCGTTTCCCTTCCTGCACATCGCCTCGGGCTGGGACTTCCGCGCCCTGATCGAGCATCGCGATCGCATGGCCGCGCAGTATGGCCTCGAGCTTCTCGTGCATGCCAACGAGCAGGCCGCCCGCGCCGGCGTCAATCCGTTCGAGACCGAGACCGGCGAGTACTCGCGACTGACGCTGACCGAGGCGCTGAAGGAGGCGCTCGACGTCCACGGCTTCGACGCCGCCTTCGGCGGCGGCCGCCGCGACGAGGAGAAGGCGCGCGCCAAGGAGCGAATCTTCTCGCACCGCTCGGCGGGCCATGTCTGGGATCCGCGCAACCAGCGGCCGGAGCTGTGGCGACTGTTCAACACCCGGCTTGCCACCGGCGATACGATGCGCGTCTTCCCCTTGTCGAACTGGACCGAGCTCGACGTCTGGACCTACATCCAGGCCGAATCGATCCCGATCGTGCCGCTCTACCTCGCGGCCGAGCGTTGGGTGGTCGAACGCGGCGGCAACCTGATCGCCGTCGACGACGAGCGCATGCGCTTCCTCGAGGGCGAGACGACGGAGAAACGCCAGGTGCGTTTCCGCACGCTGGGCTGCTGGCCGCTGACCGGCGCCATCGCCTCGGCGGCGACGGACGTCGACGGCGTGATCGCCGAGCTGCTCGATGCGCGCTCGTCGGAACGCCAGGGCCGCCTGGTCGACGGCGCCCTGCAGGCCTCCATGGAACGCAAGAAGAGGGAGGGATACTTCTGATGCCCGATACGCTCGTACCGCCCGCCAACGACGCCCTGCCGCTTGCGCTCCGCAGCGAGCTGCGCTTCCTCACCTGCGGCTCGGTCGACGACGGCAAGTCGACCCTGATCGGCCGGCTGATCAGCGATGCCGCCGGCCTGCACGACGACCAGATCGTCTCGCTGCGCGACGATTCGCGGCGCTTCGGCACGACCGAGGACGAGTTCGACTTCGCCCTGCTGCTCGACGGGCTGGAGGCCGAGCGCGAGCAGGGCATCACCATCGACGTCGCCTACCGCTTCTTCTCGACGGCCAGGCGAGCGTTCGTTGTCGCCGACACGCCGGGCCACCAGCAATACACGCGCAACATGGCGACCGGCGCCTCCAACGCCGAGCTCGCCATCCTGCTGGTCGACGCACGCAAAGGGCTGGTCGAGCAGACGCGCCGGCATGCCGCCATCGTCTCCCTGCTCGGCATCCGCCATGTCGTGCTGGCGGTGAACAAGATCGACCTGGTCGAGTTCTCCGAGACGCGCTTTCGCGAGATCGAGGCGGCGTTCGCGGCCTTTGCCGCACCACTTGCCTTACATTCCGTCGTGGCGATCCCGCTGTCGGCGCGACTGGGCGACAACGTCGCCGAGCTGAGCGAGCGTACGCCCTGGTACGCCGGGCCCGCGCTGCTGGCCCATCTTGAGGCGGTCGAGACCGACCTCGATGCCGCCGAGGCGCCATTGCGCTTCCCGGTGCAGTGGGTCAATCGCCCCGACGGCGAGTTCCGCGGCTTCTCGGGCACCGTGGCGTCGGGACGTGTCGCCGTGGGCGATCCGATCGTCGTATCGGGCTCCGGCCGCACCAGCACCGTGGCGCGCATCGTGAGCTTCGACGGCGACCTGCCGTCGGCCGCCGCCGGCCGTTCGGTAACGCTGACGCTCGCCGACGAGGTCGACGTGATCCGTGGCGACGTGCTGGCCGATCCCCGGCATCGGCCGGTGGTCGCGCGTCGCTTCGCGGCAGACCTGGTGTGGATGGACGAAGCGGCCGCGACGCCGGGCAAACGCTTTCTGCTGAAAATCGGCACGGCCACTGTGCCCGCCGCGCTCGGCCGCATCGTCGACACGCTCGACGTGGAATCGCTGACGCGCGCGCCGGCGGCGTCCCTGGTCCTCAACGCCATCGGCCGTGTCGAGATCGAGGCGGCCCAGACCGTGGCGTTCGACGCCTATGCCGAGAACCGCCAGACCGGCGCCTTCATCTTGATCGACCGATCTACGCTGCGCACGGCTGCGGCGGGCATGGTGGTCGAGAGCGTCGACGCGGCCCGCAACGTGCATCGGCACGCCGAGACGATAACGCCGGCCCTGCGCGCCGAGGCCATGGCACAGTCGCCGCTGGTCGTGTGGCTGACCGGCCTGCCGGGTTCGGGCAAGTCGACCATCGCCAACATCGTCGAGAGCAAGCTGGCCGCGCTTGGTCGTCGGACCATGCTGCTCGACGGCGACAACCTGCGGCAAGGGTTGAACGCCGATCTGGGTTTCGACGCCACCGGCCGCTCGGAGAATGTTCGCCGGGTGGGTGAGGTCGCCAAGCTGATGGCCGATGCCGGACTGATCGCCATCGTCGCGCTGGTCTCGCCCTTCCGGGCCGACCGCGCGCGCGCGGCGGCGCTTCTGTCGAAGGGGCGCTTTCTCGAAATCTTCGTCGATACGCCGATCGAGATCTGCCGCCACCGCGATCCCAAGGGCCTCTACGAGAAGGCCGAGCGCGGCAAGGTGCTGAACCTCACCGGTCGCGATCAGCCCTACGAGCCGCCGGAAGAGGCCGAGCTGGTGCTGCGCACGGTTGAGCTGACGGCGGAGCAGGCGGCCGATCGCGTCGTCGAGCTTGTCATCGCTAGTAGCTCGTCACAGTGATCATGACTGTTTGGTTGGTTGCTGGCACCGGTGCCTAGCCCCCATGCACCACCCCTCTACGGTGCGAAAAAACTCGCCAAAACGAAATTGGCCGAACAGACCGTGGTTATTGACTTGTGCAAGCACGGGAGTTATGTTGCTTCGCCGCCGCACTTTCAGGCGTCCGTTCTATGCATCGTTCATCCGATACCATCGCGCGCGCGGCAGGCACCGCGCCAGCCCATCCGGCTGCCTGGCCGGGACGGGCGCGCCCGGATCCCGAGCGACGAGGCCGGCAGCCGTCCCGCAGCCGAAAACCGGTTGCGATAATTGCGGGAATTGCGGGAATTCGACGGTGGCTCAATCGATGGGGGGTCAGCTTCTCCAGACCAACAAGAGGGTCGGGCGGAAACGGCGGGAACGTCGGAAACCTGCAGCACCGCTGACGGCAGTGCAGGCACCGCCGGCGGGCTTCTGTCCGTTGCTCACCGCCGTGCCGAGGAACACGCCTTGTCGCTTCTGTCGCTGTTCAGGCGACATCGCAAGGCCGATGCCGGCGTCAGAAGGAGCAGAGGCGTCAACGGCTTGCGGGGATTTCCAGCGAGGCGCGGCGAACGCGATCCCGTCGGGCATTCAACCGGTCAAAATCCCTGTGAAGAGCTACTGGGGCTTCCGGCCCGCCGCGGTCATGACGGAGTCGGTGTCGGTCAGCCAGACCAGCGGCTGGTCCTTCAGTGCCTCGAGCACGCGGCGGAACGAGGCGGCGCCGGCCGGCGTGCCGATGACGAAGGGATGCACGCCGATCGCCACGACGCTGGCAGGCCGGTCGGGATCGCGGTCGGCCTCGCGCGCCAGCTCGCTCACGTAGTCGATCCACAGGCGTTCGAGATCGATCGACTCCTTCATGCGCGACAGGTAGTGGCCCATGTCCACGGTCTGCGCGGGGTAGGGGATCATGACCAGCGGGCCGGCCGAGGTCATGAGCCTGGTCAGTACGTCGCTGTCCATGCCGTCGAGTGAATACTTGATGCCCTCAGCGGCGGTGGCGGCGTAGGTGTCGACATTGGGGAACACGCTGGGGCTCGACCAGCCGCGCGAACGCACGCCGGCGCTCTTTTCGATCATGTCGAGGGTGCGCCTGATGTAGGCCTTCTGCGCGTCCATGCCCTTGTCGAGCGGCAGCATCTCGCTCGAATTGTTGATGCCATGGGCGACGATTGCTGCCTTGGGCACCGAGGCCCGGAACTGCTTCCAGATCTCGGGATGACGCTCGGGGAACTGGGCGTTGAGCGCGATGCTGAGCGGCACGTCCTGGTCCCTGAACAGGCGGCCGACGCGCGGCACGCCCCATTCGATGGCGTATTGCCGGAACGCCTCGTCGACCACGTCGGGATTGCGCGCCGTCATGTCGGGGCGGAAGTTCGGTCCCTGGCCTTTGCCCCAGACCTCGACATAGAGCACGAAGCAGACTGCGACCTTCTTGCCGTCCGGCCAGGCCTTGATCGGCACCACCTCGCGTGGGGCGCCGGTGATCCAGTCCCTGGTGGTCTGGCTGGATGACGGCGAGGCCCATGTGAGCAGGCCGGCGAGCAGGCCGAGCAGCGAGAACAGCAGCGTGATGGCGCGCATGGCGCCAGCCAATAGCACGTTATCGCAGCTTGCGCGCATGCTCGGCCAAGCGGCCGGTCCAGCGCCGCTGCTTGCCGATGCTGGGCAGGCCGACCGAGCCGCACTGCTCGCAGCGGAAGCGGGCGCCGGCGATGCGCCGGTTGCGCAGCCGCGGTGCATTGCCGTCGATCGTCCGGCAGTGCCCGCAGTTGGGACAGGTGACCTCGATGGCAAGCTCGTCGCGGGCGAGGTCGCCGAAGGTGGTGCGGGAAGTGGCCAGCGCCATTGCCGTTAAGTGGGATGCCGTGCGGCCACGGCAACAGCAAGTAGGCCGTTCCCGATCTTGCTGACCGATGTCATCGTTCCGGGAGCGCTGAACGGCAAGGCCCTGGCCGACGAGGTCCGGCGATGCTGGCCCGATACCAGGCTGGTGTTCATGTCGGGTTACAGCGAGAACATCCTGTCGACCCAAGGACGCCTCGAGCCGGACGTGCTGTTGATCAACAAGCCGTTCCGCAAGCATGAGCTCGCGAAGATACCGCGCGCGGCGCTGGATGCCCAGGCCGACCAGGGCTCGACAGCCTAGTCTTACTGAGTCAGAAGGTGAGTCAGAAAGCCGCGGCTCGGGTCGGTGGGG
>WHTW01000185.1 GCA_009377525.1 Rhodospirillales bacterium
CAGGGCGGGAGCGGTCCGGCACAGGGTCGGATAAACGATGCATAGAGCGACAGTCGGCTGCAGCCTGTCACCAACTGACGTGCTTGTCAATAACTATAGTCCATATCGGTGATCGCCGCGCGCCTGCCGGCGATGCCGCGTTCTTTTATTGCGACTTTTGAGGCTCCAGGACGGGCCAGGCTCGGGGGGTGCCGCGCCGTCCATACCATGGCTTGCGTCGCTCGACCGACGTGCGGGCAATGCTGTCACCGCATCGGATCGAGGTCGATATCAACCGTCAAAACCTCCGCGACGAGCTACTAGGACTATCTTCCCTCAAGCTTGAGGGCCCGCAGTATTTCGTGGAAGCGCGGGTTGTTGTGGAGCGGCCGAAAGTACGGGTTCTGCGCCGTGAAGCACAGGTACGTGGTGCGAGCCTTCACGCAATGCTCGAGGGCATCGAGCGCGCGGGACGACTCGCCGACCGCCATCCATTGCTGCGCGGCGCCCTCCCAGCGGTTGGTGCGCTCGAGCAAGGCGATCCACACCTCCATCGCCTCGCGCCAGCCCTTGCTGCGCGCGACCTCCTCCACGTGCTCGGCGAGGCCCTGGGCGACGCTCAGTCCGCGCAGCGTGGTGAGACGCTCGGCCATCGCTTCGTCGCGACGACCGAGCTGATCAAGGATCAGCATGCGCCCGTAATGGGCCCGGGGAGAGCCGGGCAAGACCTTCAAGCTTTCGTCCACCGCCTCGAGCGCCCGCTCGCCGTGGCCGGCCATCCAGTAGGCGATGGCCAGATGCTGCAGCGTCTCGACGCTGCGTGGATCGAGCCGGCGGGCCTGCTCCATGGCCTCGATCGCCTCGTCATGCCGGCCCATCGCGCTCAGGAACTGGCCGAAGGCGCCGAGCGCCTCGACCGAGCTGGAATTGAGGGCGACCGCATGCGCCAGATCGGCTTCGGCGCCGTCCCAATCCCAGTCGTACTCCATCTTCACGCGACCGAGGGCGGCCCATGCCTCGGCCAGTCCCTCATCGAGGGCGATCGCCCGTTGGGCGGCCCGCCGGGCCATCGGCATCGCTTCGTCCACCTGCAAGGGCCGCAACATCGCGGTCGACGCCATCCGCAGGTAGGTCGACGCCAGCCCGGCATGGGCCATGGCATAGTCGGGATCGAGCGCCAGCGCCTGTTCGAACAGGGTCAGGGCCTTGATCAGCGGCAGGCGGGTAAACGGCTTGAGATGGGCCCGCGCGTCGAGCTGCAGGAAGTAGGCCTCGGCCGCGCGCGGGCGATAGCTGTGCAGCTCCTGGTCATTCGCCGCGTCGGGCAGCGAGGTCGCGACACGACGGGTGATGGCGTCCTGCAGCGCCACACCATCGAGTTGGGGCCGCTCGAAGTGCTCACTCCATTCGGTACGGCCGCTCGCCACGTCGATGAGGCGGGCGGAAACACGCAGGCCTTCGTCGCTGCGCTGCACGGTGCCTTCCAGGAGATGCCCTACGCCAAGCGACCGGGCGCCGGCCAGGTCGTCCACGGCATCGACCGGCGACACGGCAAGGCCGGGCACCGTGCCCAGCGCCGTGCTCACCGCGTCGGCAATGCCGACTCCGAGATAGCTGTCGGTCGCGGCAAGGTCGCCCGTCGCGAAGGGCCGCACGGCAAGAGTCGTGGCCACGGCTATCGGCGGGGCGGCGTCGGCCGGCGACAGGAGCCGCACCGGCAAGGCCAGGCGATAGCCCGCCCGCGGCACGGTCTCGATGACCTCGGCCGGCGAGCCGTTGGCCAGCGCCTTGCGTAGCGTCGACATATGGACGGTGAGCGTGCGGTCCTCGACCACAACGTTGGGCCACAGCTCGGCCCGGAGAGTGTCGTGCGGCACCAGCCGCCCTCCGGCCTCCGCCAGCATCAGCAGGATCTGCCAAGCCTTTCCTGGAACGGCCAGCCGGCGGCCGTCGCGCGTCAGGCGGCGTTCACCGGGATCGAGGATGAAAGGACCGAACGCGTATACCGACATGCCCCAGCGGATTCGCCCAATCTGACTCTTTCCTGATGTTTGCATCCTAGCCGGCTGGCGGCGCTCGTTACACACCGGCCTTTACCAAATCTTGATCTTTTCTTGATGCTCCAAAGCACGCCCCACACACGAACATGCGGCACCCTAACGGGGAGGTCGTGCAGGGTCTGCGGGGCAAGACATGGCAATTGGGGTGAAGTCTAGGGAGCGGAGTCTGTCCGGCCGCCATCGCTATGGGAGCGGTGACGGCCGGCGATCGGCCTTGCTCTCCGTACTGGTCGCGATCGCGCTCTCGACGCTCGCGTGGCAGGCGATGGGCCAGGCGTCCCCAGCCATCAGCGGCAACCCGTCGGCGACAGACTACTCGATCGTCGGTACCGGCTGGCTCGGCCGCACGCTCGGGCTGAAAGACGAATGGGGCATCAAGCTGGGCGGGCTGTGGTTGGCGGACACCAACTTGGTAGCCGCGGGCGGCACGGTACCCGGCGGCTGGACCAACAACCAGGCGCTGTTCATCGGCCTTAACATCGATGCCGACAAGCTGGTCGACTGGAAGGGCGCGTCGTTCGGCTTCCAGTTCCTGCAGTTCAACGGCGGCGAGACCAACGAGCAGGCCGGCAGCGTCGCCGGTTACAACAGCATCGTCGGCCTGCCGCCGCTCAACCGCACCGAGCTCCTCGAGGCATGGTACCTGCAGCAGATGAAGAAGGACGTACTGTCGATGCGGATCGGCCGCGTCGTGCCGAGCTACGACTTCGGCAACGTCCTGCGCCCCGTAGCCCTCGCCGACGTAAACCAGAACATCCCGGCCGTGAGCGGCCTGTTGTGGTCGCCGGTCTTCGTCAATGCCTCGATGATCGGCGCGATGATGGGTTACTACAACCCAGCCAACGGCGTGACCGTCAATTTCACGCCGACCAAGTCCTTCTACGTTAATGTCGGGTTCTACGACGGCAACCGCGCGCGCGGCATCCAGACCGGCCTCAACGCGCCGATGTTCAACGGCTACTGGTTCAATATCGGTGAGATCGGCGTCAACTACCTGCTCGGCGAGGGCAACCATCCCGGGCAGTTCGGCATCGGTCTGTGGCGGCAGACCGGCGTGTTGTCATTCAAGAACATCACCGAGGACGGCACCGGCGGCTTCTACCTGTTCGGTTCACAGCGTGCGGCTCAGCGCGTCAATCCGGGCGTTCCCAATTCGTCCATCTCCGTCTTCTATCAGCTCGGCACCAACGCCTCACAGACCTTGCCGATGACGCAGTACTACGGCGCCGGCATCACCGGCTTCGGCCTGATCGGCAGCCGCGAGAGCGATTCGATGGGCATGGGCGTCGGCCTGTCGAAATTGCAGCCGAACATTTTCCAGCGCCAGTACGAGCTGATGTTCCAGGCCTACTATCAGGCGCATCTGTTCGCCACGACCTTTCTGCAGCCGACTGTAACATATATTCCCACGCCGGGGGCGTCGCCGAACCTTCCCGGCACACTTGCTACGACGCTGCGCCTCACGGTGCTGTTCTAGGGGGACTCAATGACAACCATGACCAACTGGCTGGCCCATATCGGGGGCAGGAATGGAGGAGTGATGAGAAGAGGAGTGTTGCAACTGGCTGCTGGCATCCTCGCGGCCGGCATCGCCGCGGGATCGGCATCGGCGCAGACGCCGGCCAACCTTCCCGACTATCTCGCCAACCTCTCGGGCAACACGGCGTCGTCGCCGAGCGACGTCGCCACGCGCGATCTCCTGCAGCTCGATATTGGCATGTTCACGCTCTACGACAGGGCCTCGAACATCTACCGTCGCAACATCCTGGCCAAGCATCCCATCATCCTGGCGATGTTCAGCAACCAGGGCGGCAACCTGATGCTGTTCCGGCCTGGCCAGGCGCCGATCACCGCACCGTCGGTGCCCAAGGTCTACCAGATCCTGAAGTCGACCGGGCACAGCACCATGGCGATCAGCCAGGTCGTCATCCCCTCGGTCAACAACCCGGCCGACAAGCGCTGGATCGCGCCGATGGCGGCCTATCGCACCCAGATGAAGACGGCGCTCGACGGTCTCGACGCCAGCAACGACATCCAGGCAGACTGGAAGCCCGCGGTTAAGGAGATCCTGGCCACCAACCTCGCCTACATGGACGACTGCCTGGCCAAGGGCGTGGTCACGCTCGAGCCCCTGCTCGCCTTCGCCAAGAAGCAGGCGCCCAACACCAAGCTGATCATCAACTGGGCCGCCTCCACCCAGGTCAAGCACTGGATGGGCGTGATGGACGGGTGGTCGGCGATGCTCGGCCCCGACATGGCCAAGACCTATGCGGCATCGAACACGATCTACGTGGCGCGCCAGAACAACGTGCTGTTCTCGGTGCTCGCCCAGTATTTCGGTCCCGAGGCGATCAACGACCGGCTGATGCTGATCGAAACGATGGGCTTCACCACCACGCCCGAGGACATGCTGGTCTCGATGACCCGCATCATCGGCGACCGTTCGGTCGGCGAGCTGTTTTTCGGCAACTACAAGGTCATGGACTTCGAGCTGATGGGAGGCGACGGCCGCAAGACCATCATCGCCGAGATGCAGCGCCGCGGTAAGCAGCCCGTCCTGCCGCCCGCCGTGCCGTTCGGCTCCAAGCAGTGGCCGGCTCTGGTCACGCCAGGCCCCGGCCCGACCTCGCTCGACGACCTGAAGTAAGGCCCTGATTGTCACCCCGAGCATGAGCGAGCGGCCTTTGAGGCAACACGCAAGGTCCCTCGCTGCGCTCGGAATGACAGCAAGACTGGTGCAAGGAATCGCGGCATGAATCTCAATACGATCGTCGAAGTGAAGCGGCCGAAGTCGTTCGAGGAGATCGAATGGCGCGACGGTCACGCCTTCCTGGGCGGCGGAACCTGGCTGTTCTCCGAGCCGCAGGTCGGCACCGACACGCTGGTCGACCTCGAACGGCTGGGCTGGCCGCCGCTCACCGTGACGCCATCGGGCCTCGAAATCGCCGCGACCTGCAAGATCGTCGAGCTGCACGATTTCAAGGGACCGCCGGAATGGCGCGCCGTGCCGCTGTTCGACAAGTGCATCGACGCGTTCCTGATGTCGTTCAAGATCTGGAACGCGGCGACGGTCGGCGGCAACATCTGCATGTCCCTGCCGGCCGGCGCCATGATCTCGCTGACGGCCGCACTCGAAGGCGTCTGCAACCTGTGGCCGCCCAACGGCAAGCCGCGCGAGGTCCCTCTCGTCGACTTCGTCACCGGCGTTCATGCCAACGCCCTGCAGAAGGGCGAGCTTTTACGCTCGATCTTCCTGCCCGCGTCGGCGCTGACCAAGCGCTCTGCCATGCGCCAGGTGTCGCTGACCCACTTCGGCCGGTCGGCCGCGCTGATCGTCGCCACCGTCGGCGACAACGACTACGACTTCCTGCTGACCATCAGTGCCGCGACGCCGCGGCCGGTGCACATCCGCTTCAAGAAGACGCCGACGGCGAGCGAGCTGCGCCGGGCGATCGACGAGCGCCTGCCGCCCGACGCCTGGTTCAACGACGTCCACGGTTCGGCGCCCTACAAGCGCCACGTCACCCACTACCTGGCCGAACAGATTCGCGTGGAGCTGTCATGAGCAAGTACGAGGTCAATGGCCGCCTGTACTCGGCGGAACCCAAGGCGGGCCAGTGCCTGCGCACCTTCCTGCGCGACCTGGAGGTGTTCGGCGTCAAGAAGGGCTGCGACGCCGGCGACTGCGGCGCCTGCACGGTGTGGCTGGACGGCAAGCCGTTCCATTCCTGCCTGGTGCCCGCCTTCCGCGGCGAGGGCCGCAAGATCACCACGATCGAGGGCCTCGCCCAGAACGGCAGGCTGCATCCCATCCAGCAAGCCTTCCATGACGCGCAGGCCTTCCAGTGCGGCTACTGCGCCGCCGGCATGATGATGACCACGGCCTCGGCAGCGTTTGACGAGGCCCACAAGGCCGACCTGCCGCACGCACTGAAGGGCAACATCTGCCGCTGCACCGGCTACCGCTCGATCGTCGATGCGCTGCACGGCAAGAAGAACATCGAGGACGACGTCGCCGGCAAGGCGCTGGGCGCCAGCCTGCCCAACCCCTTCACCGACGCCATCCTGACGGGCAAGGCGCACTACACGATGGACATCGCCATCGAGGGTCTGCTGCACCTCAAGGTGCTGCGCTCGCCGCATGCCCACGCGCGCCTCAAGAAGATCGACAGGAGCAAGGCGCTCGCCGTCCCCGGCGTGGTCGCCGTCCATACCTGGGAGGACGTGCCGCGCCGGCTCTACAGCACGGCCCTGCACGAGGACCATCTCGTCGACCCCGACGACACCTACATGCTCGACAACGTCGCCCGCTTCGTCGGCCAGCGGCTCGCCGCGGTGGTCGGCGAGAGCGAGGCGGCGGCCGAGGCCGGCGTGCGCGCCCTCAGCGTCGACTACGAGATCCTGCCGGCGGTGTTCGATCCCGTCGCCGCCATGGAACCCGGTGCGCCGATCCTCCACGACAAGAGCGAGGTCGTCACCGACAACGGCAACATCTTCTGCACCCTGGAGGGCGAGATCGGCGACGTGGCCAAGGGCTTCGCGGAAGCCGACGTCATCCACGAGAACACCTACTCGACCTCACGCGTGCAGCACGTGCATCTCGAGACCCACGGCTCGATCGCCTACCGGGGCAAGGACGGTCGCTGGCACGTGCGCACCAGCTCGCAGGGCCCGTTCGCGGCCCGCACCAAGCTTGCCTACCTGATGGGCGTGCCCGCCGCCCAGATCCACGTCTTCACCGAGCGCGTCGGCGGCGGTTTCGGCGGCAAGCAGGAGATGGTGTCGGAAGACCTGCCCCTGTTCGCCAGCATGAAGCTCGACGGCCGGCCGGTGAAATGGGAATGGACCCGCGAGGACGAGTTCATCGGCGCCACGACGCGGCACCAGATGACGACCAAGGTCAAGATCGGCGCCAAGAAGGACGGCACGCTCACAGCACTCGACGTCCAGGTGGTCTCCAATACCGGCGCCTACGGCAACCACGCCAGCGAGACCCTGGCCGCCGCGATGGCCAGCCCGTTCGCCGCCTACCGCTGCGACAACAAGAAGGGCATCGGCCGCGTCGTCTATACCAACATGGTCCCGGGCGGCGGCTTCCGCGGCTACGGCGCCTCGCAGACCACCTTCGCCATGGAATGCACCATGGACGAGCTGGCCAAGATCCTCGGCATCGACCCGTTCGAGATCCGCCGCAAGAACGTCGTGCGGCCGGGCGACAACGTCGAATCGATCTGGAAGGAGCCGAGCGACGCGAGCTTCGGCAGCCACGGCATCGACCAGTGCCTCGATATCGTCGAGCGCGAGCTGAAGAAGGGCAACGGCGTCCGGAAGCCCGACGGAGCCGACTGGCTGGAGGGCACGGGTGCGGCACTCGCCATGCTCGAATGCGGCCCGCCGACCGAGCACCGCTCGGGTGCCGAGATGAAGCTCCTGCCCGACGGCAAGTACCATCTGGCCTGCGGCTCGTCCGAGATGGGCAATGGCATCACCACGGCGCACAAGCAGATGGCCGCCGCCGTGGTCGGCGTGCGTGCCAGTGACATCGACATCATCAATGCCGACACCGACCGCACGCCCTACGACACCGGCACCTTCGCCAGCACCGGCACGGTGGTGGCCGGAAAAGCGGTGCTGGCCACCGCCGAGGCGATGAAGGCCGACATCCTCGACTTCGCCGCGCGGTACACCAAGGCGCCGATCGACCAGTGCCGCCTCGACAACGACGCAGTGATTTGCGGCAACAAGCGCATCCCGCTCCGCGAGCTGCATGCCGCAGGCGCCAAGGTCGACCACCGCTTCGCGGTCAGCCGCAAGGCCTACCTGTCGCCGCGCACCATCGCCTTCAACGTGCAGGGCGTGCGGCTGGCGGTGCATCGCGTGACCGGCGAGATCCGCGTCCTGCACAGCGTGCATGCGGCCGACATCGGCCGGCCGATCAACCCCATGCAGTGCCGCGGCCAGCTCGACGGGGCGGTCGCCATGGGCTACGGCTGGGCGCTGATCGAGAACATAGTCCACGACGCGGGCCACATGGTGAACCCGCAGCTGCGCAACTGCCGCGTGCCGGCCTTCGCCGACACGCCGCACACCGACATCTTCTTCGCCGACACGGTCGATGCCATCGGTCCCCTGGGCGCCAAGTCCCAGGGCGAGTGCGGCATCAACCCGGTGGCGCCGGCGGTGTCGAATGCGCTGGCCAACGCCACCGGCGTGCGCTTCGCCCATCTGCCCTTCACGCCGGACCGCCTGTTTGGCGGCGGACTGACCAGGGCCAAATGACCGTCAGCATCGTCACCCAGACCAGCGTGCGGCCGGAGCGATCCGAGGACTTCGCACGCTGGCAGGGTGAGACCAGCAACCTCATCTCGAGCTTCCCGGGCTTCGTCGAGCAGCGACTGATGCCGCCCAATCCGCCATTGCAGGTCGACTGGGTCATCCTGCAGCGCTTCCATACCATGGAGGAAGCGCAGCGCTGGCTCGGCTCGACCGAGCGCCAGACCCGCATCGAGGGCGCGGCACCGTTCCTGATCGGCCGCGACGACGTCCATATCGTTCGCGACGACGAGGGCGGCAGGAAGCCCGCTCCGGTTTCGGCCGTCATCAGCACTCGCGTGAAACCGGGCAAGGACACCGAGTACCGCGCCTGGGAGCGCAAGATCGCCGCCGCCCAATCCAAGGCGCCCGGCCTGCAGGGCTACCGCTTCGAGCCGCCGGTGCCGGGCGTACAGGAAGACTACGTCGCCATCCTGCGCTTCGACACCGAGACCAATCTCAAGGCCTGGCTCGACTCGCCGGTGCGCAAGAAGCTGATCGAGGAGGCCGAGCCGCTGACCGAGGAGTTCCATGCCCGCATGGGAACCGGCTTCGAGCAGTGGTTCCGCGATGAGTCGTCGGGAGGCGGCCTGTCCGTCTGGAAGATGGACATGATCGTGCTGCTGCTGCTCTACCCCATCGTCTTCCTCTGGGGGGTCTCGGTCGGGACGCCGATCCTGCAGAACCAGCTCAACATGCCCTGGGCCGTCAACCTGTTCGTCGGCAACATCTTCAGCGTCGCGCTCACGGGCTTCATGGTGCCCTGGGTAGCCAATCGCATGGGATGGTGGATGTTCCCCAAGGGCAACGCGCTGCGGGCCAACCTGCTGGGCGCAGGCCTGATCTGCGCCATTTACGTAATCTCCATCGTGGTCTTCTGGAAGTACTTTTAACGCGCTAGACTGGGCGCATGTCCAAGGTGCTCACGGCCGACCAGGTTTCGCGATACAGAAGCGACGGCTTCCATTTCCCGGTGCCGGTGCTGTCGGCGGCCGAGGCGCGGTCCTACCGCGACCGGCTGGAGGCGAACGAGCGCGCGCTGGGCGGGCCGCTCAGCGGCAACATGCGGCAGAAGCCGCATCTGCTGTTCACCTGGGCCAATGAGCTCGCGCGCCACCCCAAGATCCTCGACGCCGTCGAGGACGTGATCGGGCCGGATATTCTCTGCTGGAGCACGACCTTCTTCACCAAGGAGGCGCACTCGCCGTCGTTCGTGTCGTGGCACCAGGACGCGACCTACTGGGGGCTCAGCACCAACGACGTCATCACCGCCTGGGTGGCCTTCGCCGACTCAGCCGTCGAGAGCGGCGCCATGAAGTTCTGGCCGGGCAGCCATCTCGAGAACCAGCTCGAGCATCGCGACACGTTCGCGGCCGACAATCTGCTGACCCGCGGCCAGGAGATCGCGGTCGACGTGCCGGCGGGCGAAGGCGTCGACGTTCCGCTCAACGCCGGCGAGATGTCGCTGCACCACGTGCTGCTGGTGCACGGCTCGGGGCCCAACACCACGGCCGACCGGCGCATCGGCTACGCCATCCGCTACATCCCGCCGCATGTCAGCCAGCTCAAGGCGCGCGATTCGGCGATGCTGGTGCGCGGCCGCGACCGCTACGGCAATTTCGACCCGGATCCGGCCCCGCAGCGCGACCTCGACGAGGCCGCGCTCGCGGCTCATCGGGCCGCCGTCGAGCGCTCGGCCAAGGTGCTGTACGACGGCACCCAGAGTTCGTTCCGTGCCTAGCCGGCGCCTGATCCTCGCCGCCCTCGGCGTGCTGCCCGCCCAGGCATGGGCCCAGGCTCAGACTCCGAAGGAGACGCTGACGCCCGAGTCCTTCCTGCGCGGCATCTACACGCCCTACCCCAACCAGGATTTCAAAGGCCAGCCTTTCTGGCAGGTCGACCGCTTCTTCGCGCCCGATCTGGCGCGCGCCATCGAAGCCGACATGCGCGAAGCCAAGCGGCGCGGCGAGGTGCCCAAGCTCGACGGCGATCCCTTCGTCGACTCCCAGGACTGGGACATCGCCAAGCTCGCCATATCGGTCAAGACCGACGGGCCCAAGGCGGTCGGTCTGGTGAGCTTCGAGAACCAGGGCAAGCCGACCGAGATCACGCTCGACCTGGTGCGCACCGGCATGGGCTGGCGCATCACCGACATCAAGGCGCCGAGCGGGACGCTGAGCGAGCTCTATAAGAAGTAGTCGACGCAGACCTGCTGTCATCCGAGCGTCGTGAGGGACCTTTCCTGTTGCCTTAAAGGTCCCTCGCGACGCTCGGGACGACAGTGTTGCCGTGGCCTGCGCTGTGCGTCAGTGCCGCCAGCTCGTGTCGATCTTGTCGAGCTTGCGAATGAGCGCGGCGAATTCGAGATCGCCCAGGCCGGTCTGCGATTCCATCTCGGAGAAGCGGTCCATGTCGGCGCCCGACTTGGCCGCCAGATTGCCGCCCAGGATATTGAGCGTGCCGGCGCCGCCCGCATCGACCTGGATCTGGCAGGCGCGCTCAAGGCGATAGAGGCGAATGAAGGCCTCGGGCACGGTACGGCCCGTCGTCAGGATGCCGTGGTTGCGCAGCATCATCGCCTGGTTGTCGCCGAGGTTCTTCAGCAGCCGGCCGCGCTCGTCGAGGTCGAGGCTGGGGCCCTCGTAGTCGTGATAGGAGAGCTTGCCGTGGAATGCCGTCGAAGCCATCGAGACCGGCAGCAACCCCTCCTTCACCGCGCACACCGCCATGCCGGCGCGGGTGTGGGTGTGCATCACTACCCTATGGCGCGCTTGATGGGCCATGTGGACCGCCGAGTGGATGACGAAGCCGGCGTAGTTCACCGGATACTTCGACTCGCCCACGTTGTTGCCGTCGAGGTCGATCTTCACCAGGTTCGAGGCGGTGACCTCGTCATAGTTCAGCCCGAACGGGTTGATCAGGAAGTGCGGCTGCTCGCCCGGCACGCGCGCCGTGAGATGGCCGTAGATGAGCTCGGTCCAGCCGAAATAGTCGACCAGGCGATAGGCGGCCGCGAGCTGGCGGCGCAGGATGGCCTCGCCTTCGGCAGGTGGCAGCGAACTGAGGTCGATACCGGTCAGCGGCATGTCCTGGGCGATGTGCATGTCCATGGGGGTCCTCCGCGCGGGGTTGGGAAAGCTTAAGCCCGGCTTGCCGCTCGGTCATCGCAAATTGTCGGCCGCATGGCTGGGGTTGCGCCAGCGCGGCCCTTCGACTATCAAGCGCCTTCCGGCCTCGCTCCCTTCGTCTAGAGGCCCAGGACGCGGCCCTCTCAAGGCTGAAACACGGGTTCGAATCCCGTAGGGAGCGCCAATCACACAAATCGATGGCTTGCAGATGGCGGCTTGCTGCGTCAGCCCGCCATCACGCACGTGGTTGTCCAGTTCGATTTCACCAGCACCGCGGGCCACGGATGGCTTGTCTAGCGCCCGCAGGCAGGCGAGGGTGGCGGCTGAGCTGACAAACTGAGAAATCGTGCCGTCCTTGGTCTTCGCTGCCGCCTCCATACGCCGTTCGACAATCCCAGGTCTCCTGTTCGACCTCGCCTTGGTGGTGGCGGGCGGCGGCGCGTCGCTGATCGCCATCGTGCTGTGGTTCGACAACGCCCAGGGCGGGCTGACCGGCAACGGGGTGTTCAAGAGCCTGGAGCTCAAGCCTTGGGTGGTCGACCCGGCCAACGCGCGACTCTACCCCGCCAACTACCTCTTCTATCCGCTCTACGGCGCCCTCTGCCGCCTGCTCGACTTTTTGGGCGTGTTTGCGGGCGATCCGCGCAAACAGATGACCATCCTCAATGCGCTGAGCTGCGCCCTCTGCCTGGGCATGGTCTACCTGCTGGTCCGCGTCCTGACCAACGACCGGCTGGTGGCGCTGCTGGCGGCGCTGTTTCACCTCGCCTCGAGCTTCGTGATGTTCCTCGCCATCATCAACGAGGACATCATGCCGAGCTACGCCGTGCTGTTCGCCGCCATGGCGCTCGCCGCCATCTGGCTGGCCCGGCCGACGGCGCCGCGCGTGCTCGCCGTAGCGGCGCTGTTCTCGTTCGCCTGGCTGATGGAATGGCGGCTGATGTTCCCCACCCTGCCCGCCATGCTGGTGGCGCTGTGGATATGCGAGAGGCGGCTGGCATGGCGGTTTGCCTGGATCGCCCTGTTCCTCGTCGGCGTGGTGGCGACGGCCGCCGTGGTGGCCTGGGCCTGGCAGGGCCATGAGGGCGCCGTCGGGCCCATCGAGCTGATCTGGACCGGCAAGGCGGTGCGCTCGGTGTGGGCGGGCTTCACCTGGGCCAAGGTCGGCTATCTGTGGGACGGCATGGTGGGCTACCTGCTGGGCGCCGGCGTGGCATCGATCCCGGGCATCCCCGGCTGGGACATCTGGCGCTGGGTTGCCACGATCTGGATACTGGCCGTGGCCGCAATCGCCCTGCCGTTCCTGTGGCGTCATTGGGACGATCCTCGCTCGCGCGCCTTGTCGGCAGTCTTCGGCGTCACCTTCGTGGCCGGCGAGATCTTCAACCTCTACTCCCAGCCGCAGGATCCGCAGATGCAGATCAATGTCATGGCGTGGCTGACGATCGGCTGGGCGGTAGTGCTGGTGGCGGTGCGCGAGCGCCGCCGTTACGGCGGCCGCGGGCTTGCGGCGCTGGCCGGCCTCACGGTCGCGCTGTTCGCCTACAATGTCTGGAGCATCGCCCCCCTGCGCGGCCTGGACAGCGCCTGGGAGGGCGCCATCCAGCGCATGGAACGGGAGTCCGATCCCGACCGCACCGTCTGGCTGATGCACGATTTCGACTGGGCCATGGTCTACGGCTCGCTGCACTGGGGCACCAACGACCCCGGCGTCGCGAACCTCGGCCCCGCGCCGCAGAAGCAGCCCAAGTTCAAGTGGATCGGCTTCACGGGCCAGGTGCTACGCCACCCCGAGTGGACCGACCAGCAGCTGGTCGACGACCTGCGCGGCCAGATCGATCGCGCGCTGGAGCTGGGCTACGACGTGCTGGTGATCCGGCTGTGGGACATGGATCCATACCAGCTCGAGGTCGCGACCGGCATGGTGGCGAGCAGCGCGCGCATCCAGGCGCTGCGCCGCATGCTGCGCGAGGACTACGTCGCCAGCCAAGCCTTCATCGATCCGGTTGCCGGCGCCGTCGACCGGCTGAAGAAACGACCGGGTCGGTAGGATGGCGGGCGACGCTCTCATCGTCGTGGACATGCAGGTTGGCCTGCTCGACGGCGCACCCAAACACGACCTGGCCGGCGTGATCCAGCGCATCAATGCGCTCGCCGCCAGGGTACGGCAAAACAGCGGCCACGTCGTGTGGATCAGGCATTGCGGCAAGGACGGTGACGGCTTCGAGCCGGGCAGCAAGGGATGGGCGTTCCTGCCCGAGCTCGTGCAGGACGCGGGCGACGTCGCGGTCGACAAGATGCTGAACGACTCGTTTGCCGGAACCACGCTGCACGATACGCTGCAATGCCGTGCGCCGAACCGACTCCTGATCGCCGGCTGGGCCACCGACTTCTGCGTCGACGCCACCGTCCGGTCGGCCGTCTCGCGCGATTACGCCGTCGTGGTCGTGAGCGACGGTCACACGCTGAGTGATCGGCCACACCTCGACGCACCCACCGTCATCCGCCATCACAACTGGGTCTGGAACGGTCTTTTGACCAACCGCTCGATTCGCGTCGCGACCACCGATCAGCTGATTGCCGAGAGCGCGCAGCGTTAGCGTCAGTGGCGTCCTCTCATGCTCTTCCGGACCGCGCGCATCCTGAGCGCTCATGATCATGAGCGTAGGGAGCCGAA
>WHTW01000186.1 GCA_009377525.1 Rhodospirillales bacterium
CGCGGCGCCGGCGGCCCGAGTAGCGCGGCACGTCGCGAGCGGGCGTGGCCGCGCGCCAAGGTGCCGCGCCACTGGCCGAGGGCGCGGCAGGCAGCGGCGTTTCCGATCGCCGGCGCCAGCTCGCGCACCCCGGCGATCACGTGCTCTCGCCGCTGTCGTCGATCGGGTGACCCAGCGGGTGACCCAGCGGGTGACCCAGCAAGGCCGCGACTTTTTTTGGACCTCGATGACAAACAGGGCCTTGTCGAGCCGGTTCTTGAGCCGATCGTTGTCACGCGTCAGGCGGGCGATCTGCAGCACCTGGTCGCGATCGGCGGCAGGCTTGGGGCCGCGCTTCTGCGGCGCCAGGGCGGCCTGTTCCGCCGCCTTGCGCTGCCGGCGCCAGGTGCTCAGGCTCGACGAGTACACCGCTTCGCGGCGCATCAGCGCGCCGATCTCGCCGGGCGCGGTGCAGCGGTCGGCAGCTTGCAGAATGCGCTGCTTGTCGGCCTTGGAAAAGAACCGCCGGCCACGCGGCACCACCTCCATCCCGCCATCAGCCGGCGAAAACTTTGCCGCCGATGCCGGTGCATCGGCAAGAGCGCTTGCCTCGTCCTTCGTGACTTTGAGCGGTTGACCGATTGTCATGGCTACCTTGTTGCCCACTAATCTCTACACGGGAAGTGGCGCAGGTTTCATTGGCACGGGGGGGGCTTCGCGCACGCACTGCTAGCAGGCGGCATTGCTCTGGCGCGGCACTGGCACCACGGTTGGCACTAGCCTATGTTTTGAGGCATGAGCGACGCACCCGACCAACAGCGCATTGACGACTTCCTGGCATCGGTCGCCAACTACGAGGCCTGGGCGCTCTACGAATTGAATGAAGCCTTCGAGCGTCGTTTAATTCACAGCGCTAGTTCCGCTTCCACGGCTTAGCATCGCCGGCAGCATCTGAGCCCGCTGCACCGATCAGCCAGTCAATCCTCTGCTCGATCATGCCCGCAACGAAGAACCCGGCAGGCATGTCGGCTGGGCCCAAGAGCGAGGCCGACCATTTCATCGAATGCCCGACCTGCGGCCACAAGATCGATATGCGCGACCTGGCCGAAGTACTCGAGCACGAAGGGCCGCAATAAGCGCCTGATGCGAAGCGCCTTGACTCAGCAAAGGGCTGGTATGGCTCGGAACTCGTCCAATGGCCGGGCGTTATAGAGCTCTCACAGGGAGGCATAGATGGCTAGAGCTGGACTACTTTGGCTATTGGGCATTCCCATCCCAATTCTGCTGATCATGTGGGCCTTCGGCTGGCTCTAGGGGTGGCATGGCGCCCAAGGCGAGCGATTTGGATTCGCTGGCACTGCTGCGCGCGGTCGACGGGCGGCGCTAGCGGCGAGTGCTCGAGCACGAAGGGCCACATCAGGTGCCTAAGAAGAACTAGGGACGTCTTCGCGATGGACTGCGAGCCCTGCTGAGGGCACCGCGGGGCATGGGCGACGCCCAATCGGACGTGCCCGCCGCAAACGAACTCAGAGCCGTGCCCCCAGGGCTTGCGCTGCGTGTCATGGCGGATGCACCCGGCGACGATTTCGCCCGAAAGCAGTGTGGAACTGGAGGGCGTTACTCGCAATTGCCGACCGAAGTTGGGAAGGAGCCACTGCGTGAAGCGCCTCCTCATGCTCGGTCTTGCCGTAGGTGCGTGCCATCCATCCTGGCCGGCCGTCGCTTTGACGGAGGGAATGACCGAGCAACAGGTCGTCGAGGTCAGCAACAATCGAGTGCCCGACCGGGTCATTAGGAGAACCTGTGGCAACGAAACCGCCGCTCCGTTTCCCTGCAAGATCTACGTCTATGGGGGCACTTGGCGCGAGGGTCTCTACCATCCGAAGCTTTCGGTCGTGTTCGAGGAGGTTCGGGGAAAGTGGCTGGTAAGTCAGTGGCTCTGACCTGACTTTGGGTCCGGGGCGTTAGGCGGCGCGGCTCTTTGTGGGTTCACATCTGTAATGCCCCGCGAACGCGAAGGAGGTTCCTGTGGAGCGCACCGTCGTTGCGAACTTCGACACCCGTCGTGCTGCTAAAACAGCTGTGGAGCACCTTGTCCAGGAGCACGGCATCGACCGGGCCGCCATCTTCATTCGAGCGTCCGGCAATGCGAATACGGCGGGCGTGCGCCCTGCGGATGCCGATGCGGAGAGCGGCCGTCCGGGTGTCACAAGGCACGGCAAGCCCGAACTTTCGGGACCTATTGAGGTTTCCGTGGATTGTCATGACGACCAATCGACCGTCGTGCGATCAGCCCTTGAGAAGGCCGGCGTGACTCGGCTTGGCATGGACAACATGTAGTATCGGACGCATCGCGAGCGGCCAGGCAAAGCCGACGTCGACCGACGCCGCTTCAGTTAGGCCGGCGACGCGGCATCGGTTTGATGACCCAGTCGTCGCGCAGGACGGCGTAGCCGATCCACAAGGCAACACCAGTGGCCAGGATCAGGAACATGCACACCGAGAGGTCGCCCGCGAACCCGTCTCCCAGCATTTCTTCAGCTGCGGAGCGTAGGAGAGCGTGGCGGCCGCCACCAGCCCAACGACCGTCCCGACATCCATGCGCTTCGCTCCTCCAGCCAGCTCGGCACACGCAACGGCCCGATGGGAAGCGGGGTTGCCGTCCGACGTCCGTCATGATCTGGGCGTTGGCATCGCCCGAGGTTCCGCCGCGGGGCTCACGTCGAGGGCGCAGACCGAAGCTCCTCGCTCAGTCGATCTTTCGGGTCCACCACACCAGCACGCCGACCCCAATGAGCAGGGCCAGCGAGATCACGATGAGGAGCGTACCGAAGCCGGTGAACAGCGTCTCCCAAAGCTCGTACATGACGGATTAGCGTGCGGCACGCTTCATCGTTGCGCCGCGCCCTCGGCTCCTCTCGCGCCGTCGGCCCGACGGACTCCCTGCGACGACGCCTATCATTCGTCGCACCCGATCTCGGGACCAGAATAGCCTAGTGATGACGCGCATCACCGTGATTGTCGTCGCGGCGGTGCGGGCGTCGACATCGCCCGCCAGGGGACCCAGCGCCGGATGGTTGCGGTCGATGCTCACTCATCCGGGGGTCTTGCCCGACCAAAATTGCCAGGTCGCCGACACCGATAGACCCCTGCGCTCACGTTTGGCGCATGGCGCGACGGGTCGGCACAAAGCCGGTGATGGTGGGATCCACCGCACCCATGCGGCCCCCGAACCAGGCGGCGACCGCGCCGAGCAGCAGTGACACCGCGCCGATCAGCGCCCCGCGCGACACCGCCTTGGTCGCGGTGGCGGCCGCTTCAGTGGCCTCGCGCCGCGTCGTCTCAACGGCTTGACGATACTGCTGCTCGTACTGTTGCACCTGCGTGCGTGCCTCTTCGACGGGGATGTTCTGCGCCTTGGCCAGCGCCTCGGCGGCTCGGGCCCGCGCAACGTCGGCCTGCTGTGGATCGCCGGTGGCGGCCGCACGCATTGCGGCGACCGCGCCATCGCGCAACGCCGCTGGGTCGTTGCCGCCCATCGCACCGCGCATCGTCCGCTCAACAGCATCGAATGGACCTGCGTTCCCTGCCAGCGCCGGTGCAGCCGTCTGCGCCGCGGTCTGGATCGCGCCACCGGCCGTGCTGGTCAGGCCGCGGTAGGCACCGCCGAGCAAGCCACCGACCGTCGAGGTCAGCAGCCAGAAAATCACCAGGGTGGTGAACGCCCAGCTTGTAAGTCCATGCCAGGCCGCAGAGGCTTCTTTAGGCTGGCCCGACAGCCGCCCTGCCGCAAAGCCGCCGGCGAGCGCCGCGAGGATGCCGGAAACCGTCCACCATAACGCTGCGCCGATCGAAAAACCGCGGGCCGACGGGTTCTGGTCGGCCCCGACGCCGGGATCGAGCGTGGACGCGCCGATGCCGATTCCGATCATGTTGAGGATGAGCTGCGCCACCAGCGCCACGACGACGCCTGCCAGCACGGCGCCCCATGACACGCGGTTCAGCAGCACGTTGCGTGCGTCCTCGGCCGGCGTGACGGGGCTGACGTGCGGGGCATCACGGTCGCCTCGGTTGCGGGGCGTGTCGGGCTGGGGAGATTCTGCCATGGTGGCCTCCTGCGTGGATGTGCTGTTGCACGCGCACTGACCTGAAGGAGCAAATGCCGCTTGGGGCGAGCGGGTTACGCCGCCGATGCAATATGGCGGCAGGCCGAGGCGTCAGCCGCCTCGCGCTGGCCGCCCTCCTCGAACAGGCAGAGCTCGACATTGCGGGCGTTGTCCTTGGCCTTCTCGAACTGTTCGAACAGGCCCTCGACCTTGCGATGATCCGCCTTCAGCAGCGCAATGGCGTCGGCTGGTGTGGTGCTCGGCATGATGGCTCCGTGACTTTTGGGCGTTCCCGCCTCAGGCAACGGGCGCCGCCCGCGTGGGTTGCTGACTCTTCGGTCGGCAGGGTAACCGGCACGCTATCTCCACCGGATAAAGCCCTTTCCCGCCGTGCGGGAGCTGTTCCAGCGCGTGATCGCCGACGGCAAAGCGATCGCGCTCACTTCCTCTGCCAAGGAGGACGAGCTGGAGCAGTACAAGAAGATCGCCAACATCGTCGACCTGATCGACGTGGAGAACTCCTCCGACGATGCGGAGACGAGCAAAGCCTCATCCCGACATCTACTGCGCGGCGCTGGCGAGGCTCGACATCGCGCAGCCGGAGCCAGGTCCTCGTGATCGGCGACACGCCCGTACGACGCCGAGGCTGCCGCAAAGGCAGGCCTGAGGACCGTCGGCCTGCTCTGCGGGGGTTGGTCGGAGGACGAACTGAAGCGGGCAGGCTGCGTGGCCGTCTTCAGGGATCCCGCCGACCTGCTGGCGCGCTACCCGGAATCGCCGCTGGCGTCGCGACGACACGAAGCGCGGCTCGAAAGCGCTGATCTGTGCAACGCCCCCGCCCCGGCGCCGCTCGCTTCATGACGGGCTTCCAGGAGAGCGGCGCTCGGCCCACGCCCCTCATTGAGATAGGAGACAGATATGCGCGCACTCTGCTCGGCACGGGCGACGTCCGCGTCGATACGGTTCCGGACCCCAGGATCGAGAATCCCCGCGACGCGATCATCAGGATAACTGCCTGTGCGATTTGCGGCGCCGATTTGCACCTGCTCGACGGCTACCAGCCGACCATGAAAAGTGGTGACATCCTGGGCCACGAGAACATGGGCGAGGTGATCGAGCTCGGCGCGGAGGTGACCACCTCCAGATCGGCGACCGCGTCGTCGTGCCCTTCACGATCAGTTGCGGGCAGTGCTGGTTCTGCCAGAAGGGCCTGTTCTCAGCCTGCGACCGGACCAATCCCAATGCCGAACTGGCGGCCAAGGCCATGGGTCATTCCCCCGTCATTCAGCTCATAAGGTAGCGACCACCAAATCGGCTTGCCGTTGGTGGAATTGTACAAAGCTTGCACCAGGACGCGGGCGGGCGTTTCGCTCTGGTCGACCATGAGCATCTACGGCGCCTGGTCTCGAAAGGTTGCCCCTTGCGCGGCCAGCGTAGTGCAGCCGGCCATCGTCGGTGTAGTAGCCGAGCAGCAGCGCGCCTATGTGTGGCTCGGCTGCCCTGCTTTGTCGCGACCTGCAAGGAACCGCGCTCTTGCCCGCTGCCTGAGCAGCCGGCACCGCGCGCTCGCTGTCCTGCGCCGTTACATTTCGACCTTTTTGGGGAACCCGACGCCAGCGGCGGACATTGCTTCGGCAAACCAGGAGGTTCGCATGCTCCGCTTCGCCGTCGTCAGTCTCGCTCTCGCCGTCGCCACGCCCGCCCTCACCCCGGCGCTTACCCTGTCCCTCGCCGCCGATCCGGCCACCAAGCAGGCGAGCGCGCCGGTCGCGCCGACGGCGACGTTCGTGGCCCTGGCAGCCTTCGGCAACATGTTCGAGATCGAAAGCAGCAAGCTTGCGCTGGATCGCAGCAACGCGGGCCCGGTGAAGGCCTTCGCCCAGCGCATGGTCGACGATCACTCGGCCGGGGCGGTCAAGTTCAAGGAGGCGGTGCTGGAGGCCAAGCTCGCCATGCCGCCGGACAAGCTCGACGCCAAGCATCAAGCGATTGTCGACGAACTCGCCGACAAGCAGGGCGGCGACTTCGACGAAGCCTACATTGAGGCGCAGTACAAGGCCCACGTCGAAACCGTCGACCTGTTCAAGGGTTACGCCCAGGGCGGCGAGGATACGCGGATGCGCGCGTTCGCGGCCGAGCTGCTGCCGACCCTGCAGGCGCATCTCGACCACATCGCAAAGATGCGCTGACGGTCTCGCGGTGAAGGGCTACCGGCGCTGCTCGCTCACCGGCACCGGGCTGTTGCCGTCGTACCGGGTGTTGTTGATGAACATGGCGCCGAGCGCCACCACGCCGATCAGCAGGGCCGCGCCGATGATGAGACCGATCCGCCGGGCGTCAGGCGGCTTGGTCGCCGTCGGATCGCCCGGCCGACGTTCGGCCTCGGCTCCGGCTTCCATGCGGCGTCGCTGCTCCGTCCTGGGTTCGATCGCCATGATGCTTCGCTCCTGAGGTCTGTGCTGAAGCAATGAGGGGCTGGCTTCAGGGTTGCGGGGCGACCGGCGGAGGCAGATCTGTCCTGACGGTTGGCCCGCCGGTAGGACCGCGACCGCTACGGCCGTCGCTATCTGCCGGGCCTCGGGCGAGGATCTGGGCGCCATCATGGCGCGGGGGGCTGGCGTGGGCGTTCGTACGATACAGCCGCGACTACGCGGAGCAGTACGCGAAGGCCGCCAGCGAGCGCCGCGGCGTGCATCGGCATGGCTGCGTGCCAGCATGGGAGTGGCGGGCGCAGCAGCGGGCCAGAAATGGGCGGTAAGGTTACTGCCGCACTGTCGGGCATCGGCCGAGCGTCAGGCGAGGATCCGGGAGCCATCATAGTGCGCGAGGGGCTGGGTCGCGAATCCGCCGACACCCGCTGATTCGTCACCTTAGTGGGGCGCGCCGCCTCGCAGGAGATGTCGATATCCGATCTCAGTCATCCACTGAACCAGGATCAGCTCTCAAAAATTAGACAGGTGGTTGTCCCGTGAACGAGCAAGCGTCCCTTGCTGTCCGTGACACGTCCCTCGGCGGTGCCGATCCGGCGGCCTCGGTTGATCACCGTGCCCTCGGCCTTGATAGTGTACGAAGCTGGCCGCGGCGTGCCGCAGGATGATGTGCGGGCGCTCGAGTGGTTTAGCGTGGCGGCCGGTTGGGGCCTGCCTCGCGCGACGTTACTTTTGCCCCACAATCATTGCCTGGTCTTTCGTCAAGGGCACGACGCTGATGCTACGAAAGCCCACTTCCGTAGGGTGCAGTCAGCGCCGCTGTAATCAAAACCGCCCGCCGAAGCGCCAGCCGGTCGTTCTGGTCTGGGCCGAGCAGTTTCCCGACATCACCGATGCCATCGCCGTCGAACGGCAGATCAAGGGCTGCTCACGGGCCAAGAAGGAAGCGCTGATCCGCGGCGACTTCGGCGCGTTGCGGCCGCTGTCGAAGCGAGGCGGCAACAAGGACCTCGCCTGAGGCCCATCCTTCGAGACGGCGTTTCGCGCCTCCTCATGATGAGGGCTTTAAGTCAACGCCCTCATCCTGAGGAGCCGCACGGAGTGCGGCGTCTCGAAGGGTGAGCGCGAGCACTATGTCCGAGGCGTAGCGTTGGGGGAGAGGGACGGCCTGTGCTAGGAAAGAGGGAGCGTGGATCGGTCGGGAGCGTTGGTGGTGGCGATTACCTATACCTCTATCGAAAATTCGAGCTATCTCGACTTCTGCGGTTATCGCATCACGGACGCTACCTCGGTGGAGCAGGCTTTCGGTCTGACCGATGCGCAGCCCCTGCCTTCGAACGAGGGCCTTCTATACGAACGTCGCGCTGGTGCTGCCGCGGGCCAACGATCCGACCGACCTGCTGGCCGGCAACTGGGCGAGCCGGCAGGAGGCGTTGAAGAACCTCAACGCCAGCGACTCGCTGTGGTCGACCTACGGCGCCGACAAGACCCAGTTCGACAATGCGCTGGGCTTCCTGAAGGACGAGCTCGGCCTCACCATCCTGAATGCCTCCAACAGCAACTACGTCACCTCGGCCGAATCGCGCACCATCTGGGTCCAGCTCGAGACGCCGGGGCAATTCGAGACCCTTTTCAATGCCAAAGAGTTCAGTGCGCAGTTTGACGGCGGCGGCACTCTCACAGGGTATTGGCACGGCAACCTTTCGCTGCCCGAGCAACTGACGGTCGAGGGCCTGTCGTTCGACTATGCGGTGCAGGCGCCGGCATCGAACCTGGCGCCCGGCGCATCGGTGACCTTGCCGCAGGGGCCGCAGAGCCTCGGCAACAGCGCGAAGGACGCCAAGGGGACAAGTCTCATGCCGCAGGACATGGCGGCGCAGTACGATTTCCCGCTCGACGGCATGACGGTGCAGACCAAGACGGTCGGCCTGATCGAGCCCGGCATCGGCTCGGCGTTGACGAACGACCTGTCCGGTTCGGCTTTCCAGAGCCGACTGGACAAGCTCATGACGCAGATCGGCCGGAAGGGCGACGGTACCGTCTTCGTGCAGGGCGTAGATGGCCAACTATACACCAGCGGCGAGCGCTCGATGGATGTCAGCATCGTCGCCGCCACCAATCCCAACAGCGACATCGTGCTGCTCGTCGGCTCGGGTCTTGCCGCCAACGGTTCGAGCAGCACGACCTATACGGCGCTGCAGAGCGCGGTCTTTCCCGGCGAGGGCATGCCGCATATCCCCGTCTGGTCCAGCTCGTTCCTCGAGACGCAGGGCATATCGCCCGGCTCACCGTTCTATCGCGCCTACCAGGAGCTTTACGTCGACACGGTGCTGGCCAACCAGACCGCGGTGTCGGCGGCGGACGACGGCGGGTCGGGCGAGCAGATCGGCAACGGCCTCACCAACCTCGCCTACAACCACACGCAGCCCTACAACCTGCTGGTCGGCGGCAGTTCGCTGTCGTCGCTGGGCGCCGCGCAGGCCGACCCGACCCTGGTGAATTCGATCGTGGCGCCGGCGCTGGCGGGCGACATGGCGACGCTCTGGCAGCTCGTCGTCGGCGGGCTCGACATCCTGCCCGCCAACATGACGACCAGCCAGTTCCAGTTCTTCGTCGAGACGCCGTGGAACTACTACAACGTCGCCGGCACCGAGATCAGCGGCACGCCGGATTTCGACGGCGGCTACATGAAGAACACGACGACCAACGGCGGCGTCGATCCGACCCAGCCGGTGCCGTCCTACCAGGTGGCCTACGGTCTCAACCCGACGACCAGCGATCCGCTGGCCCAGGTCGGCCGCGGCGCGCCCGACGTCACGGCCAATGCCGGCGGCAACGGGTTCTACCAGTCCGGCAATACCGATCTGACCAAGTTCGGGGGCTTTTACCTCGGCACCAGCGCCGCGTCGCCGCTGTGGGCGTCGCTGATCGCGCAGATCGACACGATCTTCGCCGACCAGGGCCTGCCCGATCTCGGCTACGCGCACGACCTGCTCTACACGGCCTCGGCAATCGCGCCAGCCGCGTTCAACGACGTGACGATGGGCAACAACATCTCGTCCTTCGTGTTCGGCGGCTCCTACACGACCGAGAGCTATGACGGCGATCAGGTGGCGATCACGCCGACCGGCTTCGGCTACTATGCCGGGCCGGGCTACGATCTCGTCTCGGGGCTCGGCTCGCCCAACGGCACGGTGCTGGCGCGCTCCTTGAGTGCGGCCGCGCACTCGCAGATGTATTTCGCCGACGAGCCGGATGTGGTGAACGGCAGCCTGGCTGACGGCTGGACCAGCGGCACGGCGCAGAGCCTGTTGTTCCAGACCATGTCGGGCAGCAGCGTCGATATCGACGTGACGCTCGGCGGCGGCGGCTTCGACTATACGAGCGGCGCATCGGCGACCTATGCCTGGACCAGTCGGCTGGCCATGCAGTCGCTCAATCCTGATTTCGATCCGGCGCTGGTGCGCCTGTTCGACAAGCAGGGGCAGGGCGCGGAGGTGCAGCGCTACGTCGCCGCAGGGCAGGCGCTCGACGTTTCGATCGACGGCACCGACGCGCAGGCGGTGCAGGCGAGCCTCACCAGCTCGTTCGGCTTCGCCGACTTCATGTCGAGCGACGGCATCGTGCACGTGGCGCGTCCGGTCGCGGTCGCGGAGACGGCGGGCGGTGCGGACGACCAGCAGGCCGTCGTGCGCGTGCGCCAGAACGGCCAGGATTCGCTGTCGATCACTTTCTACAAGGTCGACGACTATGCCGGCACGATCAACGGCCTGCAGCCGGGGCAGGCGGGCTACGCCGCCGCCGCGCAGGCCAACGCCTACCAGCTGGCGGGCGGCGCGACGTCACTCGCCGGGCCGGGCTACGGCAACTATGGCCAGGCCATGCTGCAGGATGTCGACGCCGGCGACTTCGTGGCGATGACGCTCGTCAACCAATCGAGCGGCAACACCTACTGGGCCTTCTCGCAGGCCAACGAAGCAGTGAACGGACAATCCGTCGGCCACATCTGGAACTACGGCCTGAACACCTGGGGCTGGGAAGACCAGCGCGGCGGCGGCGACCACGATTTCAACGACCTCGTCGTCCAACTCGACTTCACCAGCGCCTCCGGCAGCGGCTGGTTGGTGTAGCTGGTGGCGCGACTCCAGTCGCGCGGCCATGATCATAAATCGCGCCACTTCGCGCGAAGTAACCTTCGCGCTTGGGGCCGGGAGTAACAAGGTCGTCGTGAAACCAGGCACCGGCGGCGTCATCCAGCGCAGCGACCGTCCGCGACCGAACGATTGCACCTTGCCAGCCGCCGCCAGCGCATCGAGCGCGCGCTGCACGGTGTGCTGGCTGGCGCCCAATGCCAGGGCCAGCGCCGAACTCGACCAGGATTCGCCGTCGTTGGGGAAGGCCAGCACACCTCGGCATGCGCGTCGTCGGCGCGCTGCGGACGAGGTTCGCTTGATCTGCTCCGGCGACCGTCTCGGGCCCGCGGCCGAGCTGGTCCTGCCGACGGACGACGCGAATCGCCGGATCGGCGTCGAGCTGCGCCGCTTCAACGAGGTGGCCGCGGGCAAGGTGCGCGAAGTGCCCGTGAATGTCGGTGGCCACGAGGCGCGCGTGACGTTCTTGATCACGCCGGCGTCCGCAGGACGCCGTCGACGCGTTGAAGGCAAAGAAGGTCAAATCCGGCGCCGACAAGCTGTGAGCGTCTGAGCGACCGAACGATCGAGAACGCGACGGCCAAGAAGCCCTTGGCCACTGGCAAATGAACGTCTCTACGGCCGCCGTGCGAGTCGTTCGGCGATCCAGACCTTGATGAGCGCCTGGCGCGTCACACCCAGGCGCTCGGCCTCCTGGTCCAACCCGGAAACGACCCAGGCCGGGAAATCGACGTTGACGCGTTTCATCTCGACGTTGGGACGTCGCGCGGCCTTCCAATCGAGTTGAGCGGACAGGTCCTTGCCTTCATCGAAGGCTTTATCGAACTCAGTCGCTTTCATAGTGTTCCACCTCTTCCGGACGCGAGCGGCGCACCGAGATGAGCCGGATCGCATCGCCTCGCCGCGTGTAGATCGCCGACCAATACCTGGTGCCGATCCGGCCCACGGCCAAGAACCGAGGCTCGCCCTCGGTCCGCGCCGGAACTTCGAGCAGCCGCTCATCGTCCCACAGCGATTGAGCATCCTCGAAATCGATGCCGTGCTTCGCCAAGTTCGCTGCACTCTTTACGGGATCATACTCGAAATCCATAGGCGATTATGATACCGTGCCGGTATATTTAAAGTACCAAATTTATCCATCTTTTGAAAGCCAACTCCTCTGCGGCGCGGCTTTTGCGAAGGCTGCGCACGCCGGCTTGTGCAATCGATTGCACGGCAGCCGCTTCACCCGGCGTCCGGCTTGGGCGGCGCCTGTCGAACTTCGGCAGGGCGGGATCGAGCTTGTCCCAGGCGTAGCCGCGCACGCTGTAGAAGACCATCTGCGGCTTGTAGCGGCCGGGGTCGTCGAGGCTCACGGCGTGCACGGTGAAGAAGTCGGGCATGGCGGCGGACGTCAAATAGACCGGCGATCCGCAGGTCGGGCAGAAGGCGCGTCTTCACGTTGCCGCTGTCGCCGACGAGGTCCCAGTGCGTGGTCTTGCCCGTGAGCTTGACCGACGCCCGACCCGGAAAGGCCAGATAGGAGCCGTGCCCGGTGCCGCTCTTGCGTTGGCAGTCGCGGCACTGGCAGTCCACCATCACCATCGGCTCGCCGGGAATTTCGTAGCGGATCGCGCCGCAGGCACATCCACCGGTATAGGGCTTGCTCATTCTCTTCTCCTCTGCCGGCGGTGCCGGCAATCAGCTTCAGCCAGGGCGCCGCATGGAACGCGCTCATCAACACGTACATCAGCACCATGCCGCTGAACGGCGACGCGCCCTGCGCCGAGCAGAGCGCGTCCATCGAGCCGCCGCCGGATGCCGCCGTCAGCAGCGCCATCACGGCGAAGGTCGGAGCGGCCGCGAGGCCGAGCCAGGTCGTCATGGCTCAGGCCTTCTCGTACTTGTCGTGGTGGCGCCACCACACGCCCCCGCCCGCCTCGTTGCGGCCCTTCGGCGCGCGGTCGAGCCAGTGGTACATGCCCCAGATGCCGTCCATGCCGCGCGCGTAGCTCGAATAGGTGTGATAGATCGCGCCGTCCTCGCGCACGAAGGCGCAGAGCCCCGGCCGGTCACGCGCGAAGGTCGGCACGTCGGTGCCGGTCATGGCGGCGGTCTGCACGACGGCCGGCGGCGGCTCGCCCGCGTCCATCGAATGCCCGGCGCGGCGGAAATTGTAGTTGATCGTCCCGTCGCGCTGCTGCTGCTCGGTGAACGAGACGTTGAATTCGAAGTTGAAGTCGCCGCCGAGCGAGGAGGCCCAGGGGAAGGTCCAGGCCATGCGCCGCTTGAAGGCCTGCAGCTTCGCGAGCGGCGTGCGCGACACCGCCGAGAAGGCGACGTCGTGGTTTTCCAGATGGACGACGATGCCGTTGAAGCCGTCGGCGATCGCCGAGCAGGACGGGCAGCCCGCCACGTAGTCCGGCCCGAACATGAAGTGATAGACGAGGAGCTGCGAGCGCCCCTTGAACAGGTCTTCCAGCGACGCGGCGCCCTGTTCGGTCTCGAACAGGTAGTCCTTGTCGAGGCGCACCCAGGGCAGCGCCTGCCGCTGCTCTGCCAACACGTCCCCGCGCCGCGTGTGCTCCTTCTCCGCCTTGAGCAGCTCCACCCGCCCTTCGCTGTTGTGCCGCCGCAAATCTGACCGGACAACCAAATATTCGATATGCCGGTCAGGGATTTGTCGACGCGCCACGAGGCGAGGCACTGCTACACAGCGAACATCTAAAGGCGCAATTGTGGTCAAGTTCCTCCTGTTCCTTGTTGCGGCGTTAATTGCGTCACCCGCTGTCGGGCAAGGCATCACAGATGGCGAGACCTTGAAGATAGGCGGCACGATCTATCGTCTCTGGGGCATCGACGCCCCGGAGGCAAAGCAGACATGTCCCGATGGATGGCCGGCTGGCAGGCTTGCCGCGACCAGGCTGCAGGCACTGACTGCAGGCCGGTCAATCGTCTGCCAAGAGAAGGACCGCGACCGCTTGATAATGACATTCAGTGGCACACCATCGGCCCGCTTCGGAGGGACGTTACGCTGATCGTGGCACACAATAACTTGGCGCGGCGGGCGGCTTGCCGTCTGTTCCGGCACTGGTTAAATGGGGTCGTATCCCAAGTACTGATCCCAGTTCAGGGTTCCAGCTAGAGGCGGTCACGTCACTCTTTGTCCACGATAGCTTGCTGGGCCATGTGCCCTCGCGCAGCACGCGCCTGGCCCGCAGATGGTGTCGGTGTGACAGCCATCTTTGCAGGCATCGTCATCTTCGTAGGCGATCGTCACCGGCTGAGGGCTTCAGGTCGGGAGGCGCAAAGCTCGAATGACGAACGCTCTTACTGCT
>WHTW01000187.1 GCA_009377525.1 Rhodospirillales bacterium
GGGGAACAGCCATGGCGCGGTGGGGTCCCCCAGCAGGGGGAGCGCGTGCTTGAGGTAGTATTCAAGCAGTCTGGTTGTCCTAGCCGGCAACTGGACTTCCAGATCCTGATCGTTCTTGACCTCGCCAGGCTGGATGTAGATCGACACCACGCCGCGTCGTCCGGGCTGTGACCACTGGATGTGCTGGCCAAGGCGAAGCGACGCGAGATTGGCCTCGCGGATGGGGAAGACGAGCAGGAGTTCGATCATCAAGGCCGTGCGGACGATTTGGGCTTGACGAACGGTCAGCGGTGCCTGCGGTGGCAGACCTTCGCACAGGATGTCGGCCGCATAGACGATCTTGGCGACGTTGGCGGGATCGTCGAACTGGCGAAGCAGGGCTTTGTTCTTTGCCGTCATTCCGGCTCGGCGTCCACGCGAGTGGCCAGTCTCGTCGCGCCTCACCTTGTTCAAGACGTTGTTGACGGAGGCAAGCTCGGCCTCGGACATGCCGCTGCCCCATCTGGCGATGCTGGCCAATGCGCAGGCGATGCCGATGATCTGCGTCGTAATCTCTCCATTTGAGCGACTCAGGAAGAAGCGAAACCCGGTCTGCAGGCGGTCCGGATCGAGAAGATCTCTAAGCTGTCCGAGCGATTCGATCTCGACTCCGGAGCGGACCAGTGCCGATGCGAATTGACGAGCCTTGAACTCATGGTCGGCCAGCGTCCTGGGAGACAGGGGCTCGGCGGCATTCTTAGCGAAGATGTCCCTCGTCGAACGTTTGGCAGAGTAGGCGTCGACCGCGGCTTTCAGGGGCGCAGGAAAAGCCGACCAGGCGAAGCAATAGCCCTCGTGCTTTTTGCCGGTGCTAACCTTGGTACTCGGCCACCCCGGAACCGTTTCGACAGCCTGGTTCCAAAGTTGACGCGCTCGTTTGGCTTCACGCTTGCTGTTTTTGCATGCCAAGCGCGTCTCGAGTTCCTCTTCGTATCGGTCGAAGTGAGCGTCTGACACCTCCTTGCTCTTCCAACCGTGCACACTGGCGACGTGCAAGAAGCGAGAGAGACCGTACAGAAGCGCTTTGCTGGTGATCCTCTCAGCGAGAGCTGCCAAGTCTGGAGTTAGAGGCCCATTGTAGGCACCCGGTGCGACGAAGCATCCGGTCGCCTTGAAGGCTTTACGGGCCACACCATCTTGTCGGGTTGAGGCTCATGAGAGCGCCTTACCGCCGGTTACTTGGGCTTACGGCGGCGTTGTTCGATGTAGTTGTCGAGAGTGCTGCGAGCGATGCGAACCGCGCTACCAAAGTGGTGCGCTCCGATCTCGCCGTTGGCGATAAGCTCGCGGACATGTCGATCACTGAAGCGCAGGATCTGGCGAACCTCAGCGACCGTGAGATACTCTTCATCTGAGGGGCGAGGCGAACGATGGGGTTCGCATGCAACGGCGGAAGCGCGAGTGATAGTCGCCGGTCGAGAGTGCTTTCGGGTCGCGGCGCCGCGCTCTTGTTCCAAGTGTGACGGACCGCGGCGGTCTGCGGCGGCGAGCTGTTCGGAAAAGGTCTGACGGGGGCGACGAGGGGCGGTCTTCATGCCCTCGACAGCTATCAGCACCAAGAGCCTTGACCAGATGGTCCGAGACGACTCGAGTGAAATTGGCGGCGTTTAGCCACCACTCATACGCTTGGCATCATCTCCGCCGCCAGACAACGGCCTGCTGGCGCGACTTGTTACCCGATTGCACAGAACATCAAACCCGACGATGCCGCTCTACAGAGGCCTTCGCCCTCGTTCGCTACATTATAGCGCGCAACTTGGTCGATCCTATCAGCTGGTCACATTTCCAGGCCGGCGGTCTTCTCGCCGACGGTGCCAAATAGCCTTTTCACGAAATCCAAGCTGGGGTTCGGCCAATCTTCGGGCATCAAGCCCAACGCTTTGCCTTCTATGGTCTCACAAAATGCTTTGGAGATTTCCGGCCATCTACCGGTGAGCTCGATCAGGTCGCCGCCGCATATGTCCCACAGAATTTTCAGCGCCTCCTTGTCCGCATCGCTGAACGGATAGTCAATGCCGGCCCCGCACCTTTTGCGCCAGGCCATCATCATGTCGGCATGTTCAAGAATCAGCTTTGCATAGAGTGAAGATGCCGTCGGCCTTGGAGAGGGGGGGCCGGCGGAACCCGGGGGGAGAGCGCTTGAGCTTCCGGAGGAAGCGATAGCCTCGGGCTCATGAGCGAGCGTAAGCGAGCGGTCATGATCAAGCTCAGACTCATGAGCTTCTGAGGGTGCATGCTCCGCGATTAGCGGGCATGCCGTCTTATGAGAGTCTGAGCCTGAGTCTGATAAGAGTCCTAGGGCTTGGCCCTTAGTGGGCCAAGCGGGATGGCCCTCCTGGGCCAAATGGGCAGGCACGGTCGGGCCAAGTGGGGTGGCCCCGGGATGGCCTCTTGCATCGCTCTCTACGGTAGCCGGCCTTGCCGTCTTCTGGTCACGATAAGCGGCCACTCCTATCTGGATGCACTTGGCCAGCTCTGCCATGTACTCATCGGTGACGGCAACGTGCATTCGGTTGAGACGATATTTGCCCCAGGCACGCTGGGCACGAACGATGCGGCCTCTCTCCGTGCATACCTCCAGGATGCGTCGCATCTGCTTGGGCGTGGCCCCGAGGTCGTCGCCCCAGTCATTTCGGGTGCGGGCGATGCCGTCGCGGGACACGCCGAAGTTGTCAACGAACACGGCAGGGTTGTCGGTTCCAGCTAGAAAGCGGACCAACGAGCACATGAAAGCCCCGCTCCACGCATCTCCATCGCATACAGCGATGTGATGGCGCTGGTACGCCTTGCCACCGCTCACGCTACGCCTCCTTGCTGGACTGCCGTGGGATCTGGTTCAGCCGTCGAGACAGTCTGGACAATGCTGCCTCTCTTCTCGGCTGCCATGGCCTCCACATCAGCTCTCTTCCACACACGAAGTCGCATCGTTATGTACTCGTGGGTGTGATTGGTTACGTATGAAGGAGCAGGCATCTTGCCGGCGCTCCACATACGCACGACCGTTCTGTGGGAAACGCCCAAGATGTCGGCAGCTTCCTTGGCGTTGACGACCCCGCATCGACGGCGGTGGTAGGCCTGCCGTCCGCCCATATGCTCCGTCATTACTGATTCTCCGGTGTGTGACGTTAGTAGCCGGCCGATTGCGCAGCACAGCCGATTTGTTTGGTGATAGCTGCTCCACAACTAACGTCAACGAGCCCTAGCCCCACTTTAGTAGGGTTAGGATTACTTGGTGTTGGGGCGAAGTACCCGGCGATGGCAGCGTCGTACTCGGCTTTGTCCGCAGAAGCTGGTCGGCCGATGCCCATCCTGCGACTGGTCGCCGGCCCGCGTCGGATGCAGGCCTGGGGAGGCGCAAGCCCGGACAAGCTTCAGCTCGAACTGGAAAGCGCCGACCGGTTTTTGCTGGACCCGGCATCGCAGTAGGGCCCGTCCGGTTCATAGGCGCAGTCGAGGCGTGCCTTGGGGACGACGCGCGTGCCGAAGGCAGCGCAGCTATGCTGAAGCCCGATTGATCCGGTGAATGCTGAGGCGACTTTGCTTTTGGCCGAGCGGGATGCGGTTGGCTCTTCCAAAATTTTGATGTGGAGACACGCAGGCCTAGCCTGCAGCGCTAGGTTCTGCGCCTGTCGGCGGGATCGTCCAGCAAGCGGGACGAGGGCGTCTTTAGCGCCCGGGCGATCTTCTCCAGCACCACCACGGTTGGATTACGTACGCCGCGTTCGACGCCGCTGATGTACGTGCGATGGAGACCGCACTCGAACGCCAGGGCCTCCTGGCTGAGGCACCGAGCCTCGCGCAGGTGCCTGACGTTGAGCCCGACGCGGCGGCGCACTTCCATGGCCGCCAGCGGAAGCGCATGAACACTTTCGATCTACAGACTATGAGTCTCAATTCGCTGGACTTGCGGGCGCCGGCGAGCACCTATGCCGCCCTGCATTGGGAGTTTCGATATGGCCTGGGGCGATCCGCTGTTGATCGACAATCTCGAGAACCCGACCAAAGTAACGCCTATGGTGCGGCAGGCCTCTGGCCGCCTGAGCGGTCAGCCGGGGTATCGAGAGAACCTGCTGCAGCATCTGATCCATGTTGCGCCCGGGTGTCTGCCGATTCGGGCGATCGACCCGGCCTTCACGGACCTTCGTGCCGTCTGCACCGAGCTGCCGTTGCGCGAGGATGTCGGACGCTATGCCGACAATCTCCTGATCAACCCCGACGGGCGCATCTGCCTGATCGAGTGCAAGCTTTCAACCAACGCCCACGCCGACCGGGACGTGCTGGCACAACTTCTGGACTACGCTGCTGCCCTGGGCCGGTTGGACTATGGCGGTCTCCGGGACCGGATCCGGCAGGCCACGGGCAAGGCTGGCGATCCGATCCTGGACGCAGTCTTAGGAACAGAAGCCGACCTTGACAGGGCGGAAGACCTGATCGTTGGGGTGGAGCGCTCCCTGCGGCGAGGCGAGATGCTGCTATTGATCGTGGGTGACCGGATCCGGCGCAATACCGAGCGTCTGGTCGATCTCCTGCAGGAGCGGGTCAACCTCGGCTTCACATTCGGGCTGGTGGAGATGCCGGTTTTTGCTACGAGTTGTGGCACCTACATCGTCCAGCCAAGGGTCCTGATGCGCACCGAGGTCGTCACGCGGACGGTGTTCCTGGCTGCTACCGATGGCCCAGAGCTCTCCGTCAAGAAGGTCGAGGAGAAGGCCCCGGGTGGCAATCTAGCTGAGCAGGAGTTCTTCACGGAGCTTGGGAAGGTCGATCCGATCTTGCCGGCGCAGGTCCGGAGTCTGCTCGATCGCCTGGCCGATCTGGGTTGCGATGTCCAGCTGCTCCGGAAGTACAACATCTACCTCGACGACGGGCTGGGCGGGCGGATCAACGTGCTGTCGATCGGCTCACGGGGCACGGCGTACGCCTGGTTCGCGACTGGTCGAGACGGCCCGCTGGGGCGTCCGCTCGGGCGTGAGTACCTGGCCGAGGTGGCCAGGATCCTGCCCGGCGGGCAGCTGCATGGGGATGAGGCTCACCCGGGAGACTGGTCGGTACGCGTGAACGGGCGGCCGACGCTCGACCTACGCCTGCTGCTCACCCATCAGGACGCTTGGCTCGCGGCGATAGCCACCCTGCGGGACAAGCTGCAGGAACTGCAGCGGGAGCGGGATACCTAGTGTGTACTGAGACAGTAATTCCCTGACAGCAGGTAGGTGGAGCGCCGGGCTTGGCCCGCAACGCCCTGCTGATCATCGACAATATCGGCTACCTGACGGTCACCGCAGGCGGCGCCAACCTGTTCTTCCAGCTCGTCAACGCCCGATACGAGCGCGGCGCCATGATCCTCACCTCTAACCGCGGCTTCGGCGAATGGGGCGACATCGCCGGCGATCAGGTCGTCGCCACAGCCCTGCTTGACCCCTGCCTGCATCACGCCCAGGTCGTGCAGATTGAGGAGCCTGTCCATTACGAGCGAGAGTGCCGCACGGGCACCTTCTTGATGTAGGAGACGCTGCGAGCCGATGCATCCGGGAACATTGCGAGAAAAAAACGACGGTACGGCCAACTCCATTGTGGCTAGCCGAAGCCTATGCCTTATCATCCTTGGCGAAGTACTCTTCGATCGCGGCGTCGTACTCCGCCTTGTCCTCGGGCGACAGGCTCTGGTAGCCCTCCTTCGACAGCAGGAAGCCCGTTCGCTCGTAGGCGTAAATCAGGTGCGGGGGACTATCGGCTGCTCGCATTACCGCGATCATTTCCTGCTTAATCTTCTTCGATCTGTTTTTCACGGTCGTCTCTCCTGCTCGGTGACGATAGGCGCCACGGTAAACTGTCGCACTCTGTTGTCGGGCTGACCCTCTAGTCGTGCCGCCGCGTGATCGCGATATGGCAGGGCGCATCGAACACCAGCCGAAGCCGAGATGTAGCCGGGTCCGGGCCAAGCCCGATCCACACATCCGGCGCTACCTGGGTCATCGTGTCCGAGGAAACGGTGATCTTCTGCCCGCCACTGCTGATGAGGGTGGCGCTGTTGCGGGTGTCGATCGACAGCAGCGCCACCCAATGGTCAGCGACATCCACCACGTCGCCAAGTTTCATGCCAAGAGTCAGGGCCATGATGCCCTCCGTGTGTTGAAGTTGAAGGGCTAGATCTGCTCAGGAAGAGGCGACGCCGGTAATCCGGCAGAGACTCGATTGTCACGGTCCAGGTCCCGTGCCTCGCCGTCGATCCGCGCGCGAAGCTGGTCGTAGATCTGCGTTCGAAGCACGCCAACCGTCAGAAGTTGTCCAACGGGGACCCAGTAAGGCTCTCTCGAAGGTGGCGAAACTGAACGGTTCCTGTCGGACCGAGGTACCGCCAGCAACGAGAGGCCGAACTCGAGTCGGGCATCGCCGTCTCGCTCCTTGCGAGATTGCACGTCGTAGTACGGCCAGGTCGGTGTGTAGGTGTAGTTGACCAGTGCTTTGCGGATCACCTGCTTGTCGAAGGCGCGGATGGTAAGTTTGAACTCAATTGATCCCGAGAACGGAGGTTTTGTCATTTCGATCCCCTAACGCGTTGAAATGACGATGACTTTTCCCGGCTAAGATGCAAATGAAGTTGCTTAGAAGTCGAAATTTTTTGCGTGCCCGCGCATCGAGGCACGTGCGCTGGAAACTGCTAGAGTTCGACGCCTCAGTTTAGCCGTTGGGCGGCAGCCAAAAAGCTACCGTCATCCAGATGAGTTTCGGTTAGCCGAAGCCTATGCCTTATCATCCTTGGCGAAGTACTCTTCGATCGCGGCGTCGTACTCCGCCTTGTCCTCGGGCGACAGGCTCTGGTAGCCCTCCTTCGACAGCAGGAAGCCTGTTCGCTCGTAGGCGTAGATCAGCTGCGGGGAAATGTCGGCTACACGCATTGCCGCGATCATATCCTGCTTTATCTTCTTCGATCTATTGTTCACGGTCGTCTCTCCTGCTCGGTGACGATGGGCGCCACGGGAACTTGCCGCACTCTCTTGTCGGGCCGATCGGTCTAGTCGTGCCGCCGCGTGATCGGGATATGGCGGGGCGCATCAAACACCAGCCGCAGCCGAGATGTGGCCGCGTCCGGACCCAGCCCGATCCACACATCCGGCGCTACCTGGGTCATCTGGTCCGAGGAAACAGTGATCTTCTGCCCGCCGCTGCCGATGAGGGTTGCGCTCTCGCGGGTATCGATCGAGAGCACTGCTACCCAGCGCTCGGCGACGTCCACGACGTCCCCAATCTTCACGCCGAGAATCAGAGCCATGATGTCCTCCATGTTGATGAAGCTGGATGGTCAGATTTGTTCGGAAGAGAAGGCGTGGGCCAGCCGGCGCGCAGTCGGTTCCGCCGGTCTATGCCCCGGGTCTCGGCGTCCACCTGGCGCCGGAGCTGGTCGGCGAAGCGCTTGCTCAACACGCCGGTGGTGAGCAGCTGGCTTACCGGAGCCCAGGAACGCCTAGCCGACCGCTTCCCCGGACTTGTTCCCGATTGCGGTCGGGCAAGGACCCGCAGTCGTGCGTCGAGCTGGAACACGCCAGTGCGTTCGTCGCCGGCCTGGAGGTCGAAGTAGGACCAATCCGGCACATAGGCGTAGTCGAGATGCGCCTGGCGGACGACGCTCACTCCTAATGCCTTGATGGACAGCTGGAACTCAATCGATCCGGTGAAGGGAAAGTACGTCATTCAGTCCTCTAAGTGACTGAAATCACTATGCTTTTTCCCGACGAGGATGCAATTGGAGTTGCTTCCGAAGCCCAAGTTTTTTGCTGGAGGGACAGCCATCGGTGGTCATGCCCGCGACAACGACCTTGCGTGCGGCCGTACGGCCGAGAGCGAGAGTTCAGGATGCAGGTGTGCGCGCCAGTCTATGCTCTTCGCCTGTCGGCAAGGTCGTCGAGCGATCGTGACGAAGGCGCCTTGAGTGCTTTCGCGATCTTCTCCAGCACCACCACCGTGCGATTGCGGACGCCACGCTCGACGCCGCTGATGTACGTCCGGTGGAGGCCGCACTCAAACGCCAGGGCCTCCTGGCTGAGACCGCGAGCCTCGCGCAGATGCCTGACGTTGAGCCCGATCCGCCGGCGCGAATTGAAATTGACAGCATTGTGGGTATGAGTGGCGGACCGATCTTCTTCAAGTTTGAAGGGGAGCGCACAGATCGATGCGACAAGGCATGCGCGAGATGGCCCTTCCCGTCACTGCGGACGATACGCTACTTAGTCCCAAGGCTCATTTCGAGTGCCCTAAAGAGTGTGCCACTGATAAGGATCGGGAGGTGGCGACATTGAAGTCATTTTGGGGCAATCTCCGACCATGGCGGCACGTGCCTATCGTCAGCTTAAGATCGATGAGATCGAACAGCTTCTGAAGCGTTCGACGCCTGATCAAGCAATGCTTCAGGCTGTCTTTGAGGAACTCGGTTGTCGAAGCACGGCGAAGGCAAGGGAGTTGAAGCGACGGGTCGAAGCCCTTCTGAAGGTGGAGCCCGCAGCGACAAAAAAGTCGGTTGCCGAGGCCAAAACGCACGTGTCGCAACCGAGAGAGCAAGAGCCCAACCAGGCGCCGGGCGACCTTCCAGCGGGATGGCCCACAAGGTCTCCGGCTGAGCCTGCGGCCAAAATATCCTTGGATGGTGTGACAGCACGGCCTCGACAACAGCAACCGCTGCGTGCTGAATCGCCAAGTCCTCAACAGCCCACGGAACCGCGCCCGCGCCCCATGCCTGAGACGCCGAAACGCGAACTGACGCCCGAGCAGGCGAGGGTCACTCAGGTCATCGACTATGTCTGCACGCTCGTCGAACTCGGCGACAAGCCGGTGTGGTCGCTCGCCAGCTACAAGAATCTGCTCTTGCACGAGGCTGAGCTTCGCAACCGGATCGGCATCCGCCACGACCTGTCGGACGAGGATGGGCCGGTCTATCTGAAGGTGGATCGCCTGCAACGGATCGATCCGCCTGAGCCACCGCCGGCCGCCCGGGACTGGATCACCGTAGGACGCGAGCCGACGAAGGAGCCGGTCGTCCAGACCCTGCGGACGGCGGTCATGAACGTGACCGAGGTGGCTCGCCTGGTCCAGGAGGGCAAGGTCGATCCGATCGATGTGACCAATACTCTCAAGCCCAAGCCGGGGGAGGACCTCAAGGACGTCATCCTGCGCCTCGACCGGTTTTCCGAGGCGAAGGAGGCTATCGAGGCCTACGTCGGCGAGGCGTGGCGGGACTGGGCGCAAGCCGAGGCGCCACGCCGCGAGACCATCGCCATCTACGATGGCCTATTCAGCCTTCAGCAGGCCTTGAGGTTCGAGGGGGCCGAGAAGCCCCTCGAGGTGGTCTGGGGCATGGGCGTCGGCCGCTGGAAACTGCCGCCCAACGAACTCGATCACCCCCTGGTCGAGCAGCTCGTCGAGCTGGAGCTCGATGGAGCGAGCGCGATCCTGGTGCGACCCCGCGGTGTCGAGCCTATCGTTGCCCTAAAGCCGTTTGTCTCGACGGAGAACCCGGGCGCAGACATGGTCATGCGGTTTGCCCGCGAACACTTTGCAAAACTCGGCCTCGATCGCGAACTCTCGCCCTTCGATAAGGACACGTTCTCTCCTGTCCTGCGCTACGCCTGCGGGCACCTAGACCGCGGCGGGCAGTACCATCCCGATTCGGCCGCCTCCGATGACCGCACGGTGCCGGAGGCCGGACCGACCCTTGTGATCACCGACACTTGGGCGATCTATGCCCGGCCGCGTTCGGAGAACTTTTTTACGCTGGATCTCGAGCGGTTACGGACGGCGGTCGAGGAAGCCGACCAGCTTCCGGGTCCCGCGGCCGGGTTAGTCACGGTGCCCACCGACGAGCCGACGTACACGCCGTCGATTCCGGGTCTGGGCGGCATCTTCGGGAGTGGGGCGGCCGGTGGAGCCGCCGCCGCCACGGCACAGCAGGCGCTCGGCCGGCGGTTCTATTTCCCCAAGCCGTTCAACGAAGAGCAGATGGCCATCGTCGAACGGCTCGAGGATCCGGAGGTCGACGGCGTCGTCGTCCAGGGCCCTCCGGGCACCGGCAAGACGCACACCATCGCCAACATCATTTGCCATTATCTGGCGACTGGGCGCCGCGTCCTCGTCACGTCGAAGAGCGAAGGTGCACTCGCCGTCCTGCGTGACCAGATACCCGCCGGTATCCGGGATCTTGCCATCAGCCTTCTGACCTCGGAACGACAGGGACTGAAGCAGCTCGAGGCGACCGTCAATCTTCTCGCGTCGCAGATCGCGTCCCTCGATGCCCGGCCGATGGAGCGCGACGTCGTCGCCGGGGAGCAGCGCATCGAAGAACTGGGCCGGAGAATCACCGAGATCGACGCCGAGATGCGGTCGTTCGCCGAGAAGCATCTGCGGCGGCTCGGTGGCGAGAAGGGAACGGACGGCGTCCTGCCAATGGAACTGGCCGAGCGGATCGTTCGCGAGCGCGATCGTTTCGCCTGGTTCCCGGACTCGTCCGACGCCATTGCCGGCAAGAGGCCGGAGTTCGCAGCCGAGGACATTGCTGCCATCCGGTCCGCTCGAAAGGCCGTTGGCGCCGATCTGAAATATCTCGACGCGCGACTGCCCAGCATTTCCGACCTGCCCGATATTGCGACTGTGTCGGCGATACATGGTGATCTCGCGAACGCCGCCAAGATTGAGCGAGCTCGCGACAGCGATGCGCCTGTCATGTCGTCGGCCGAGCCGAACGCCGTGGCGCGGGTCGAGGCACTTTTGGGAGCGATCGACGCTATTGTTGGCGTCCATCGCATCTGCCTCGACCACCCCTGGAGTACGCGGCTTTACTTCGAATGGCAGCGGCAGGGCCTGGACGCTCAAGCTATTCTTCCGGTTGCCCAGCTGTTTGCGTCGATGGGCGCTCATATCGAGCGGCGACGGGTTTTGCTTACGTACGCGGTAGCCGTTACGGACGACACCCATACCAATGACGATCTGGTCGCCGCGATCGATCGTGCCGCGAATGGCCGCAAGCCGTTTGGCCTCATGCCAATCGGGAAGGCGATTGCCAGAAAGCTGTTTGCCGAGATCCGCATTCTCGGCCGCGCGCCCGCAGGCACCGAAGATTGGGGAAGGATCTCAGAGTACGTCGCCTGGAAGCGCCAGATCGCTGCGGAGGTGGCCCGCTGGCGGGCACTGGCCCTGGACTTCGAGCTGCCCGAACTGTCAGAAGACGTCGACGAGGCGGCCCGAAGTATCCAGTCGACGCTGGAAAGGGTGAGCGCCATCGCGGAGGCCGTGCAGCGCCACGTTCCCCTTGTCGCCAAGGAAGCGTCATCGCTCTTTCTACGTGGACCGAACCCCACGGCAATAGTGGCCACGTATCAGGGCGCGGAGCGCGCCGCCGCAAGCATCCGGCTTGAATTGGCGCGCTATAGGCTCGCGAGCGCGCGGGAGAGTCTGGCTCAGGCCGTTGGCAAGCTGGCGTCCTGTTCCGGGCCGGTAGTGCAGCGCCTCTCGGACTTCCTGAAGACCGTTGTCGGCAATCCTGACGTGCCCGACGCCAAGGTCGGTGGCGAGTGGTCGGCGCTTGTCGCCGAGCTTGCCCGGATTCGCGGGCTGTTCCCGCAACTCGCGACTGTCGATCGAGTCGCCAGCCTGGTGGCTGCGAGCGGAGCCGCAAAATGGGCCGAGCGCCTGCGCAGGGACTCCGTGACAGGCGTCGAGGATCCGTGGACGCCGGACCACTGGCGCGATGCGTGGAACCGGGCACTGGCCGAGGGACACTTACGCGCGATTGACGGGCGTGCCCGGCTGCAGGAGCTGGACCAGCGCCGTCGGGACGCCGACGACGAGATGCGGCGCCAGTTCCACGAGGTCGTGCGGATGCGCACGCTTCTGACATTGAAGGCGCGGATCACCAATCGCGTCGACGCAGCTCTGCAGATGTTTCTGACGGCCATTCGCCGGATCGGCAAGGGCACGGGCAAGAGCGCCTCGCGGTTGCGCCGTGACGCCCGGGACGCGATGGAGGTTTCCTTCGCCGCCATTCCTTGCTGGATCATGCCAAGCTGGCGGGTTTCCGAGAGCCTGCCCGCAACACCGGGGTCGTTCGACCTGGTGATCTTTGACGAGGCGTCACAGTCGGACATCTCCGCTGTGCCGGCCCTGCTGCGGGCCTCCAAGGTGCTGATCGTTGGCGACGACAAGCAGGTGAGCCCGACGGCCGCCTTCATCGAGGAGCAGAGGATCCGCTCCCTGCGCATGCACTACCTCGACGGTCAGCCCTTCGGCGCCCTCATGCTGCCCGGCAACTCGCTCTACGAGCTGGCGCTGGCGTGTTATCCGGGCCGGCGCATTATGCTACGCGAGCACTTCAGATGCGTCGAGCCGATCATCGGCTTCAGCCTGCAGTTCTATACCGACCTCATCGTCCCGGTGCGGGTACCCAAGGCCTCGGAGCGCCTTTCGCCGCCGCTGATCGACGTCCTTGTCCCACATGGCCGGAAGGACAGGTCCAACTGCAATCACGCAGAAGCCGAAGCGATCGTCGATGAAATAGCCCACATCGTCGCAGATCCGAGCTTCGCCAATCGCACCATTGGCGTGATCTCCCTGATCGGGTCGAACCAGGCTCAGCTCATCCAAGGGATGCTGCTCGAACGGATCGGCGAGGACGCCTACATCCGCCACGACATCGCGTGCGGCGATTCGGCAGTGTTTCAGGGCAAAGAGCGCGACATCGTTCTGCTCAGCATGGTCGAATGTCCAGAGACCCGGACCTCAAAGACCGCGCTTCCGTTCCAGCAGCGCTTTAACGTCGCGCTGTCGCGCGCCCGCGACCGCGAATACGTCTTCCATTCCGTCACCGAGGAGATGCTGAAGCCGGACGATCTTAAGGCGAAGGTGCTGAGGCACTTCAGAAATCCGATGGCGGGCCGCACGGCGTCTGCGGACGATCCCATGGCGCTGTGCCAATCCGGCTTTGAACGCGACGTGCTCGGCCGGCTGCTGACGCTCGGATACCGCGTGCGCCCCCAGGTCAAGGTCGGGCCCTACTCAATCGACCTCGTCGTCGAGGGCCAGGACGACCGCCGATTGGCGGTTGAGCTGGACGGCGACCAGTACCACGGCCCCGACCGATGGGCGGAGGATCTCTCCCGGCAGCGCGTCATGGAGCGTGTGGGATGGCGGTTCTGGCGGTGCTGGGGTTCAAGCTATCGCCTCGACGCGGAGGGATGTATCGATGAATTGGTTCGCGCCCTAAGTTCGATGAACATCGAGCCGATTGGAACGGGAGCCGCCGAAACGGTATGGACCGAGTTTCGCACCATTGCTCCGGCTGCCGGCGACGAGGATGGGACCCCAACTAGCGCCGCCACGCCGTCAGTGAATGACCTCGAAGAGCGGCAGGCTCCCAGGCAACGCGAGGGCGCCGAACTCGTCGTGGAAGTCGGCGACCGCGTGCAGGTCCAGATCGGCGACGAGTCGAGAGTGAGGGTGATTCTCCTCACGGCCGATCGGCACGATCCGGACCTCGGCGTGGTTTCTGTAAAGCACCCGGCTGGAGCGGCGTTACTTGGTGCACGAGAAGAAGAGGAGATCGAGTTCTCGGTCGGCGACAGAACGATGCATTGGATGGTGATTAGGATCGAACGGGAACGGTGAAGCCGCGGACGCTGTCGAGAAGCCTCTACGGCTTCATCGGCGCTCGGATAAGAGTGCGAAAGTTGCTGACCGGTACGCCAAGCACCACGTGAAAGCGCTGTCGATTTCCCCGACCGGTGATCCGGTAACCCGAATGTAGGTTCAGGATGCGTTCGAAGTCGGACCGCGGCTGCTCACAACGTTGGCGCGCGAGTCCTGCACTGTGATTCCAACGGATATATATGCGTTGCTCGCGTCCTTCCAGGCGCCCCTGGCTAGAGCGGGTAGCGGTCGTTCTT
>WHTW01000188.1 GCA_009377525.1 Rhodospirillales bacterium
CTTTGCAGTGCCGCGCTACTTCGAGATTGTCGACGACCTGCCCCGCACGCCGACAGGCCGGGTGTAGAAGTACAAACTGCGAGCGGCGGGCGTGACGGCGAAAACCTGGGACGCGGAGCAGACAGAGGCCGGAGATGGGAATAAAACCGTTTCCTAAACTGAAATTACGTCGGAACAGTGGCTTCGGGCGACTGTCAACGGATCCCGCCGGGAGCAGGTGTACTGGGACGGCGAATGAGAGGAATGCTCGATGACCGTAAAAGTGGACGGAGTCGCGAGGGAGGTGGGTGGGTTCTACGCGATGGCCCTGGACACGGAGCGTGCAACTTTTAGATGGCCGTTTCAGTGGCGGGAGTTCGTAACTCAGTTCTGGAGAATCGCCGCTGTCTCGATTGGACCGTGTATTGGTCTGATGCTGGGATTTTCGTTTTTTACAGCCTTGACATTTGACCTCCTGATGGTTGAGTTGGGCGCCCCCGATGTAGCCGGGGTAGCCGCCGCTGTATCCGTGATTGAGAATCTCGGGCCGATTATCAGCGTTCTGGTCATTGGGGGAGCCGGGGCCACCGCGATCTGTGCCGATTTAGGTGCGCGGACGATTCGTGAGGAAATTAGCGCTCTGGAGGTCCTGGGAATCGATCCGATTTATCGGCTTGTTGTTCCTCGGGTTGTCGCGACAACGGTGCTCTCGGTGTTGCTCATGGGGTTGGGCAACATGTTCGGTCTGGCTGCTTTTTATTCGGTAGCTGTCTTTTTTCACGGCGCGACACCCGGCGGGTTCGTCGAAAATCTCACCCTCGTCGTTGGAGCTTCGCAGATGGTGCTAGCGACGGCGAAAGCGGTGGTGTTCGGCCACATCGCTGGACTCATGGGCTGCTATCTGGGGTTGAATGTGAAGGGTGGATCGAAAGGTGTCGGTGAAGCGGTCAACCAGACGGTCATCTATTCTTTTGTCGCCTTGTTCTTCTTTAACGTCCTGCTCAGCGCGATCTGGTTCGAAGCCGTCCCAGGTTAGGTGATAAGTAATGAAAAGGGGAACGAAGCCCGAGCCAATCTCCCATGAGGAGCGTGAGTGGGCCGCAGGATTGGAAAACCTCGGTCGCCAGGTTTCTTTCTATGGGACTGCGCTGCGATCGAGCGCTAAGGCCCTGACTGGATACAAGAAGGAAGTTTTACGTCTGCTCGGCGAGATGAGTCTGGGCACCGGGGCACTAGCTGTGGTCGGCGGGACGGTGGTGGTTACGTGCCTGCTGACGTTCGCTGTGGGTGGAATTGTGGGCGTGCAGGGCTATAACAATATGGATGACATCGGGGTGTCGTCCATGGCCGCCGTATTTGCGTCAGTCATCGACACACGGATTATCGCACCTGCGATCGCCGGGATCGGAATCGTTGCCACCCTCGGAGCTGGCACAACCGCCGAGCTCGGGGCCAGGCGAGTGAGCGAGGAGATAGACGCTCTCGAGGTAATGGCCGTGCGGCCAGTAGCATTCCTGGTTAGCACGAGGATCATCGCCGGCGTCCTGGTGGTGATTCCGCTATTCTTGCTGGCCACGATGGCGTCCTACTGGTCGAGTGAGCTCTGGGTAAAATTGTTCTATGGACAATCTGGTGGAGTTTACGATCACTATTTCAACAGGTTTCTTGTCCCATTAGATATTGTCATGGCGGGCGTCTCCACTCTTGTGGCGACGGCGCTCGCGATGCTGATCCATACGTACTATGGCTACCACGCGACGGGCGGACCTGCGGGCGTGGGCGAAGCCGTTGGTAAGTCAGTGCGTAGCTCAATGGTCGTCGTGCTGTTCGTCGACGTGGCCATGGCACTCGCTCTGTTCGGTAATTTCCAGACCTTTCATATCTCCGGGTGAGGCTAATGTCGGCGTTCGCGAGGATTCGGTACAAGCTGTACGGCGCGGCAGCGCTCGTGGTGGTGGCTGTCGTTGGTTACGTGGCCGTGGGGTTGTTTCAACAGGAGTTCGTGTCATACGACAAACTTACGGTGAAAGCCGACCGTAGCGGACTGATCTTGGAAAAAGACCAGGATATAAAGTTCCGTGGCGTCAAAATCGGCAAGATCGCGGACGTTAAGCAAGTCGAGGATGGCGTGCTGATCACGGCCGACGTGGAACGCGGTAACTTGGAAATGATCCCTGCGAACGTGCGGGCGACGATTAAAGCCAAGACCGCCTTCGGCGCGAAATTTATCAGCCTTGACCCCCGCCCCCAGCCCACATCCCGGCGGCTGAGTTCCGGTGACGCGCTCAGAGCTGATCACGTCGCGTCGGAGGCGAACGATGTACTGGAAAATCTTCAGGAGGTGCTGCACACGGTGGAACCGGGCAAGCTCAACGCGGCACTCTCAGGGCTCGCCACAGGACTAGAAGGACGCGGTGACGAGCTTGGTAAGACCCTTGTCCTGGCGAACGCCTATCTAGGGCGATTGAATGGTCACCTCCCCACCGTGAAACGGGACATAGCGAAAACGGCCGACGTGGCAGAGCTGTACGCCGACGTGGCGCCTGACCTGCTGCGGGTTCTTGATAATGCCACGTTTACCAGCGGGACGATCGTGGACAAGCAGGATTCGATTGACACCATCCTTCGGGATGTCACCACGCTGAGCGGCAGCGTGCGGCAGGTGCTGGTTGAAAACGAACAGAATCTTGTGACCGCGCTGGACTTGCTCAGGCCTACCACGTCGCTTGTCGCACGCTATTCTTCGGAGTTGCCGTGCCTGCTGCGGGGTTTAGATAATGCGAACAAACTGCTGGAGCCCGTCGAAGGCGGCACAAGCCCGTATCTCAACCTCAACGTGGGGTTCCTGCCGGGTGCGGAGCCGTATCGGTATCCTAAGGATCTGCCGATTGTGGGCGCTCGGGGTGGGCCGGGCTGTTACGGCTTGCCATTGCTGAAGCCCAGTGAGGTGCCAACTCCCTATCGGCAGCGGAACACGGGAACGAATATCTTCCCCGAAGGCCGTGACGATCGGCTGGGACCGGGAGATCCGCCGTTGGTGACGCATCTGTTTGGCCCACTGGCCCAGCCGAAGTCGGAGGTGGGTCCACGATGAAAACACAGGTTCCCGTTTTTAAGTTGGTAACTTTTATCGTTATTTGCGTATTCGGCCTGGTGGTGACAGGAATTATCGTGACCGAGGCGCGTATAGAGAGCACGAAGACGTACCGAGCGGTGTTTGAGAACGCCAGCGGACTGGAGGTCGGTGACACCGTCCGTATCGCGGGGGCGCCGGTGGGCAAGGTAGTTGAGGTACAAATCCACGGCCAGAAAAAGGCGCTCGCAACCTTTAAGGTGCAATCGCGGCAGCAAGTCATGCAAGGGAGCCGTGCCGAAGTGCGCTACGAGAATCTCATTGGGCACCGGTACCTTGAGCTCATGGAAGGTGCCGGGCCGAACCGGCCGTTGGAGGAAGGCGGGACGCTTCCCGCATCACAAACGGCCCCAGCGCTGGATCTCGACGATCTGCTGGGCGGGCTGAGCCCAACGTTCGACGCACTCTCCCCGGCTCAGGTCAACGAATTCACGGCCAACCTCATTGCTGTGTTGCAGGGGGAATCCGGGTCGATCGAGGGGCTATTGAGAAGCACGGCGTCGTTGACGAACACTGTAGCAGACCGAGACGCGGTAATCGGGCGTGTGATCAATCAGCTCAACACTGTTGTCGGCACTATGAACGAGCGAGATCAAGAGTTCTCGAGCACTGTTTCGGAACTGCAACGACTGGTCAGCGGGTTGTCGGCGGATCGGCGCCAGATTGGGGCATCGCTAGCAAAGATCAATACGATGTCGGGCAGTGTCGCTGAGCTGCTTCCCAAGGTTCGTGACCCGCTGAAGGGAACTATCACTGGGTTGCATCGTACGGCTACGATCCTTGATGACAATTCGTATACCTTGGATCGTGTCCTTCGGAAACTCCCTGGCGCTTACATGAAACTGTCGAGATTCGGCGCCTACGGCAATTTCTTCAATTTCTACTTGTGCAGCGTTCGAGTAAAGCTAACCGGCCCGGACGGGAAGCCGATGATGACGCCCGAATTTAGTAGCAATGAGCAGACGGAAAGGTGCCAGGGATCGTCATGAAACGGTTTTCCGAGATGAATCCGACCCTGATCGCTATCGTCGGTACTGGGGCAGCAGCGCTGCTCCTGGTCGGAGCGCTCAGTCTCGGGAGCTTGCCATTGCTCACCGGACGGGACTACCGGGCGCTGGTCGCGGAGGCCGGTGGTCTGAGGCCCGATGATCCAGTTCACGTCGCCGGAATAGGTGTCGGCAAGGTGGGCTCCGTAAGCCTCGACGGGTCGCGTGTGGCAGTCGATTTTGTCATCAATGACAGCCGAGTGACGCTGGGTGAGGACACCACAGTGGCGATCAAGACCGGAACCATTCTCGGCAAGAAGTTTCTTGAGGTTACACCACGGGGAGGCGAGGAGCTGCCCTCGGGTTCGGTAATCCCGCTGGAACGGACGACCGCGCCGTACCAGCTGACCGAGGAGCTTGGACAGGCGACTGAGAAGGTCCGAAACATCGACGTCGGCCAGCTCACGGAAGCGCTGGATACCATGTCGGGCACGCTGGAGCAGGTCAGCCCCGAGGCCCGCTCCGCATTGGAAGGCATTCAGCGGATTTCGGAGACCGTGAACTCCCGGGACAAGGCCCTCAAGGAGCTACTCGCCCACGCCGAGGGCGCCACCGGCGTCCTGGCGAGCCGCAAGGAGCAGATGAGGACGCTGGTGGTGGACGGCAACGCGTTGCTGCAGGAAGTGAGCCAACGGCGCCAAGCCATCCGCGGGCTGATCGTCAACGCCTCGGCTATGGCCCGCCAGACCAACGCTCTGATGGCCGAGAATCGAGCAGAACTCAGACCCGCCCTGCAGCGTCTGGAAGCGGTGTTGGAAGTGCTCAAGCGCAATGAGGGCAACCTGGCGGTCGCCCTCCAGCGACTGGGACCGTTTGCGAGGTCGCTTGGCGAGTCGGTAGCCAGCGGGCCGTTCTTCAACGCCTATATCCCGAATCTGGTTCCCGGGAACCTCATCGGGCCGCCCATGGCCAAGGAGTTCGCTCGCTTTAATAATCCACCATTGCCGCATCAACCAGGAACGCCACAAGTAGGAGGCCCACGATGAGGTTTCCGAGACTGCCGTCCTTGAGTTCTGTGAGAACATCTTCCTCCAGAGTGAAACTACCGTCCTCCAGAAAAGGGCGATCGCTACTCGCTCTCACTCTGGTGGGATTACTGGTTGCGTCGGCGCTGGGGCTGGCAGGAACCAAAGGCGAGAAGACGGCCACTGCGTACTTTGCCAGGACTACCGGTATATACGAAAACGACGAAGTGCGTGTCCTGGGCGTCCCGGTCGGCGAGATCGACCGCATTGAACCGGACGGTGCGCGTATGCGTGTGACGTTCCGATATGACGAGGATGTCAAGGTGCCGGCCACCGCTAATGCTGTAATTGTCTCTCCGAACCTCGTCTCGGCCCGGTTTATTCAGCTGACTCCCGCCTACACCGGCGGGCCGGACCTGCCAGACGCGGCCACGATTCCACAGGAACGCACGAGTGTTCCTGCCGAGTGGGGCCAGACCAAAAAGCAGTTGTCCAGGCTAGTTGAGGCACTCGGACCCGACGGTGCAAACAAGACAGGCGCGCTCTCCCGCTTTCTGAACGCGACAGCACAAGCAGGGCACGGCCAGGGGCAAAGATTTCATGATGCCGTAGATCAGCTCACTCAGGCGACTCGAATAATCTCTGAAGGACGCGAGGACATGTTCGGCACCGTGCGGAACCTCCAAGTGTTCGTCTCCGCCCTGGCAGCGAGCGACGAGCAGCTGGTCGCATTCAATGAGAGGCTCGACGCCGTGTCCGGAATGCTTGCGGCCAACCGCAAAGAACTCAGCCTCGCTCTGTCAACCCTGGCCGAGACCGTGGGGACGGTCGAGAAGTTCGTGCGAACCCACCGCCGCGCTGTGCGTACGAACGTGGACGGCCTCGCCGAGGTAACCGGGGTGCTGGCACAGCAGCGGGAGGCCCTCGAAAACATCCTTCACGTGGCCCCGAACGCCTTGGCAAACTTCTACAACATTTATTCTCCCGCTCGTGGCTCGTTGACAGGAGCTCTGGCTGCGGTCAACTTGCAGACGCCAGCGGAGTTCCTCTGCTCAGGAATCGCGGCGTCAACACCGACCCCGGAAAAGGGTGCAGCACTGTGCGCGAAATATCTAGGCCCCTTGCTGAACCAGCTCAGAATGAACTACCCGCCGATCGGGCTGAATCCGGTGGTCCGGAGGGGTGAGGACCCGAACCAGGATCCGCACATTGGCAATGGCCTACTACCAGGGGGCGACGGGCCGACGGCTCCCGGCGGCCAGTTGCCGGACCTGGAGGGTTTGCTTACGCCGGGAGGTGGCGAATGATGCAGAAGAGACCAACCCGGTGTTGGGCCATAACGTTGCCAGCTACTTTCGCGGCAGTCCTGGTCCTCACCGGCTGTGAGTTCACTGGCCTGAACTCGCTGCCGCTGCCAGGAACGGAAGGCAGAGGCGATGGCTCCTATTCTGTCCGCATCGAAATGCCCGAGGCAAACGGGGTATTGCCCAACACGCAGGTTCGCGTCGCGGATGTGGTTGTCGGGACTATCGACGACGTACACGCCAAGGATTGGAACGCTGTCGTCACCGTATTGCTCAATCGCGACGTTGCTCTACCCGCAAATGCGGTTGCGAAAATGGGACAGACCAGCTTGTTAGGGCAAAAACACATGGAGTTGGGGCCGCCACCGGGCGAGCAACCTGTGGGTCGGCTCCAGAATGGTGACGTTATCCCGTTGTCGCGGGCAAGTGCTTTTCCCAGGACCGAGGAAGTACTCAGCGCGCTTGCGTTCGTGCTCAACGGGGCCGGGCTCAGCCAGGTGAAGACCATCATTGGGGAGCTCAATCGGGCGCTGTCGGGCCGCGAGGGGCCGTCGCGAGAATTGATCGGCCGCCTGCGTACGTTTGTCGGCGGACTGGAGGAGCAAAAGACTGAGATTGTGCGAGCGATTGATGGGCTGGACCGTCTTAGCGGGAAGATGGCTGACCAAAACAAGGTCATTGCCCGGAGTATTGAGGATATCCGACCGGCCCTTAAAGTCCTGAATCGTGAGCGAGCGGATCTCACGAAGATGCTCGCGGAGGTGGGCAGTCTGGGAGACGTAATCACCCGAGTGATTAACAGTTCCGGGGCTGACCTTGTCGCTAACCTGCGGAACCTGGAGCCTACGCTAGCACGCCTTGCGGACTCTGGAAAATCTCTCACCGATTCCATGAAGCTCGCCTTCACGGTTCTGTTTCCTCTAGAGACGTTCGAAAATGCCGGGCGCGGTGATTACTTCAATATCCGTGTCACGGCAGATCTCACGATGGACGCCTTGGACAGAGGGTTCCTATCGGGTACCCCGTTGGAAGGAGTGCTGTCCGGCTTGGAAGGAGCCCTCGGCCATTTCCCAGGTATGGCAGGAGAGGCAAAGGATCCTCTCAGGGCTCCGCTGCAGAACGCCCCGGATGGCGAGCCGTCATCGAGCGCGCCGTCATCGAGTAGTGGGTCCGGTGGCGACAGCGGCGACACTACTCCTGAGTCCCCGCCGCCGGACGAGGAAGATGGGGGACTGCTCGGACCGCTTTTCGGAGGTACACGATGATTTCCCGCTTTGTTCGAGGCCAGTTGATTGCCTATTCGGTCATCTCCGTCGTTGGCATACTGATCATGGCTTTCGTCTACGTGGACCTCCCGGGCCAATTGGGGTTCGGTACGTACAAAATAACTGCCCGTTTCTCTGAAGGCGGGGGCCTATATCCCAACGACAATGTTGTGTACCGGGGTGCCGAGATCGGTGAGGTCAGTGCCGTCCGCGTAACCGAGACAGCGGTCGACGTGGAGATGACGGTCGACGACGACATTGCAATCCCGTCTGATACCCAAGTCGAAATCCGGAGTATGTCCGCAGTCGGTGAGCAGTTCGTTGCGCTGACTCCGCAACGAGCCGGTCCACCGTTCTTGGCACACAACAGCGCGATCCCGGCGAGCCGCACACAGGTCGAGCCGGGCATTAGTCGTGTGCTGGACGGAGCCAATAAACTGCTCGCGAGCGTGCCCCGCAGCAGCCTTGACACGACGATCGACGAAGCGTATCTCGCGATGGGCCGTAGTGGCCCCAATTTGCAGCGGCTCATCGACAACCTGCAGAAGTTGGTGAAAACCGCGGATCAGAATTACGGCCCGACGCAGAAGCTGGTCCAGGATCTAGAGCCGTTGCTGGACACGCAAAGAAAGACCCACCGCTCAGTCCGCTCGTGGACGAAGGATCTAGCTGGATTCACTGATCAGGTGCGGTCGAGTGACCGTGATCTGCGGACGTTGCTCGACAAGGGGCAGCCCGCCGCCAAGCAGGTCAACAGCCTATTCCAAGATTTAAGGCCTACTTTGCCTATTCTGCTGGGCAACCTTGTGTCGGTAGGGCAGGTCGCGGTTACCTATAACCCATCCATTGAACAGGTACTGGTGCTGTACCCGCTCGCCGTGACGACGCTGCAGACAATGACCCTTCCTCTGGCAGAGGAAGATTCAGCCAACTTGGACTTCAAGGCCAACGTCAACAATCCGCCGCCGTGCACTCTGGGTTTCACGCCACCGGAGCAACGGCGCCATCCGGAGCAGGTGAATCCCATACCCACGCCAGATAACTTCTACTGCAAGTTGCCAAAGAACGACCCAACGGGGGTGAGAGGTGCCCGGAACAGCCCGTGCCCGCAGGCCCCCGGCAAGCGGGCGGCAACGCCCGCGCAATGCCGGGGCGAGGGGTTCCGGCCCGAAGGCACCGTTGGCCCGTTCGAACCACCGAAAGCCCGCGCGGCCTCCTCCGAGCTATACGATCCGGAATCGGGCCGATATACGACAAACGACGGTCAAAACTACAACTACGTCATTGGCGGCTTTAGCAATCCCGCACCAAGATCGGAGAGTATGACATGGCAGACATTACTGCTCGAACCGATCAGGCGCTGAGAAAGACGGAACCGGAAGCGCCTGCGGTGGACAATGGAACTTGCGCGCACGATGGCAACGACAGGTCAGCGATGGATCAGCCAGAAAGCAACGACTTCGACAGGAAAGACGAGGAAACTGCGGATCCGGGTGAGTCTGAGCAGGAGGACGGGGCGGAGGGCAGCAATATACCGGCGCCTGAGGCCACTGAGCCGGAACGTGCCGCAGCACAGGGAGGTAGCGGCGATCCGGACCAAACTGCAGCACAGCTCGCACGGTCGCGCTGGTCACGGTGGTTCGTGGCGGTGGTTGGTCTTCTGGCTGTTGTTTTGTTCGTACTGATGACAGTCAGCGTGATATTAGCCGTGGACGTGCGGCAGGAACTCAACGAAGAGACGGAGCGCGAAGACGCCACGCAGGCGGCACGCCAGGGAATTATCAACCTGACCACGATCGATCACAATACCGCCGACAGGGACGTGAAAAGACTGCTTGAGGGTACTACCGGTCAGTTCAAGAAGGATTTTACTGAGAGGTCGAACGATTTCGTTGATCTCGTGAAGCAGTCGAAAGTGGTCTCCTCCGGTGATATCCGCGAGATCGGTATCGAAAAAAAGGACGAGAAGTCGGTGCGTGTGCTGGTGGCCGCCCAGGCGCAAGTCCGAAACAGCGCTGCACCGGAGGGAGAGCCCCGTGATTACCGCCTAGCGGTCACGTTGGAAAAACAAGACAACCGATGGCTGATATCCAATGTGGAGTTCGTGCCATGAATCGTAGGAACTCGATATGTTGAATAAATCTAAACGAAGTGTGCGAACTGCGGGCCGATCAATAGCGCGAGTAGTGGCACACGCAGCCGGGCGTCCACGACTGGTGCTGAGCGTGTTGGTCGTGATCGTCCTTCTGGCTGGTACGGGAACCGGCATGCTTTGGAGGTATCAGCAGCACTTTGCACTGGCGGAAAACGCCCGGACCGCAGCCGTTGAGGCAGCACGGACGGCGGCTGTCGAGACCCTCTCCTATGACTTCCGGTCGGTCGATCGGGACGTAGAACAGGCACGGCAGCATCTCACCGGGAAGTTTCTTGAAGAGTATTCCGACTTGGCACAGAAGACCATGATTCCTGCCGTGAAGCAGCAGAAGGTCAATACACGCGTGGACGTGGTGGCTGCGTCCGTCGTGACAGCGGAGCCTGATCGAACCGTAGTGCTCTTGTTCATTAACCAGTACACGCAGAGCGTGGGATCGGACGCGCAGAAGACCAATGGCAGCCGGGTCCGGATGACCATGGAGCGGGCTGGCGATCGGTGGCTTGTGTCGGAACTCGCGCCGGTCTGAGCAGCACCGAGATGCGTGCAGTTCATGGTGTGGCGGGAAGCGTCTCGAATTTGAGGGGCCGTACGATGATGAGAAGAGCGGGAGGTTGTTGTGAGTAGCGGTGTCGAAGTGGCCGTGAAGAACTTAAGCAAGTCTTTCGGTCCACAAAATATATGGTCCGATGTGACGCTCACGCTACCAGGAGGTGAGATTAGCGTGTTGCTGGGCCCGTCAGGCACGGGCAAGTCAGTATTCCTGAAGTCGTTGGTCGGGTTGCTGAAGCCCGAGCAGGGATCGATCATCATTCATGACACCGACCTGGTGCGCTGTGGCGAGAACAAATTGTTCGAGCTGCGGAAGCTTTTTGGTGTTCTTTTTCAGGACGGCGCATTATTTGGGTCGATGAATTTGTATGACAATGTCGCATTTCCGTTACGCGAGCATACCCGGAAAAGCGAGAACCAAATCCGGGACGTTGTCCACGAAAAGCTGGAGCTAGTGGGACTGTTGGGCACTGAGCATAAACTGCCGGGGGAACTCTCCGGGGGGATGCGGAAACGAGCTGGGTTGGCCCGCGCTCTGGTGCTGGAACCTGAAATTGTCTTGTTTGATGAGCCTGACTCTGGTCTGGATCCGGTGCGTACGGCCTATCTCAATCAGCTGATCGTTGACCTGAACACGCAGACTGATTCTACAATTCTGGTCGTTACCCACGATATCAATACTGCGCGGACGTTGCCGGACAATATCGGCATGATTTTCCGGCGTGAACTGGTCATGTTCGGGCCTCGTGAGGTATTGCTGACCTCAGAGGAGCCAGCGGTGAAGCAGTTCCTTCGCGGCGCGCGGGTAGGGCCCATCGGCATGTCGGAGGAAAAAGACGCTGCCGAACTGGCAAGGGAGTCATGGTCGGAACAGAATGGCGAAGTAACGGAAAACGGAGCCGGTTTGGAACTAATGTCCCAGTTGCAGCCAAGCCCGGGACTGCCGAATCGCGCGGGGGCCACTCGGCGGGCGGAACGCGTGATGAACATCCTGCCGCAGCTTCCAGAGCGTGCCCAGCAGGCCATCGTCAACAGCATGCCGCCGACTGTCAGGGATGGGCACCCGACACGCCAGCCCCAGCGCCGCGGTGCAGGTGGGCAGCACTTTCCCGGGGCGTGAGCCGCCTCGTCGGCTCGACGCCGTTGGCGACGGAGTGTGTTCTGAGAGGTAGGAAAATGTGTCCAGACCCTGGCGGCTACGGGCGCGTTCGCCGGCGCGTGGGGTCGCGTTCACGAGACAGACTGCGATCAGGGAGGTCGTGTGGATTTCGAGTTGACGGTTCGGGAGATTGAGTTCCAGGAGGAATTCGCGTCGTGGCTCCGGGAAAACATGCCGGACGAGGTGCCACCGCCGGGACCGGAACGCGTTCGATTCCTGCGGGAGTGGCAACGGCGGCTACACGGTGGCCGGTGGGTCGGGCTGAACTATCCTCGCGAATTCGGCGGCCGCGAGGCCGGGATCGTTGAGATGATGCTGTTTTATGAAGAGCTCGCGCGGCAGCGAGCTCCCGACATCATAGGCTTGGCGAACGTGCGCATGCTGGGCCAAGTCCTGCTGTCATTCGGCACGGAGGAGCAGAAAAACAGGTTCATCCCGCCGCTGCTGGCTGCCGATGAGCTGTGGTGCCAGGGTTTCAGCGAGCCCGACGCAGGATCCGACCTCGCGGCATTGCGGACCCGCGGGGAGATCAGTGGCGATGAGATCGTGGTCACGGGGCATAAGGTATGGACGACTCTGGCCCATGTCGCCGACTGGTGCTTCGCACTGGTACGGACGGGGTCTCCTGAGGACCGGCATCGTGGTCTGACTTTCGTGCTGATCCCGATGAATGCACCTGGGATCACAGTGTGCCCGCTTCGGCAGATTACTGGTGACTCCGATTTCAACGAAGTACATTTCGATAACGTACGCGTCCCGCTCGGGAACGTTGTGGGTGAAGTAGGATCCGGTTGGCCGGTGGCGGGTGCACTACTCGGCCACGAACGCGGCAGCACCTTCTTTGGAACCCAGATCAAATGGCGCCGTACCCTCGATGATCTCTATGCTCTTTGCGTGCGGCACGGAACGGGCGAGTTGGAGGTCGCACGGTTGCGGCTGCGACTGGACGCGATGCGGTACACGGCACTGCGGGCATTGTCGGCCAGCGCCCGCGGTGCGCGGCCGGGTCCCGAAAATTCGGTCTTGAAGGTGCTCCGGGGCCGGTTTGAGCAGGAGATATACAAAACCGGCGCGATGCTCCAGGGCTGGGCCGGTGGATTGGCCCGCGAGGCCACGGATTCAGTCGATTCCGCCCGGTGGCAATTCGGGTTCATGCAGTCTCGAATGTCGACCCTCGCCGCTGGCACTACAGAAATCCAATACAACATCCTCGCTGAGAAGGTATTGAAACTCCCCAAAGGGTAATAGGATGGATTTCGAACTAGAAGATTACCAGCAACAATTCGCCAAGGCCGTCCGGAAGGCGTTGAGCGACTGCCAGGGCCTTGCGCGCGCACGTGCTATGGCGGAGAACGACGCCACCGCATCGGAACGCGTGTGGTCGGTAGCCGTCGACGGCGGCTGGCCCAGCCTGGCGGCGAGCGAGCAGGTCGGCGGTGGTGGAGGAACTGCACTCGATCTGGTGTTGGCCGCCGAGGCCGCTGGTACGTTCGTCGCCCCGATCCCGCTGGGCTGGCATGCGGCAGTGTCCCGGGGCCTGGGAGGAGTCGCCGGGTGCCCCGAAGGACTCGTCGAGGGCACACAAAGCGTCGACGTCGCCTTACCCATGCCAGGATTGCCGGACATTGACCTGACGGTGAGACAACAGCGGGTTACCGGACGTGTTCTCGCCGTTCCCGGGGCCAGAACGGCTGAGTTCCTCGCGGTGGGAGTGGGTACTGACCTGCTGCTGCTCGCGCCGAACTGCCGCCGCACCGTCCAGCCGACGCTGGATCCTTCTCGCCCGCTTGTAGCCTATGAGCTTGAGCGCGCACCCGTCATAGCCCGGGTCCGAGGAGCCGTGCGCGATGCTGTGCTGCTGACCGCAGTATGCGCCGCAGCTGAATGCGTGGGTGCTCTCGATGCTTTTCTGTCAACAGGAATTGAGTATGCCAAAATCCGTGAGCAGTTCGGCCGTCCAATTGGGAGTTTTCAGGCCGTTCAGCACCTCCTAGTGGATTGTCTGCTTGACCTCGAGCCGGCTCGTAACTTGACGTACTTTGCCGGCCATGCTGTTGACGCTGGCAGCATGAGCGAAGACGAGCGGCAAGCCGCAATATATGGAGCTTACACTCTTGCTGTCGATGCCCTCCGCGACAGTGGGGAACGACTCATCCAGGTGTTCGGAGGGGTGGGCTACACGTGGGAATGCGACGCGCACCTGTACTGGCGACGCGCACTTGGAGCGGCATCAACTACCGGGCCCACCTCGGCATACCTCCGCGAATGTGCTCGCTTGCAGTCCCAGGACTGCTGACGTACTAAGGCGAACGAAAGTAGGTCGACTGTTTGGCGTTATGC
>WHTW01000189.1 GCA_009377525.1 Rhodospirillales bacterium
TCCCGATTTGATGGAACCGCTCGCGGTTCCATCAAATCGGGAATCGCTCTAGCGCCGCCCCATCAGCTCGTCGCGCACCGTGCCGCGTTCGGCTTCGATGCGGATGAACCAGATCAGCAGTGCCGCAGCGATCTTGATGGCCACCGGCAGTGCGATATAGACGAAGATCAGCGCCGAGCCGCTGTACTGGCCGCGGCTGGGGTTGAAGCCCAGGAGGGCCGCCACCGGCAGCGAGCCCGCCGCGCCGATCGCGGTGGCGAGCTTGGTCGCCAGCGCCCACAGGCCGAAATAGGCGCCGGTGTCGCCCTGCGTGTCCTTGCCTTCCGGGGCATTGATGATGTCGGCCAGCACCGACGGCGGCAGGCCGTAGTCGGCGCCGATGCCCATGCCCGTGATCACGGCAATGGGTACGAACAGCGCGAAGTCGCCGGCGCCCAGGAAGACCGCGAGCGACATGGCGGCAGCGGTCATGACCATGGCGATGAACCAGGCCGCGGTCTTGCTGTAGCGGCGCGACAGCAACAGCCACATCGGCACGCTGAGCGCGGCCGCGCCGAAATAGACCAGCAGGATGATGCCGGCCTGCAGCTTGTTACCCTTCAGCACGTGCTCGACATAGAACAGCATCACCGAGACGGCGACGCCCAGCGCGGCGCCGTTGATGATGAAGACCAGCAGCAGGCGGCGGAACAGGCGGTTCTTCATCGGCGCGAAGAACGGCACCAGGGCCTTGAGCGAAGTGCTCGCTTCCATGTTGCGCGTCGGCCGCGCCAGCGAGGGCGCGAGGCTCACCAGCCAGTTGCGGAAGTAGCGGACGTGGATTTCCGGGTTCTCGCGCACGACCGGCGGATGCACCGACGGTGGCGACCAGATCAGCGTGGGCAGGGCGAAGGCCAGCGCGATGGGGATGAAGACCAGGCCCATATAGACGTAGCCCTGGTGCTCGCCGAGCTTGGCGGTAAAGATGGTCGGCAGCACCACGGCGATCGTCATGCCCATCAGGCCGAACACCTCGCGACCGACCGTGACGCGTGTGCGCTCGTTGTAGTCGTCGGTAAGCTCCGCACCGTGCGCGTGATAGCTGATCGACACGCCGGCATAGCCGAGATGGACCACGAACAGCGCCACGAACAGCCAGATCGCCAGCAGCGTCGGCTGCACGAACAGCGCCTCGGGCGGATGGAACAGCATGTAGAAGCCGCCGATCATCAGCGGCAGCATCAGCGCCACGAAGGTGAGCCGGCCGCGCGGCCCGCGATGGGTGAACTTGTCGCTGATCAGGCCGATGACGGGATCCTGGATGGCGTCGATGGCGCGCGCGGCGATGAAGATCAGGCCCATGATGCCGAGCGGCACCTTGAGGACCTCGCCGTAGAAGTGGCTGACGTTCAGCACCACCGGCAGGGCCGCCATGTTGAGCGGCAGCTGGTTGGTGGAGTAGGCGACCAGACGGCCGAATGTCAGCCGTACGGACGAGCCGGCCGATCCGGTCCTGGTCATTGGCGCATGCACGCGAATTTTGCCTTCCTGTTCGCGCCGCTTCAGCGCCTTCCCTGGTGACAGTTATATATGTCGGAAGTGGGCCTGCAATACGTCCGTTCGGCCGGTCGAGAAGCCGGCGGCGCAATAGGCGAGGTAGTAGCGCCACATGCGGCGGAATCGGTCGTCGAAGCCCATTTTCGCCACCTGGTCGGCGACCCGGTCGAAGCGGCCCAGCCAGGTCTCCAGGGTGCGCGCATAGTCCCGGCCGAAACTGTAGAGCTCGGCGACCTTCAGGCCGGCCTGGCGGCACTGCTCGCGCAGGCTCTGCGGCGACAGCAGCATGCCGCCCGGGAAGACGTAGGTCTGTATGAAGTCCGGATGACGGCGGTAGCTCTCGAAGAAGTCGTCGGCGATGACGATCGCCTGCACCAGGATCGAGCCGCCCGGCGCAACATGGCGCTTCAGCGCGGCGAAGTAGTCGGGCCAGTAGCGCTCGCCCACCGCCTCGACCATCTCGATCGACACGATGTGGTCGTAGCGCCCCTCCACGTCGCGATAGTCGCGGAACTGCAGGTCGACCCGGTCGGCCAGACCGGCGCGCTCCAGCCGCGCACGGGCATACTCGAGCTGCTGCTGGGAGATCGTGACACCGGTGACGCGCATGCCGCGGCGCGCCGCGGTTTCGGCGAAGCCGCCCCAGCCGCAGCCGATCTCCAGGATGCTGTCGCCCTGCTGGGCGCCGATCTGCTCGAGGATGCGCTCGTACTTGGCGGTCTGCGCGGCCTCCAGCGGCTTGCCGTCCGTGCCCTCGTACAGGGCGGACGAGTAGGTCATCGTCGGGTCGAGCCACAGCCGGTAGAACTCGTTGCCGAGGTCGTAGTGGGCGTGGATGTTCTTGCGCGAGCCCTTGCGCGAGTTGCGGCGCTGCCGGTGGAGGAACCTGAGCATCAGGTCGTGCAGCGCATTGGTATGGGCCATGCGGCCCAGCGATTTCTCGTTCTCCGCCAGGAGCGCGATCAGGCCGGGAAGGTCCGGCGAATCGCACAAGCCTTCCATGTAGGTCTCGGCGAAGCCGATATCGCCGTCGAGCAGGACGCGGCGGAAGAAGAGCCAATCCCTGACATGCAATTCGGCCTGGGGCTTGGCCTCCTCGCTGCCGAAGCGGTGTGTCGTGCCGTCCGGGAGGTGGAGGGTGAGTCGCCCGACCGAGAGGCGTTCAAGGGCTTTCAGGACAAAGCGGGCAGCGATCGTCATGCAGGCTCAGCGCGTCACCAGCTCCGCCGGTGGAGCGGGCTTGCGGTGAAATCTCGCCTGCTTGCACAGCAGATGCAAGGCCTGCCAGTGGATGCGGACGATGACCGCCAGGGTCATGGTCGGGTTGCCGAGGAAGCGCCGCAGCACGCTGGCGTCGGTCAGGGCCTCGCGGCGGCCGCCGACCGAGGTCGCCAGCATCAGGCCCTCGGCGTCGTGGTAGTTCACGTCGACATGGGCCCGCCCGTCGTCGAGGCGGAAGCGGAAGCGATAGCCGCCCTCGACCGGCAGGAAGGGCGAGACGTGGAAGACCTTGCGGCCCTCCAGCCAGGCGTCCGGCTCGATCGGCCGGCGGTCGTCGTGATGGACCAGGTAGCAGTGGCTCTCGCCGAAAGTGTTGTTGACCTCGCACAGCACGGCGCGCAGCGCCCCTGAGCGGTCGCGGCAGAACCAGAAGCTCACCGGGTTGAAGACGTAGCCCAGCATGCGCGGCAGGGTCATCAGCACGACGTCGCCGTCGCAGATCTCGCCCAGGCCGTGCCCGGCCAGGATGAGTTTCAGCCAGGTCTTGAGGTCCGAGCCGTCGCGCGCGCCATGGTCGGCGCGGCGGAACGACACCAGGCCACGCCGGTCGAGGCTCAGCCAGCGTCCGGCCGCGCTCTCCAAAGCCTCCAGGCCGAGGCAGAGATAGGCGACGCGATAGCGGAAGGCATTGTCGCGCGGCCGCAGCCGGCGGTGGACCACCGTGGCATCGACGATGGTGTGAACCGGGCTGCTCACGGCGTGACCGGCAGCGGGAAGGGCCCGATCGGTGCATCGGCCACCACGCGCGGCGGATCGCCGATGCGGCGATGCTCGTCGGGCTTGCGCCACGGCCGGCGCACGCCGAGCTGCTCGGCGACGTCGAGGCCCGCCGACAGGGCATCTTCATGGAAGCCGTAGCCGCAGTAGCTGCCGCAGAAGAAGGTGTCGCGCAGCCCCTGGATGGCGTGCAGGCTGCGCTGGGCGCGGATCGCGGCGGCGTCGTACATCGGATGCTCGAAGCTGAAGCGCTGCAGCGCCGCCGCCGGCGCGCGGCCGGGATTGACCGATACGAAGAGCGGCTTGCTGTCGGGCAAGTCCTGCAGGCGGTTCATCCAGTAGGTCACGCTCACCGGGCTGTCGCGATCCTCGCTGTCGGCCACGTAGTTCCAGCTCGACCATACCGAACGGCGGCGCGGCATCAACGCGGCATCGGCGTGCAGCCAGACCTCGTTCGAGGAATAGGCGAAGCGGCCGAGCAGGTCGCGCTCGCGGGCGTCGGCGTCAGCCAGCAGGGCCAGCGCCTGGTCGGCATGGCAGGCGAGGATCGCCTTGTCGAAGCGGTCCCATTGGCCGGCGACGTCGCGTACATGCACGCCGTCGCTGCCGCGGCGGATCGCGCCGGCCGGCGTGGCGAGCCGCGCGCGCTGGCGCAAGGGCGCCACGATGCGCTCGACATAGGAGCGGCTGCCGCCGCGCACCGTGCGCCAGGCGAGTTGCGGACCGACGGTGAGCAGGCCGTGGTTATTGAAGAAGCGCGCGAAGGTCTGCGCCGGATAGTCGAGCATGCGGCCAAGCGGCATCGACCAGATGCAGGCGGCCATCGGCACCAGATAGCGGTCGCGGAACGCCGGACTGAGCCCCGCATCGTCGACGAAGTCGCCGATCGTGAAGTCGAGGTCCTCGCACTTGTCGAGCAGGCGGGGCGTCAGCCGGTTGAAGCGCAGGATGTCGTGCGTCATGCGCAGGAAGGACGGCCGCACCATGTTGCGGCGCTGTGCCAGGAAGCCGGCGAAGGAGCTGCCGTACTCGAAGCGCCCACCGTCGAGGCTGACCGCGAACGACATGTCGGACGGCTTGGTCGGCACGCCGAGATGGTCGAACAGGGAGACGAGGTTGGGATAGTTGCGCTCGTTGAAGACGATGAAGCCGACGTCGACCGGCTGGCTGCGGCCGACGCCCGGTGCATCGACCGTGCAGGCATGGCCGCCGAACCTACTCTCGCGCTCGTAGATCACGACATCGTGCCGGCGGCTCAACAGCCATGCCGCGCCAAGACCCGCAACGCCGGCGCCGATGACGGCAACTTTCATCCCTCTGACCCCGCTACCGGATGCTCGGCCTCAGATACGCGGGTGCCGGGCGGGCGGATGAGTGGTGCTTACGACCTCGGGCAGCTGGGGGCCGGCCGCATCTCCAGGGTCTGCAGGTCGGCGGTGACGGTGACCAGGCCGGTTTCGACGGTCAGCCGGTCCAGCACACCGTTGTCGAATACCAGGGCGCCGACACTGAACAACGGCCGCGTGTCCTGCTGGCGGCCGCGCGTAAAAGTCATGAATACCGGCCAGGATTTGCCCGGCGGGGCGGCCACCGGCCTGTCGGCCGGGCGGGTGGCGCGCAGCTGGCTGCGCTCCTGCTCGGTGACCTCGATCAGGAAGGCATCGCCCATGACCTCGGCATCGAACATCAGGGCGGGGAAGTTGGCGGCCTTGGCCTGCAACCTCTCGATCAAGTGATCGATGGCGGCGACCGGCATCAGGGTGGGCGGCGGCAGCACGAACTGGTTGGGCGGACCGCCGGGCTGGACGATCTCGGCCTTGAGCTCGCCGCCCTGGCGCTGCACCCGGCCCCTGAACTCGCGTTCGCTGCCGTTCTGGACCTGCACCGTGCTGTAGCGGAAGGCGTTGCCGCTCTTGGGCTCCTGGCCGTCGAGCTTGGAGGCGAGACTCATCTTCCATGAGGCCGTGAGCGCGATCTCGGTCTTGATGTCGCGCTTGAGATGCCAGCCGCCGCAATCCAGGGAAAGGTCGTGGACGGCCGTGCCGATGCGCGGCGCGCTGGCAGCCATGCCGAGGCGCAACGCATACTCGGCGCGATGCGGCTGGACCTGCGCGCCGGCCAGGCCGGGCACGAGCACGGCCCCTGCAAGAACGAAACCCACGAGACGACGCATCGCACCACCTTGCGCATGGCCCGTCATCGGGTCAATCGTGCGCGCCATGAGTTTGCGCGACATCGTGGCGGTATTCCGGCGGCCGCCGCCGGCAATGGCGCTGGTGATCCATCCATGATGCCGTTCGAGTTCGACTGCGTCGGCGAGAAGCTGCAGGCATTGCCGGCAGGCGCCTTGCACTGGCCGGCGCGGCGCTTGCTGGCGGTGGCCGACCTGCACCTCGAGAAGGGCTCGTCCTACGCCGTCAATGCGCGCAAGCTCCTGCCGCGCCACGACACGCGCCAGACGCTGGCGATGCTGACCGCCCTGATCGACGTGCTGCTGCCTGAGACGGTCGTGTGCCTGGGCGATTCCTTCCATGACCGCACGGCGAGCGAACGCCTGTCCGAAATCGACCGCCGCATGCTCGACGGGCTGACCAAACGTGCGCATTTCGTGTGGATCGCGGGCAACCACGATCCTGCACCGCCGCCCGCAGGCTGGGGCGACGTCGCCGAAGAGATCAACGACGGCCCGTTGATCTTCCGCCACGAGGCGCAGTTCGGCCCGGTGCGCGGCGAGGTTTCGGGCCACTTCCATCCGGTTGCGGCGCTCACCGTGCGCGGCCGCGGCATGCGTCGGCGCTGCTTCCTGACCGACGGCCATCGGCTGATCCTGCCGGCCTTCGGGACTTACGCCGGCGGGCTGAACGCCCTCGATCCTGCGATCGCCCAGCTTTTTCCCGACGACTACGACGCTCTCGTGGTGGGGCGCGACACGGTGCGGCGGCTGTCGTGGCGGCAGCTCAGGCCGGACGCCCAGTTCTGGACCGACGACGGCTGGTCGCGCCGGCGGATGGACTAGGACTGACTCTGCGGCCGCAGCAGTGACAGCAGGGCGGCTGTCACGGCGAAGACTATGAGTATCACGAGGCTGCTTTCTATGGCGTCGAGGAGCGCGCGGCCGCCGAACAGGACGTCGAGACTGTCGCGCCCGCCGCGTTGCTCGAGCCGCCACGCCATCATTGAGGAGGCGGCCGATACGCCGATGCAGCTGCCCGGCACGCGCATGAGGTTCACCATGCCGGCGGCAGTGCCCGAATGCTGGGACGGCGCGGCGGCGATCGTGGCGTTGCTGTTGGGCGCCATGAACAGGCCGAGGCCGGCGCCGAACACGAACATCCCGGTCAGGCCGGGCACCAGGCTGTCGGTCTCCAGCCAGAATCCGATGGCCACGAAGGTGAGCAGCGCAGCGAGACAGAACGCCATGCCCACCAGGCCGACCGCGCGCATGCCCCAGCGATGGCTGAGCGCGATGCCGAGCGGGGCCAGCAGGCCGATCGCCACAGGGATCAGGGCAAGCTTCAGCCCGGTCACGCGCGCGCTGTTGTGCCAGCCGTGCAGCAGGGCATACGACGACAGGAAGAGCATGGCGTAGAGCAGGGCATAGCCCAGTGCGACGCCCAGGATGCCGGCGCCGAAGCCGCCACCGCGAACAGGCCGAGCTCGATGAGGGGAAAGGCCGCCTTGCGCTCCCGCCTGCCGAACATGATCAGGAACGCGGCCGCACCCAGCACACAGGCGATCATCGGCAGCGAAACGAGAGGCCAGACCGACAGCTGATTGATCGCCAGCACCGCCAGCAGAAGCGATGGCATCAGGAGCACTGCGCCTGGCCAGTCGAACGTTTCGGCGACGAGCTCGGCCGTACGCGGCAGGACCAACCAGCCCAGCACGACCGCCGCGAGCGAGAAGGGCACCGTCACCCAGAACAACCATTGCCAGCCCAGCGAGGCGAGCAGCAGTCCGCCCACGACCGGTCCGGCGCTGACGCCGATGGCCTGCGCAGCGGTGAGGCAGCCGATGGCATGGGCGCGTTTCTCGAGCGGCATCGCCTTCACCAGGATGGCGATGCTGTTGGCGCCCAGCAGGCTGCCGCCGATGCCCTGCAGGGTGCGGAAGGCGACCAGCGTGGGCAAGTCCTGCGCCAAGCCACACATCAGGGAGGCCACGCCGAACAGGGCGAAGCCCGCAAGATAGAGCAGCTTGCGGCCGACCATCTCGCAGAGCCGCGCGAACACCGGCAGGCACGCGGCAAAGGCCAGCAGATAGGCGATGGCGACCCAGCGCACCTCGTTGACCGTTGCCTTGAAGGTCTGCTGCAAGGTCGGCAAGGCGAGCTGGACGATGCTGGCATCGACCTGGCCGATGAAGGCGCCGATGCAGGTGACGCCGACCACCAGCCAGGGATGAAAGCTCTGCCGACTGAGGAACTCCAGCGGCGTCGGCTCGAAACTCCGTCCCCGCATGGCTAGCGCGGCAGCTCGTACTTCAGCGTCACCTCGCCCAGGCCCTCGATCTTGCCGACGGCGGTGCTGCCGGGCGGCACGAACTGGCAGGCGACCATGCTGCCGGTCGAGACGATCATGCCCTTCTTCAAGGTCTTGCCGTGCTCGCCGAGCTTGTTGGCGAGCCACGCCAGCGAATTGTAGCAATGGCCCAGCACGTCGCCCGAGTTGCCGGTGCGCACGACCTTGCCGTCGAAGGCGATCGAGCCCTCGAGATTGCCGATGTCGAGGTTCCTCCAGTTCTTGTTGGGCTTGGCCAGCAGCGAGCCGCCATTCCAGCCGACATCCATCACCAGCCAGGGGATGGTCAGCCGGCCGTAGTCGGCGCCGCGATCGTCGATCAGTTCGAAGCCGGCGCGCGCCTCGCCGATATAGGGCTCGATCGAGTCCTTGTCGTAGGGCTTGTCCTTGGGCCGCGGCACGTCGGCGTTGACGGTGAGGATGACTTCGAGCTCGACGCCCAGCCTAGCCCACTGGTCGGCGCGCACCGAGGCCTTGTGCTCGAACACGCGCTTCCTGCGGATCGGCCCGTAGGCGGGGCCGCGCAAACCCGTCTGCTCCCAGATCTGCGGCGAGGTCAGCGCGATCTTGTAGCCGACCAGCGGCCCCTGCCTCGGCACCAGCTTCTTCAGCAGCGCATCCTGCACCTTGTAGGCCGTGCGCTCGTCCTCGATCGCGAACTGCTCGGGCCACCAGCCGACGACGGCGCGCGACCGATGGACTTGATGCAGCCAATTCGCGGCCTTGGCGATGCTGAACGCCATGAGTTCCTCCCCTTGCGTGTGATCCTGCGGTTCGCATAGTGCCATCATGGCGGCGAAAGCACAGCGATGGGTGCAACATTTCGGGCCGGTGCGGGCCGGCGCGCTGGTCGGCGTCGTGCTGGCTGGCGGCGAGGGCCGGCGCATGGGACCGGGCGTGCTGAAGCCGCTCCGGCCGCTGGGCGGCCGGCCGATGGTGGCGCATGTCGTCGAGCGCTTGCGGCCGCAGGTCATGGACCTCGTCGTCGTCGCCAACGATCCGCTGCCCGGCGTGCGCGCGCTCAAGGTGCCGGTGATCGCCGATCCGCCGGACATCCAGCGCGCCGCCGCGCGCGAGGGCCGGCGGTTGGGTCCGCTCGCCGGCGTGCTGGCGGGCATGGAGTGGACGCGAAAGCACCATCCGCATGCCGGCTGGATCCTGACCGCGCCGGCCGATGCGCCGTTCCTGCCGCTCGACCTGACGGTCCGCCTGTGCGGCCTCATGCATGTGCCGGAGCCCGATATCCTGATGGTGCGACACGGCGGGCGACGTGAGCATGCGCTGGCGGTGTGGTCGGTGAAGCTTGCCGGCGATCTCAGGCGCGCGCTGCTGGAGGAGGGCGTGCGCCGCGTCGACGCCTTCGCCGAGCGCTACGTGCTGGCAGAGCTCGCCTGGCCGGGCGGAGGCGCGCCGTTCCTCAACGTCAACACGCCGGCCGATCTCAGCGCGGCGGCTGATCACCTGAAGAAGAGGGGACTGGCTCCAGCTCGACCACGTTCCCGTCGATGACGAGCTTGCCGGCGTTCTCGAAGTTGACGGTGATGCGATGGCCGATCATCGACTGGACCTGGCCAAGGCCCCAGTCGGGACGCCCGGGATGACGCACGAAGTCGCCAGGCGAGAGCAGGGCGTTGCCGGGCTTGTCGAACAAGTTTCCGTGACTCCAGCGTATGATTACGATAGCCGCCGTGTGAGGGCAGGAGAGGCCAATCTGGCCTATAACGCCCATATCGTCACACCTGTTTCGCCATTCCAAGGAGGCCCCCAATGACCACGACCCGCATCGCCATCGCTTCGGCCCTCGCGGCCGCTCTGGTGCTGCCGGCCGCCGCCCAGGCGCAAGGCAACATGGAGAAGTGCTACGGCGTCGCCAAGGCCGGCAAGAACGATTGCCAGACCGCGACGTCCTCGTGCGCCGGCACGTCGAAGACGGATGCGCAGAACGACGCCTGGATCTCGGTGCCGAAGGGCGTCTGCGACAAGCTGGTCGGCGGCAAGACGACCGCCGGCTGATCGCCATGGACCCGGTCGCCGGCATCGGGCTGCGCGCGCCGCACCTGGCGGAGATCGCGCGCGAGCGGCCGGCGACCGGCTTTCTGGAAATCCACGCCGAGAACCATCTCGCGGGCTCGCCGGCGCTGCAGGCCGTCGAGCGCCTGCGCGCCGACTACGCACTGTCCATTCACGCCGTCGGCTTGTCGCTGGGATCGGTCGACGGGCTCGATGAAGCGCATCTGGCGCGGGTCGCTGCGTTGGTGAGGCGGCTCGAGCCCGCGCTGGTGTCGGATCACCTGTCCTGGAGCAGCTTCGGCGGCCGCTACTTCAACGACCTCCTGCCGCTGCCCTATACCGAAGAGGCGCTTGGCGTCGTCGTGCGCAACGTGCAGCGCCTGCAGGAGAGGCTGGGCCGGCAGGTCTCGATCGAGAACCCGTCCTGCTACCTGGGCTACGCGCAGTCGGCGCTGAGCGAGCCCGAGTTCCTGGCCGAGGTCGTGAGCCGCAGCGGCTGCGGGCTGCTGCTCGACGTCAACAACATCGCCGTGACAGCGCACAATCTGCGCCTCGACGCGCGCGACTGGCTCGGCCTGCCGGGCGAGGCGATCACCCAGTACCACCTCGCCGGTCATGCCGTGAACGACGCCGACGGCGAGACGATCCTGATCGACGATCACGGCAGCCGCGTGAGCGACGGCGTCTGGACGCTGTTCGCCGACGTCGTGCAGCGCTTCGGCCGGCGCCCGACCCTGATCGAATGGGACACCGACGTGCCGCAGCTCGCCATGCTGCTCGACGAAGCGGCGCGCGCGGATCGCCTGATCGCCGCCGAGGACCGCAATGCCGCTCGCGCTGCGTGACCTGCAGGCGGCGTTTGCCGCCCATCTGCTCGGCGCCGACCGCGCCGATCTTACTGCCGAGGTTTTCGGTGACACGATCCCGGCGTCGGCGCGGCTGCGCGTCTATCGCCATCATGTGTTCGAGAGCCTGGGTGCGGCCCTGGCTGCGACCTTCCCGACGGTGCAGGCGCTGGTCGGCGCGGATTTCTTCCGCGGCCTGGCGCGAGCCTTCGTCGGCCAGTCGCCTCCCGACCAGCCGGTGCTGGCCGAGTATGGCGCGGGCTTTCCCGCCTTCATCGCCGGCCATGACGCCGCCCGCGAGCTGCCGTACCTGGCCGACGTCGGCCGGCTCGATTGGGCGTTGAACCTCGCCTTCCACGCCCCCGCCGGCGGCCGGCTGGCGGCGACGGACCTGGCGGCGCTTTCTGCCGACCGGCTGCCATCGTTGCGGCTGGCGCTGGCGCCGGGGACCGCCCTGATCAGCTCGCCTTATCCCCTGGACCGCATCTGGGCGGCCTCGCAGCCCGACGCGCCGGCCGGCACGGTCGACCTGGACGGCGGCGCACACCTGCTGGTCCTGCGCCGGCCTGACGATGCGGCGTTCGTGGCCCTGTCGGCCGGGGAGGTCGCCTTCGTCACCGGCCTTGCCGACGGGCTGTCCTTGGAAGAGGCGGCCTGCCGGGCCGATTCCGGCTTCAACCTGTCTGTGGCCTTCGCCCGGCTGCTGGGTTTGGGGGCGCTTGCTGCATCGCAATAGGGTCGCCATCTTGGCACCATAATTGCGCGCGGATCGTGAGGATTGGCCGCCCGGGGTTTTGCTGCACTGCACGACAAGTGGTGGTTAGCAACGGTGAACTTTGTTGCGGCGTCATCGACCATCCCTATACTCCGCGCGCCTCAAGAGCCGCCTTCCCCCGAGGCGGACGTGTAGTCGCTGCGAGTGGAGTTGCCGACGATGTCGATCACGTTGCCGCAGAATTACCGGCCGACTGAACGCGAAAGCTTTATGAACCCGATGCAGCAGGAGTACTTCCGCCAGAAGCTGCTGAAGTGGAAGGGCGAACTCATCGAGGAATCCAACCAGACACTGCAGAACATGCAAGAGGAGAGCCTGGCGCAGCCCGATCTCGCCGATCGCGCCACCGCCGAGACCGACCGCTCCCTCGAGCTGCGTACCCGCGACCGCTTCCGCAAGCTGATCTCCAAGATCGACAGCGCGCTGAAGTCGATCGACGAGGGCACCTACGGCTACTGCGAGGAGACCGGCGAGCCGATCTCGCTGAAGCGCCTGGAAGCCCGCCCGATCGCCACCCTGTCGGTCGAGGCGCAGGAGCGCCACGAGCGCCTCGAGCGCACCCGCCGCGATGAGGGTGCGGACTGATCATTGGAGCGCGGGCCTCCGGCCCGCATCATGAGTTGCGGGCCGGGAGGCCCGCACTCCCTTAAACCTTCGCCTCAGCCTGCAGATCCTGGCGCCTGAGCGCGCGGCCTCCGCGGCCGCCACCGGGCTTGCCGTCGCGCCAGACGATCTCGCCGTTGCACAGCACGACGTCGATCCCTTTGGCCGGCGAGATCGGCTTCTCGAAGGTCGCCGTGTCGATCACCGTCGCCGGATCGAACACGCAGATGTCGGCATAGAAGCCGGGCTTGACCTCGCCGCGCTTGGCGAGCCCGAAGCGCTGCGCCGAGTACGACGTCATGCGCCGCACTGCGTCTTCCAGCGGGAAGAGCTTCAGCTCGCGCGAATAGTGACCCAGCACGCGCGGGAAAGTGCCCCACAGGCGCGGATGCGGATGGGCGTCGAAGGGGATGCCGTCCGAGCCGATCATGGCGCCGGGATGGGCCATGGCGCTCTGCACGTCCTTCTCGTCCATCATGAAATAGATGGCGCCGGCCGGTTGGATGCGATCGGCCGCCTCGCGCATGGAGCAGCCCATCTCCAGGGCGATCTCCTTGAGGTCGCGGCCGCCGAGCCCCGGCACCTTGTCGGACCAGGTGATCAGCACCTTGTCGGCCCGCTCCAGCATGTCGCTGCGCAGGATCGTCGAGCCGGCGATATAGGGATAGACGTCGAAGGCGATCTGCTGCTGTTTCATCGCTTCGGTGAACTTGGGCAGCGTCTCCTTCATGCGCCCGAAGTTGGTACGTCCCGAGCACTTGTGGTGCGAGACGATGATCGAGGCGCCGGCGCGACGGCCGATCTCGAAGGTCTCGTCCATCGCCGGCAGGATGTTCTCGCCCTCGTCGCGCATGTGCGCGGTATAGACGCCGCGCCATTTGCCGAGCGGCTTGGCCACCTCGGCGACCTCGTCGGTCGAGGCGGCATTGGCCACGGCGTAGAACAGGCCGCTCGACATGCCGATGGCGCCCTGTTCGAGGCTCTGGTCCAAAAGGTCGCGCATGCCGGTGATCTCGCCGGCGGTCGCCGTGCGGCCGAGATCGTCGCCCATGAAATTCATGCGCAGCGTCGAATGGCCGATCAGGAAGGCGCCGTTGATGGCGGGCTTGGCGGCATCGACCTTGCCCGCGAACTCCGCGAAGCTTTTGGAAATGTTCGCCTTGTTCCTGACGATCAGCGACAGGAAGTGGCCGACGTCGGAGCGGATGTAGGGCGCCGCCGACGCGCCGCAGTTGCCGCACACCACGGTGGTGACGCCCTGGCTCGCCTTCATCGCCATCGTCGGATTGTCGATCAGGGCGGTGTCGTCGTGGGTATGCACGTCGATGAAGCCCGGCGCCACCACACGGCCCTCGGCGTCGATCTCGTTGTCGCCCTTGAGCGCGCCCGGCGTCTCGACCGCGGCGATGCGGTCGCCCTTCAGGCCTAAGTCGGCGGCGAACAGCTTCTTGCCCGTGCCGTCGGCGACCTGGCCGTTGCGGATCACGACGTCATAAGCAGCCATCTTGAAGAACTCCTAGACCATCGATTCCCTGAAGCTTGTTCTATTGTTCGGGGATTCATCTGACGAG
>WHTW01000018.1 GCA_009377525.1 Rhodospirillales bacterium
TCATCGTCAGCCAGGGCGGCAATAGTGCCGGCCGGGATCGGAGATGCTCGTCTCGACAATCCGATGCACCAGAGGCGATGCGCCAAGCACCAGCGCTGTTCGTCCGGTGGGAACTACTTGGGGGTTGCACGTGATCAGTTTACTGAACCGGCGACAGGCCTTTGGTCCTCTGATCCAGAAACTAAGAAGTCTGGGCGTGGACAGCGACACGGAATTGGATGCCGTTCTGAATCGCCTCAAGGTGAGAGCGGGCACCCGTCGAGGCGAAGACATTATAGCCCCCGGCAGGTCGCCGAGACATTCGACGGTGCTGATTGACGGAGTCGCCTGCTTGTATGAGCGGCTCCAGGACGGCACCCGGCAGATATATGCGTTTCAGTATTCCGGTGACTTCTGTGATCTTCACCGGCATGTGTTGCCGGAAATGAACAATGAAGTCGCTGTAGCGGCGATAACGGACTGCTCGATCGGCATCATTGAGCACAAGGACCTCGAGCAGCTGATCGCGCAATATCCATCGTTGGGCCTGGCCTTGTGGCGCGCCAGCATGCTTGAGGCGAGCATTTTCCGCAAAAGGTTGCTCAACGTTGGCCGACAGCCAGCGCTTCAGCGCGTCGCCCATCTCCTCTGCGAGCAGCTGGCCCGGCGGGAAGCGGTCGGCCTCAACAGCGCAACCATTCCGCTTACCCAGATGGACCTGGCAGATGCGGCGGGACTTTCGATCGTCCACATCAATCGCACCTTCCAGGAGCTTCGCAGGCTGAATATCCTGTCGAAGGAGGGACGCGCCATCAAAGTGGTCGACAGAGAACGGCTCGCCGGGTTGGCCAGTTTCGACGGCAACTACCTCAATATGCCGCAGCTACTGTCACACTGGCAGGTCAGGATAGAGAGCACCCCAACGCCAGCCAAGCGCAGGATTCGATCGCCCCTGGGGCTGCTGGCTTGAGCACAACCTACTTGTGGGCGGACGACACATGGCAGGCGATCGTTCGCCGCGCGTATCACCCGTGGCTAGGACGGAGCTAGACTAGTGGCTCGGTTGATGTGTCGTCGCGCGAGGCTCATGAGGCATCGTTTCATGCTTCCTGGCAAGCCGGGTTGGTCATCTCCGGTTTATCGACACGCAGAGGAACTCACGCACCCGCAGTGTCGGTCGCGACCGCGAGGGTATGGAGTCGCTCGATGGGTGAGGATCGTACATGTTGGAAGCGCTCGGCCATTTGGAACCGAGATGCGAGCGGCGCGGCCAGCCCACGTTGGCGATGGGTCAGCCCCAATTACGCGCCGGCTCCGAGGGCCGTTTATTCGTTGCGCGCCGTTCATAGGGCGAGCGCGCCGGTCGGAAATTTGCTGCTCTGATGGCATTGCTAAGCTTGGCGATCGACAAACTTTTTGAAGGCCAAGCAGGGATCGCGTCCCAAGACTGGCCACGCATCTCAGGCGATTGTGGATGCCTTGCTATTGGGCCACAGGCGAAGCGTTCGATGTCGGGAGGTTGGCGTGGCTGTCGGCATTGTCAGGAATAATCTTGCTGGGGTGGTGTCCCTGTGAGTCAGGGGACCCTGGCAGGCCCAGTGTCAGCTCGGGTGAGAAAATTGGGTGCTGACGCCCGGCGTGCTCTGAGGGTGTACTCATTCTGCACCGCCCAAGGTTACTGCTGCACCAGTAGCGGGCAGGGTATCAATGGAACGATGCGCACTCTTCGGAACGGCCCGTCTGGTGGCGTGGTGCTTCGCTTCTACGGAATGGTCACGATGTCATCGCGCTGGCTGACAAGGGCACGGTCGGCAGGTGTCCGACAAGCCCCAGGGAGGAAACCGCGGGACAGGTTCGAGCAGACGTTCCATGACATCGGCCCAGCGCGCCGTTTTTGCCGTGGGCAGATGATCAAGCAAACTTGGGCGGCGCTTGCCGCAGCTCTCTGTTGCTTTGCGTCGCCAGCTCAGGCCACGTCGCCAGATGAGACGCAGGTTGCGGCCGGGCGGCTGCTGGGCAGCGACTCCGAGCAGGCGCAGTGGCAGAGCTATTTGCCCTTTACTCGCAAGTTGCATGCCTGGGGCGTCGTCGTTGGATCGCTCACTGCATCCACGGAGGCAGCGGGCGTGCCGCCGGCGGCGATGATTGAGGCGCTGCAGGCTCTGGCAACGGCCATCGACCCAGAGCGCGATGTTAAAGGTGGTGATCTTTTCTGGGTGCAGTACGAACAAGAATGCACTGTCGAGGGTGATCCGATTGGCATCGGCCGCGTGCTGTGGGCCGAGCTGCGCACCGCGGCCAAAGGCACTGTGGCCATCCATCGCTTCCGCATCGGCGAGTCCAGCGCCGAGCCGTTCTGGCTGGCGACGGGCCAGAGCACCGAGACGACGTCGGTCCGCCTGCCGCTCAACCAGATCAGCATCGCCTCGGGCTTCGGTCTGCGCGCCGATCCGTTCGACCAGCAGATGTCGCGCGCCTGGGCGATAGGGCCCGTCCGCGTCACGCCATCGGGGAATCCGAAGCCGAAGCCCGCAAACACGCTTGGCAAGGGCAACTCGGCGGTGGACGCCGAAGCCCGGGCGAAGAAGACGCGCGCAAGGGCCAGCCTGACACCGCTCGGTCTCTCAATGGGCTTGTCGCCAGTTCGATTACGGGGCGCAGCGGCTCCATCGGGCGCCGCAGCCCGAGCGGTCGCCCCGCGCGCAACGCTCGTCATGCACCAGGGTATCGATCTCGTTGCCGAACCCGGAACACCTGTTCATGCGGCAGCCGACGGGGTCGTGACCGGCGCGGCGCCCAACGGCGGCTACGGCAACTGCATCGAGATAGAGCACGAAGAGAAGCTCTCGACCCTCTACGGCCATCTCTCGTCGTTCGCGCCCGGAATCGCTCCCGGCGTGCGTGTGCAGAAGGGCGACCTGATCGGCTTCGTCGGCAACACCGGCCGCTCGACCGGCCCGCACCTGCATTTCGAATTGCGGAGCAACGGCAAGCCGACCAATCCGGTCATTCATCCGTCGATGAAGCCGCCGCAGTTGAGCGGCGGCGATCTCGAGCGCTTCCGCAAGGTCGTGGGGCGCAACCTCGCCGAGGCGCAGCGCGAAGGGAAGCCGAAATAGCCGGCATCTAGCAGGTTACTGCGCAGCGCCGACCGGCAGGCCCTAGGGAACGCGATCCGACACTTGGGACCGAAGTTCCCGACAGTACTGGTAGTTGACTTCTATGCGTGTGATGGCCTCTTGGAAAATCGTCTCGCGCATCACCGCGGCGCCGGCGGTCGGCGCCGGCCTCGTTGACGATCAGCCTACCAGATCCCGCCTCTCTTGCCAGCACGGATGGAGTTCTCGGTAGTCAGCCCACGGAACCGGCAAGTTCCGTAGTTGGCGGGTCGGTGCCGGGCATCACTCCGCACATCCCTGAATGGGCGAAGGCAAAACAGGACGACGGGTCTCGCGCGCGGGCGCAGGGTCAGGAGAAAAGGAAGTGCTCGGTCGTGAAGCTGAGCGACGTCACGCCGGCCAGGCGGATGGTGCCGCTCCGCCGATGTCGGAAAGGTCGATCAGCGCCCCTGGGAGTCGAAGGTCGTTGCGGCAGCGTAGTTCGACGAGGGGCTGAAGCCGACCAAACGGATCACATCGTTACTGACGATGTCGAAGTCGGTGATCCGGTCGGCGCCTGCCGCCACCCCGATGCGATAGACGAAGGCGTCGTTGCCGAGGTCTCCGGTCAGCACGTCAGCACCGGTGCCGCCCCCTAACCCCATGCCAGGGTGTCGGACGCCAAGTGGTTGCCGGGTCCATGGAGGAGGATCAGAAGGTGAAGAAGCTCCCAGCTGACGGACATCTCGGCGTTGGGGCCGGCTGCTCGCCGAGCTCGGCGGAATCAAGGGCCCGCCGCGTCCGGGGCGCCGCGAAGGACAGAGCTCCCGGGCCGCGGTCGGTGAAACGGAGCCGCCGGTGGTGCGCCGTCGCGATCGCGCGCGGGCGCTGGGTCAGAGGAAGTCAGTCGTGGGGACGAACGTGACGTCCGCCCAGTAGTTCGAGGCGTTGTAGGTCGCAGTCGGGAAGACGCCGGGTGTGCCGTCGGCGAAGACGCCGCTGGCGGTGCCGGCGGTCAGCACGCCGTCGGGCCCGCTGTGGGCACTGGCGAAGTAGTTTGAGCTGTGGGCGTAGTTCTGCGTGGTGCCGTAGGACACGGTGTAGGTCGCATCGGCCTCGATCCCAATCGGCGCCGCGAGGGTGCCGACCTGCCAGCCCGATTCACCCGCGGTCGAGGTGACGGTGACGGACCCGAGCAAGGTGCCGTCGTCGTTCCAGAGGTTCAGGGTACGCGCGTCGGTGTCGTTCGCGTCGGCCGCGCCGCGGAAGTAGCGCAGCTCGGTGATGTCGCCCGCGGTGTTCGCCGTGAACCTCATGCCGAGCTCGTAGTCGGTCGGGTCGGTTGTCTGGGTCGTCGCCGGCGCGTCGGTCGAGCCGAAGATGGTCGAGCCGGTGCCGTTCTCGGCCCGGTCGGTGACGGTGACGGTGATCGCCTTGGTCACCGCCGGCGCGATGCCGTCGCTGACGCTGACGGTCAGGTCGTAGACGTTGTTGGCGCCCGCGTCGGCCGGGGCCTCGTAGTCCGGCGCTGACACGAAGCTCAGCACGCCGGTCGAGGCGTTGATGGTAAAGCGCGCGGCATCGGCCCCGCCGACGATCGCGTAGGTGAGCGGATCGACGTTGGCGTCGGTCGCGGTGATTGTGCCGGCGACCAGCCGGCTTTCCGGCGAGGTCAGCGCCGCAGCCGAGGTGATGACTGGGGCCGAGTTCACCGGCGGACTGAGGGCGTCGAAGGTGATGTCGACCCAGTAGTTGGCGCCGTTGTACGCTTCCGACGGCATGACCGCGGCACCGCTGCCGTAGTGGAAGATGCCGTTGGTGCCGCCGGCCCCGTCCTGGACGACGCGCACGACACCGCCAGAACCCCAGAAGGAATCGTTGTCGAGACCGTCGAAGGCCACGTCGTTCGCATCGACGAAGTAGTTGTTCGTCGACACGTAATTGTCGTCGGTGCGGTAGGAGACGATATATTGAGTCCCCGCCGTCAGGGTAACGGGCGACGACAGGGTGGCAACCTGCCAGCCGGTCTGGCCCAGGCCCGAGGTGAAGATCACCGTGGCGAGCAGGGTGCCGTCGGCGCGCCAGAGATGGCCCTCGCGCACGTCGGTGTCGCCGGCGTCGCCGCTGCCGCGCCAGTACTTGATCTCGGTCACGCTCCCGACTCGGTCGACGGCGAAGCGCATTCCGAGCTCGATCGTCGTCGCGTCGTTGGTCAGGACCGGCGAGCCCGGCGTTTTGCCGCCGAAGGCGCTGAAGTTACTCGACGGCGTGACCGTGACGGCCTCGCTGTCCGGGGTGATGTTGTAGACGTTCAGGCTGTCGTCGATTGCGCGGGCCTTGATCGTTAGGGCGCCCTGCGTCGTCGGATACCAGTAGAAGCTCCAAGTGGCCCAATTGTCGGCGGAGTTCGCGACCTTCCAGGTGTTGCCGCCGTCGACGGAGACCTCGACCGCCGCCACCCTGCCGTCGGTCGTCAACGGGTTGCCGTCATTGTCGGTCGCCGTGCCGGTGATCGTCACTGGCGACAGTGCCTCGACCGTGTCGGGCAGGTCGTTGATCGAAGCCACCGCGGCGGTGGTGTCGGTCGACGCGCTGGCGCGCTTCAGCCCTTGCGAGATCAGGAAGGCGTCAGCAACCCCGGGTTGGATTCCCATGTCCGCGAACATGTTGACCACGAACTGTTGGATGTCGACGTTCTCGATGTCGGCACCGTAAGGTGAGCTGTCATGCTCGTTGCTGAGCGCCCAGGACCAGAAGGTGGTGCCAGCGCCAAAGACCAGCGAGCCGCTTTCAGTCCGATAAAGCGAAAGGGTATGCGTTGCGACGCCCGGGGCGGTGGTGTTGCCCTGGTCAATCAGGATGCCGTTCCAGGGCAGAGTCGTTTCGGACAGCTTGATGAGGCCGGCAGGTCGCATATTGTCGTCGGGCGAGGTGTCCCACTCGTAACCGAGGATGCCCGGCGACATGTCGAGGCTGCCGCCGTTGGCGACGGTTGTGTCGCGCCAGACGCGCAGGCTGGCGTAGTTCGATGGCACGTCAAGGGCGCCGCCAAACTGACCGGTGCCGTCGGGGCCAAACAGCTGGCCGGTCAGCTGGTTCTGAGCGCAATGGCAAGCCGGGTTGAGCCCCGTCATCGGATCCACGTCTTCGAGATTGCCGCCGCCGGCGAGGGGGTTGCCATGGAAACGGGTGTCCATCCACGTCCCGGTCCAGATGTCGCTCGGATCGAGGTTGTAGTAGTCCGCCGGGCCGGCGGTGGGATCCGCGACCGCAAGCGTCTCCTTGTAGCAGACGAGCGTGCGGTAGGCCGTGCCGTCGGGGCTGTAGGCGACCTCCCAACGGGTCTTCCAGTAGACTTCGTTGCCGCTCCAGAAGAGCAGGTTCACGCCGGAATCGCGCGCTTCCTCGACGTTTGCGCGCTGATCGCCCGACCAGTATTCGTCATGGCCGACCGAGATGAACGACTCGTAGTTCTTGAGGTAGTCGGCCCCGAGCCGGTCGGTGTCGACGCCCGAGATGTAGGAAACGTCGTAGCCCTGTTTCTCGAGCCAGTAGATCGCTGCATAGTCAGCGCCGAACAAATAGTTCTGCGCGCCCGACGCATAGCTGGTGCCGTCGCGGTCGATGAAGGGGCGATTGTAGCTGACCGCATAGGCGCGATCCTGCGAGTGGGCACCGGCCCCCGGGATCGGGTCCCAGTTTATGCTGTCGTTCATGTCGCCATAGAGGTTGGCACCCACCTCGCCATTGTTGCCGCCCCAGCCATTGTAGGCCTGCCACGTCGTGTCGGAGGTCTGCAGGACGATGTCGTGGGTCTCGCCGTCGTTGCGCACGACGAAGGGGATCTGGTTGACGGCGCCTTCGATCGGGTTGCCGTTCGAATCGAGGCGCTGCAAACGGGCGAGGTAGACGCCGGAGACGGCGTCGGCGGGCACGTTCCAGCCGTCGGTGACTGACCAGTTGCCGGCGTCGACCATGCCGCGCGAGGCATCGAAGAGCGCGTCCGGCTGGACCGTGGCGCTGGTGTTCGTCCACTGGGCAACCTCGCGGGCGCCGCTACCGCCGTAGTAGCCAAGGCGGAAGATCTCGACGATGTAGTCGCTGCCCGAACCGCCGTTGACGTTGATCTTGAAGTCAACGCGCGTGCCGGCGTTGACGCTCATGTCGGTGGCGAAGCCTTCGATCTCCGTGCTGTGGGGTACGTCCCAGTACGACCTGTCGGTACGACCCTCGAGAATCGCATTCTCTTGGACAATCTCGTTCATGGATCCCTCGCAGACACGCGTTGGCGAGGCGAGAGAAGCAAATTACTCGATAGCGATCACAGGACCTCCTGCCGTCGCCGCTCCTCAATTGCCTCGCGGACGAAAGGCAGTTTGCCATGCACGACATCCTGAGCCGTGCGGACATTCGGGGTACCACCCTTGAACCGCCCTGGGTTTGCCGGAGGCGCCAACTTGAGAGGGAGCGATGACAAGCAACACAGCGAACAGTTTCACCCGAAGTCCGTACGTGTTTTAGTGCAGCGGATGGTTGATTTCGAGCACGAGCATGCGTCGCGATGGTCAGTGATCGTCTCGATAGCAAGCAACATAGGCTGCGCGCCGCAGACGTTGAATGAGTGGAGAAGACCGAGCGCGACAGTGGGTATAGGCGGGGCCCGATGAGCGATATGGCAACAAGTAGCTCTGCACAGTGGTTATGACGGTTTTAACTGGAGCTATTCGAGGATCGGCAGCTCGTAAGGTGGGACGAGGATGGCGTCGCTTCTGGCGACGCCGGGCCGTCGAGGCCGTCGCGTTCGAGGGCAAGGACCATCTGATGGACCGAAGGTGGAGTGACACGGAAGTGGGGTTGCATGTCGGCTTCCGCGGGCGGCTGGTGGAGCATGTGGGCATAGACATAGATCAAGGCCAGATACTGGCCCTGTTTTTGAGTGAAGCGATGCGAGCTGTTGAGCCGCGCGGTGCCGCCGCATCGGCGATCGCAAAACCCTCAATGCCGAGATCGCTGCCTGGCAGGATCGGCGCAACGACCAAGCTGACGCTATCAAATGGATGTTCACCACTCAGCACGCTCGCAACAAACTACTTCGAGCCTATCCAGACCCCGACAAGCATAACCACTGTGCAGAGCTACTAGTGGCTCGTCACAGACGTTTTGACAGTTGATATCGACCTCGATCCGATACGGTGACAGCATTGCCTGCACGTCGGTCGAGCGACGCAAGTCATGGTATGACGGCGGCGGCGGCCCCCAGATATGGCCCTTCCTGGAGCCTCAAAAGTCGCAATAAAAGAACCCGGCCTTCACGGGCGCACACCATGAACGAGAGTTATTGACAAGCACGATGGTTTTCTAGCGTGCGAACGTCTGTCGCTCCATGCATCGTTCATCCGGCCGTAGGCCAGACCGCTCCCGCACGGGAGCCGGTCATCCCGTCCGGTTGCGTCGCGCCGGACGGGATGGGCTCTCCAGGGCCTAACGCGATCGAGAAGGGACCATCGCGAAAACCGATAGCGAAACTGGCGTAACTATCCGAATTCGGCAGGCAGCAACAACCATAGAGGGTGCGATCTCGTGAAAACAGCCGGCGGAAAAGGCGCAAATGCCGGAAAATCCTCGCACCGCTGACAGCAGTGCATGCACCGCCCGGTGGCTTCTCAGCGTACTCCTCTGCGGCGTTGTTTAGGCTGCGCTCCGCGCTACGCCGGACGGTAGCGCAGGAGCCTCTCCGGTATGTCATGACGAACGACAAAATGGCGATGATGACGCTCAATGTACATGGAACTTCCTTACGATTTGATGCTGCAATAACAGCATTTCAGGCACTTTTGACCTTCTACGCCTGTCGGCGTAAGAGGAAGCCATGCTCGACCTCCGCCCCAACTGCGAATGCTGCGACAAGGACCTGCCCAACGGCGCGACCGACGCCCTGATCTGCACCTACGAGTGCACGTTCTGTGCGGACTGCGCCCGAACTCGGCTGGGCGGTCTTTGCCCCAATTGCGGCGGTGACCTCGTGAAGCGTCCGACGCGCCCGGCGCGGATGCTGGAGAAACACCCCGCTTCGACCAAGAGGGTCCGCAAGGATCATGCGGCCTGTCGCCAAGTGGCTTGAGCACGTGGCGTAGGGCTGCCCAGTCGGAGTTTTTTCTTTTGCGCTACATCAGCACGCGCCACGGCTCGCAGGGAAATCCCCAGCCGCTTGGCTTCGAGGACGTCATGCTCGCAGGCCTCGCCCGCGACGGCGGCCTCTATCTGCCGGCCGAATGGCCGCAATTCTCCAAGGCCGAGATCGCCGCCCTCAAGGACCAGCCCTATGGCGAGGTCGCCTATCGGGTGATGCGCCCGTTCGTCGGCGATGCCTTCGACGAGGCGACCTTCCGTCGCCTGATCGGCGAGGCCTACGCCTCGTTCGAGACCCCCGAAGTCGCGCCGGTGAAGGCATTGGGCGAGGTAACGCCTCAAGATGGGGGCCTGCACTTGCTCGAGCTATTCCACGGCCCCACGCTCGCCTTCAAGGACGTGGCGCTGCAGCTCCTCGGCCGAATGCTCGACCACACGCTGACGGCCCGGCGCCAGCACGCCACCATCGTCGGCGCCACTTCGGGCGACACCGGGTCGGCTGCCATCGAGGCGGTGCGCGACCGCCGGACCATCGACATCTTCATGCTGTTCCCGCGCGGCCGGGTGAGCGAGGTGCAGCGCCGCCAGATGACGACGGTGCTGGCGCCCAACGTGCACAATGTCGCCATCGAGGGCACGTTCGACGACTGCCAGGACCTCGCCAAGGCGTGCTTCAACGATCTCGCCTTCCGCGACCGCCATGCGCTGACGGCGGTGAACTCGATCAACTTCGCCCGGGTGATGGCGCAGATCGTCTACTACTTCTGGGCGGCGGTGAAGCTCGGCGCGCCCGAGCGGCCGGTCGCCTTCACCGTGCCGACGGGCAACTTCGGCAACGTCTATGCCGGCTACGCGGCGCGGCAGATGGGCCTGCCGGTGTCGCATTTCGTCGTGGCGACCAACAGCAACGACATCCTGGCGCGGTTCTTCGAGGCGGGCGCCATGACGATGACCGACGTCGTGCCGACCTACAGTCCCAGCATGGACATCCAGATCTCGAGCAACTTCGAGAGGCTGCTGTTCGACCTCTACGGCCGCGACGGCAAGGCGCTGGCCGAGGCGATGGCCGGTTTCAGGAGCAGCGGCACGCTCGAGGTCGGCGCCAATGCGCTGGGCGGCGTCCGCGAGCTGTTCGACGCCGGCCGCCTCGACGACGAGGGCACGCTCGGCGCCATCGTCGATTGCCGCAAGCGCTTCGGCGTGACGCTCGATACCCACACCGCGGTGGGCTATGCCGTGGCCCAGCAGCACCGGCGCGACGCCAAGGTGCCGATGATCGTGCTGTCGACGGCGCATCCCGCCAAGTTCCCGGATGCGGTGCAGAAGGCGACGGGCGAGCGGCCGGCGCTGCCGCCCCGGCTCGCCGACCTGATGGAGCGCACCGAGCGCGTCGACGGACTGCCCAACGACGTCGTCGCGCTGAAGGACCTGATCGACGAGCGCAGGGCGGCGCTGCGTCAACCTCGTGCAGCAAGACGATAGGACGGCGATGAGCAACGTCAAGGTCACCACCCTCCCCAACGGCCTGCGCGTGGCGGTCGATGAGATGCCCGAGGTCGAATCGGCGGCGCTCGGCATCTGGGTCGCCTGCGGCACGCGCCACGAATCGGCCGAGCTCAACGGCATGGCGCACATGCTCGAGCACATGGCGTTCAAGGGCACGCGCGCGCGCTCGGCCCGCGCCATCGCCGAGGAGATCGAGAATGTCGGCGGCAGCCTGAACGCCTACACCGGCCGCGAGATCACCGCCTACCATGCCTCGGTGCTGAAGGAGGACGTGGCGCTCGGCGTCGAGATGGTGGCCGACATCCTGCGCAACTCGGTGTTCGATCCCGACGAGTTGCAGCGCGAGCGCGGCGTCATCCTGCAGGAGATCGGCCAGGCGCTCGACACGCCCGACGACGTGGTCTTCGACCAGTTCCAGGAGACTGCGTTTCCGGGCCAGCCGCTCGGCCGGCCAGTGCTGGGTACGGCAGTCACGGTCGAGGCGATCGGCCGCGACGATCTCTTCGCCTTTCTCGCCCGTCATTACACCGCGTCCAACATGGTCCTGTCGGCGGCCGGACGCGTCGAGGCCAACCAGATCGTCGACCTGGCCGAGAAGCATTTCGGCTCGGTGCCGCGCACGCCGGCCAACGCGGCGCCGCCGGTACCGCTTTCCTATGTCGGCGGCGACGGCCGCGAAGCGCGCGTGCTCGAGCAGGCGCATCTGGTGCTGGGCTGCCAGGGCATCGGCTATCGCGATCCCGACTATTTCGCGCTCGCCGTCTATTCGACGTTGTTCGGCGGCGGCATGTCCTCGCGCCTGTTCCAGCGCATCCGCGAGGAGCGCGGCCTGGTCTACGGCATCCACTGCTTCAACACCGCCTATGCCGACGGCGGCCTGTTCGGCATTTATGCCGGCACCGGCGAGGACGATCTCGCCGAGCTGGTGCCGGCGGTGTGCGAGGAGTTCGCCGGTGTTGCCGATACGCTGAGCGAAGCCGAGCTGGTGCGCGCCCGCAACCAGATCAAGGCCGGCACGCTGATGGCGCTGGAATCGAGCGGCGCGCGGTCGGAGCAGGCGGCCCGCCATCTGATCATCCATGGCCGGCCGATCCCCTACGCCGAGATCGTGACCCGCATCGAGGCGGTCGACCAGAACGCCGTGCGCCGCGTCGCACGCCGCCTCCTGCAGGGCGAGCTCACGCTCGCCGCGCTCGGTCCGATCGACGAATTGGAATCTTTGGACAAGATCGCCGCCCGCTTGGCGGCGTAGTCTTCCGGACCGCGCGCTGGGTCGCGTCTGACGCGACCTTCCCGCGCGCTCATGATCATGAGGCGCGCGAGACGCGCGTGGTCCGGAAGAGCATGAGCCCCCGACTACTTGCGGTCGACGCTCGCTGGCGACGTCGTGTGGCTCGCCATGCTGATCAGGCCCTGTGATACCTGGGGCTGCGCCGCGTTGCGCGGCGGCACGCCGATGGCGGCGCGCTCCCTGACGGTGACGACCTCGGCGCTGCGGCGGATCAGGTTGTAGCGCAGGCCGGTGTAGAGGTTCACCGGGAACGGCATGTCGGCGTTGAAGTCGATGATCAGCACCACGCGCGTCTCGTCGGTCTGGTTCTTGACCCAGTGCTCGCGTGTGTCGTCGAACACCAGCGGCTCGCCTTCCTGCCAGAAGAAGTGGTGGCCGCCGATCTCGATCCAGCACTTCTCCGGCTCGGTCGGCACGATCAGCGGATAGTGGAAGCGGATCACGCCGGCCGCCGAGCCGCGATGGGGCTCGATCTCCGCCCCGCCGGCCAGGATGCTGAAGAGGGCGGAGTGCACGCCCGGGATGCGCGAGATCGCCTCGTAGGCGTCGGGCACCGCGGCGGTGTTCTCGGTGATCTCGTGGCCCCAGATCTTCAGCAGGAAGGTGCGCCAGGCGCGGCCAGGCACGTACAGGTCGCGCGGATGGACCTCGTGCAGCGCGGGGATTTCCTCGTGGTGGCTGAGCAGGTACTGCAGGTCAGCCTTGATCTTGTCGTGGCTCTTCTTGAGTTCGACGAGAACCGGAAAGGCCCGGATCGCATCCTCGCCACCCAGCGGCAGCTTGGGCATGCGGCGCAGGATGATGTCCGACATCTTGAGATTGAGTTTCTCGATGGGCTCCTGCGGCACCCAGATGTGCTTGGTCAAATAAAAGCGGCCTTTGTGGCCGATACTGGTATTCGCGTTCGTTTCCATGGCCGTCCTGGCGGGATATCTCCGTGAAGGAGGGGAATTTCACATCATGATCGGGCCGTTTCAAGACCTGGCTTTTGGCTGGGTGGCGCGGCGGACAGTCTCAATTTCCTACGTCAAGCCTCGGAAAACATGTAACAATTCCAAAGCTGGATTACTATAGACCAAGATGTTCCGCTTTGCCGATGTCCCGTTGTCGCTGTCCGGGATGACCAGAATCGCCGGTCGGCGCGTGTTTTTGCGCGCCCCGGCCATGGACGACTGGGCCGAATGGGCCGAATTGCGGGCCCGCAGCCGGGCCTTTCTCACACCGTGGGAACCGACGTGGCCGGAGGATTCCCTGGGCCGCGACCACTACCGCCGCCGCCTGCGCCAGCAGGCCCGGGAATGGCGGTCGGGCGAGGCTTACAGCCTGTTCGTCTTCACCAACGAGGGCCGGCGGCTGGCCGGCGGCATCAACCTCAGCAACGTCCGCCGCGGCGTCGCCCAGGCCGCCTCCGTCGGCTACTGGATGGGCCGGCCCCATGCCGGCCAGGGCCTGATGACCGACGCCTTGCGCGCGACGCTGCCCTTCGTGTTCGACGACTTGAGGCTGCATCGCCTGGAGGCGGCCTGCCTGCCGCACAACGAGCCCTCCAAGGCGGTGCTGGCCAAGGTCGGGTTCCACGAGGAAGGGCTGGCCCGCCAGTACCTTCGGATCAACGGTCATTGGGCCGACCATCTGTTGTTCGCCCTGCTTCGCGCCGACTACGATGCACTCCTGAGGGCGGCCCGCTAGAGCGGATCCCGATCAGATGGAACCGCTCGCGGTTCCATCTGATCGGGATCGCGCGCCCGGGAGTTGCTGATTTCACAGGGCATATTCCGTTCGGCTGCTTCCAGCCGAACGGAATATGCTTTAGACGGCCGTCCCTGGAGGAGCCCTTCATGCGCAACCTGACGCCGACCAGCATCACCCAGGCTTTCGCCGACTATGCCAAGAACGCGCCGTCGGAGCGTACGCGCACCCTGCTGGTCAGCCTGGCCGGCCATCTGCACAGCTTCGTGCGCGACAACAAGGTCACCCAGGCCGAATGGGGGGCGGCGATCGACGCGCTGACGCGCGCGACCAAGTTCACCGACGACAAGCGCAACGAATACATCCTGTTCTCCGACCTTTTAGGTGTCTCCTCGCTGGTCGACATGATCAACGCCGCCACCACCGGCACGCAGTCGTCGGTGCTGGGGCCATTCCTCATCGAAGGCGCGCCCAGACTGCCCAACGGCGGCGACCTGTGGAAAGGCCAGGTCGGTGAGCCGCTGGTCGTGCACGGCCGCATCCGGGACGGCAAGGGCGCGCCGGCCAAGGGCGCGGTGGTGCAGCTCTGGCAGAACGGCGGCGACGGGCTTTATTCCCAGCAGGATCCCAAGAACTCGCCGACCAACTATCACGGGCAGCTGACCGTGGCCGACGACGGCACCTTCTCCTACTCGACGGTGCGGCCGATCGCCTACACCGTGCCCGACGACGGGCCGGCGGGCGACATGCTGCGCGCGCTCGGCCGCAACGCCTGGCGGCCGGCGCATCTGCACATGATCATCAATGCGCCGGGCCACAAGCCGCTGATCACCGAGTTCTTCCCCGAGGACGACAAGTATCTCGACGGCGACGCCGTGTTCGGCGTGCGCGCCGGCCTCGTGCTGCCCCTCAAGAAGGTCGCCGATCGCAAGGAGCTGCCGGCCAATCTCGCGGCGCGCGAGACCCTGCCGATGCCGGTGTGGACCGCCACGCTCGATCTCACGCTGCCATCGGCCTGATGCGGCCCTGAATGCGGCTGGTCGGTGTTCGCGGCGTCTCGAAGGTCTTTGCCAACGGCGTAAAAGCTCTCGCCGGCGTCTCGCTCGATGTTCAGGCCGGGGAATTCCTGAGCGTGTTGGGCCCCTCCGGCTGCGGCAAGTCGACCTTGCTGCGCCTGATCGCGGGCCTCGCGCAGCCCACCACCGGCACCATCGATTGGTCGGATGAAGGAGGCAGGGGGGATCTCGGCTTCGTTTTCCAGGAACCGACCCTGATGCCGTGGGCGACAGCCCTTGCCAATGTCGCCTTGCCCCTGAAGCTGCGCGGCATCGCGAAAGGCGAGCGCGAGGCGCGGGCAGCCGAGGCGCTCGAAAATGTCGGGCTGAAGGGCTTCGAGCGGGTCTGGCCGCGCGAGCTGTCGGGCGGCATGAAGATGCGCGTGTCGCTTGCCCGCGCCCTGGTGGTCCAGCCCCGGCTGCTGCTGATGGACGAGCCGTTCGCCGCCCTCGACGAGATCACGCGGCATCGCCTGAATGACGATCTGCTGGCGCTGTGGCAGCGCAGCGGCGTCACGATCGTGTTCGTCACGCATTCGGTGTTCGAATCGGTCTTCCTGTCGCAGCGCATCGTGGTGATGACGGCGCGGCCCGGTCGCGTGTCGGCCGAGCTCGCCGTGACGACGCCGCATCCGCGCAGCCAGGCCTTTCGCACCTCGGCGGAGTACGCGGCGTGGTGCCGCAAGGCCTCGTCGCGGCTGGGCGAGGCGATGGCCGCATGACCGGCGCCAAGGTGATCGCGCCGATCGTGTTGGGCGTCCTGATGCTCGCTTTGTGGGAGGGCATCGTGCGCGCCGTCGGCATCCCGCCCTACATCCTGCCGGGCCCGATCCTGGTGGCGAAGACGCTGGTCGCCGACTGGAGCACGCTCGAGCCCTCGTTGCTGGTCACCGTGCGCATCACCCTCGAGGCGCTGGCTGCCGCCGTCGTGATCGGCGGCCTGCTCGCCATCCTGTTCTCACTGTCGCGCTGGATCGAGCTGTCGCTCTTCCCTTACGCCATCATCCTGCAGGTCACTCCGATCGTGGCGATCGCGCCGCTGATCATCGTGTGGGCCGACAATGTCGAGCTGTCGCTCCTGATCTGCGCCTGGCTGGTGGCGTTCTTCCCCATCCTGTCCAACACCATCCTCGGCCTGCGCTCGGTCGATCCCAACCTGCTCGACCTGTTCCAGCTCTACGGCGCGGGTCGCTGGCGCACCCTGGCCGATCTGCGCCTGCCCGCGGCGCTGCCGTACTTCCTGGGTGGGCTCCGCATCTCGGGCGGGCTGGCGCTGATCGGCGCGGTGGTGGCGGAGTTCGTCGCCGGCACAGGCGGCAACGCCTCGGGCCTGGCCTGGCGCATCCTCGAATCGGGCTATCAGCTGAAAATCCCGCGCATGTTCGCGGCCCTGGTGCTGATCTCGGCGACCGGCATCGTGATCTTCCTGCTGCTGTCCTGGCTCAGTCACCTCCTGCTGCGGCGCTGGCACGAGAGCGCGCTTGTGACGGAACGCTGACCGCTGCCTATTGCAAGCTGGCCAGGAACTCGCTGATCGGGCGGGACCATGCCGCCACGCCGTCGGCGCTGTTTACCAACGCGTGGCCATCCCTGCCGAAGGCGGGCAGCAGCCGGTACGTGCCGTGGCCGCCGGCAGCCGCGTAGGCGTCGAACATCCGGCGCGCCAACGCCGGTTTGAAGAAGCTGTCGTTGGCGGTGTAGATCCAGAGCGTCGGCACGCGCGCGGTCGCTCCATATCGACCGGCTGCCGTCACCAGCGCGTCGGGTGCGCAGTTGCCGATCCTGCCGTCCGCCAGTCGCTGCTGGCCGCCACGGCCACCGGCGAAATTGATCGTCCCTGACACGCCCGGGGGATTTTGGCTGGACAGCGCGAGCGTGGCCCAGCCACCGGCCGATTCGCCAATCACGATAGAGCGGTCGGCGGCGACGTAGGGCTGCCGGCGCATGAAGGCGAGCGTGGCCCGGATGTCCTGGGCGCCGTGCAAGCCGGCATTGTAGTAGTCCGGCTGCTGGCACTGGCCATAGCTCTCGGCCCACTCGCCGCCGGTGTCGCCATAGCCGCGGCGCAGAGGCAGGACGACGACGTAGCCGCGTGCGACGAACCAGGAGGAAAGCGCGTCGTAACGCGGCAGCTCCATGTCCTCGCGCGCGCCACTGGCCGGCGAACCGTGATTGATGATCGCAAGCGGGCGCTTTCCCGCGCCGGCGGGCCGCATCACCGTGGCGAGCATCGAGACATCGCCGCCGGCCGGAATCCCCATTGTGTGCTCGCGCGCCGTTTGCTGCGATCCGGCTTGTAACGCGAGGATGACCGTCGATACGGCTGCCAACAGCAGGGCGAACGAACGTCGCCGCACCGATGGTCTCTTACCGCCCGCTGCGCCGGGCTTGTTTGCCGCGTCCGCCCGAGCCGGTGCGCACGCCGCGGAAGACGCGGCTGTGCTGCATCTTGCCGAGATGGACGCCGACATTGGCGCTGGCAGCCTGGCCGGGCAGCTCGAGTTCGTTCGCCTCCAGGCGGCGGATCTCGTCGCGCACGCGCGCCGCTTCCTCGAATTCGAGGTTGGAGGCGGCGTCGCGCATCCGCTTCTCCAGCTCGGCGATGTGACTGCGCAGATTGTGCCCGATCAGGTGGACGTCGCCCGACACGCCGGTGTCGACCGTGTAGTGGTCGCGCTCGGCCGTCGACTGCAGGATTTCGTTGATGTTCTTCTTGATCGAGGCCGGCGTGATGCCGTTCGCCTCGTTGTAGGCGATTTGCTTGGCGCGCCGCCGGTCGGTCTCGGCCATGGCGTACTTGATCGAATCCGTCATCTTGTCGGCATAGAGGATGACGCGGCCGTCGACGTTGCGCGCGGCGCGGCCGATCGTCTGCACCAGCGAGGTCGGCGAGCGCAGGAAGCCCTCCTTGTCGGCGTCGAGGATCGCCACCAGGGCGCATTCGGGGATATCGAGGCCTTCGCGCAGCAGGTTGATGCCGACCAGCACGTCGAAGGCGCCCAGCCGCAGGTCGCGGATGATTTCGATGCGCTCAAGCGTGTCGATGTCGGAATGCAGATAGCGGCAGCGGATGCCGGCCTCGTGCATGTACTCCACAAGGTCCTCGGCCATGCGCTTGGTCAACACCGTGACCAGCACGCGCTCGGCCTTCTTCGCGCAGTCCTTGCACTCGGCGATGAGGTCGTCGACCTGCTTCTCGACCGGCCGCACGATCACCGTCGGGTCGATCAATCCGGTCGGCCGGATGACCTGCTCGATGAAGATGCCCTGCGTGCGCTCCATCTCCCACGGGCCGGGCGTGGCGCTGACGAAGGTCGTCTGTGGCCGCAGCGCCTCCCACTCCTCGAACTTGAGCGGCCGGTTGTCGATCGCCGAGGGCAGGCGGAAGCCGAACTCGGCCAAGACGCTCTTGCGGTTGAAGTCGCCGCGGAACATGCCGCCGATCTGCGGCACCGTGACGTGGCTCTCGTCGACGATCAGCATCGAGCTCTCGGGGAAGTACTCGAACAGCGTCGGCGGCGGCTCGCCGGGCTTGCGGCCGGTGAGGTAGCGCGAATAGTTCTCGATGCCGGCGCATGCTCCGGTTGTCTCCATCATCTCGATGTCGAACAGCGTGCGCTGCTCCAGCCGCTGCGCTTCGAGCAGCCGGCCGGCACGGTTGAACTCGTCGAGGCGCTGCTTGAGGTCGGTCTTGATCTGCTGGATGGCGTTCTGCATGGTCGGCCGCGGCGTCACGTAGTGGCTGTTGGCGTAGACCACGACGTCCGACAGCGTCGCCGACTTCTCGCCGGTCAGCGGGTCGAACTCGACGATCGATTCTATCTCGTCGCCGAACATCTCGAAGCGCCAGGCCTTGTCCTCGTAATGGGCCGGGAACAGATCGACGGTGTCGCCGCGGACGCGGAAGGTGCCGCGCTGGAAGGCATTGTCGTTGCGCTTGTACTGCTGCTCGACGAGGCGGCGCAGCAGCGTCGAGCGGTCGACCTTGTGGCCCTTGTGCAGGCGGAAAGTCATCGCCTGATAGTTCTCCAGCGGGCCGATGCCGTAGATGCACGACACCGAGGCGACGATGATGACGTCGTCGCGCTCCATCAGGGCGCGCGTCGCCGAGTGGCGCATGCGGTCGATCTGCTCGTTGATCGACGAGTCCTTCTCGATGTAGGTGTCGGTGCGCGGCACGTAGGCTTCGGGCTGGTAGTAGTCGTAGTACGAGACGAAGTATTCGACCGCGTTCTCCGGAAAGAACGTCCTCATCTCGCTCCACAGCTGCGCGGCCAGAGTCTTGTTGGGCGCCAGCACCAGCGCCGGCCGGCGGGTCGTCGCGATGACATTGGCCATGGTGAAGGTCTTGCCCGAGCCGGTGACGCCCAGCAGCACCTGGTTGCGCTCGCCGCCATGCACGCCCTCGATCAACTGGCGGATCGCCTCGGGCTGATCGCCCGCCGGCTTGTAGTCCGACACCAGCTTGAAGGGCTTGCCGCCGACAGTCTCCGGCCGCCGCTGGACATACGGCATGTGGAGCGGGACGGTCGAGACCGCGAAATTCTTTGAGGGCATGGCCTGCATTATATGATGCTCAGCTCGTGCACCGGCAATGCTAGAGCTTGCGGGATGCTGCCATTCCCTGACATCGGGACGAGGTAGGGGCCCGATGCCGGACCTGCTGGCTCCGCCCTTCCTGATCTGCGCCGTCGTGGCCTGCATTGCAGGCATGGTGCGGGGTTTCGCGGGCTTTGGCGCGGCCATGATCATGACTCCCATCTTCTCGGCGCTCTACGGGCCGGCGGTCGGCGTGGCCCTTTGCCTGATGCTGGAGATCGCCGTCGCCTTGCCGGTGGTTCCCGGCGTCGTGCGGCTGGTCGATTGGCATCGCATCGGGCTGCTGCTGGTGGCCGCTGTCCTCGGCGTTCCGGTCGGCAACTTGGTGTTGACCCAGGTCGCCGCCGAGCCGATGCGCTGGGCGATCTCGGCGATCGTTCTAGGTGCCGTCGCCCTGCTGGCCAGCGGCTGGCGCTTCGCCGGGCGGCCACGGCCGGCGACGACGCTGGCGGCCGGTATCACCAGCGGCTTCCTCAACGGCCTTGCGGGAATGGCTGGGCCGCCGATCGCCTTCTACTACCTGGCAGGTGACGAAAGCGTGACGCGCGTGCGGGCCAACCTCACGACCTATTTCGTGTTCGTCGATCTGGTGGCCATCGCAGCCTTTGTCGCCCGCGACCTGGTCGACCGGGATACGCTCGTCCTGGGCCTGTTTCTGGCCCCCGCCGTCATGCTGGGTGGCGTGCTGGGCGCAAGGCTGTTCCCGCTGGCCAGCGAGGGCTTTTACCGGCGCCTTGCGCTCGCCCTGCTGGTCGGCGTGGCGATCGGCGCCTTGATCCTGTGAGCGCGAACGCGTAGCGGGGCAGACATGAAGACCTGGGACAAGATCGTCGAGGGAGCGACGCGACTGGCCAACGGCGAATCGTTCGGCTCGCTGCTCGGTCTCTCGTCGCCGCCGGCCGACGACGGCGCGCATCCCGGGCTGCGCCAGATTGCCTTCACCATCGGGGTGATCGCGCTCGGCGCCAAGATGGCGCGCGCCGATGGCGAGGTGTCGGAAATCGAAGCGGCCGCTTTCCGCGATTTCTTCCAGGTGCCGCCGGGCGAGGAACGCAACGTCGAGCGCTTCTTCAATCTGGCTAAGCGCGATATCGCGGGTTTCGAGACCTATGCACGGCAGCTCGCGGCGCTGTTCCCCGATGCGCCCGAGATCCTCGAGAACGTGCTCGAGGGGCTGTTCAGCATCGGCAAGGCCGACGGGCCGATCGACGTCGCCGAAGCCGCCTATCTCGCCGAGGTCGCGCAGATCTTCGGGCTGAGCAACGCGCGCTTCGAGCGCGCCAAGGCCGCGGCGCTGGGCGTCGTCGAGTGCGAGCCCTGCACCATCCTGGGTATTGATCCGCTGGCGACCGACGAGCAGATCCGCGAGGCCTGGCTGCGCCAGGTGAAGGCCAACCATCCCGACCGGCTGATCGCGCAGGGCCTGCCCGAGGAGGCTATCGCCATGGCCAACCGCAAGCTCGCCCTGATCAACGATGCCTACGACCGGCTGCGCCGCGAGCGCGGCCTCGTTCCTGCGTGATCGAGCTTCCGTCGCTCAATCACGCGGCGCGCCAGTCGGCGGTCGACGTGCTGGTGCTGCACTACACTGAATTGCCGCTCGACGAATCGCTGAAGGTCCTGCGAGACGACAAGCGGCCCAATCGCGTCAGCGCGCACTATGTGCTGGCCGAGGACGGCACCGTCTATCGACTGGTGCCCGAAGATCGCGTCGCCTGGCATGCCGGCCGTTCGCACTGGCGCGGTCGCGAGGCGCTGAACGGCAGTTCGATCGGCATCGAGATCGTGAACCTGCATGGCGATCGTCATGACTATCCCGATGTCCAGATCGGAGCCCTCGTCGAGCTCTGCTGCGACATCATCGGGCGCCATCAGGCCATCGTGCCGTGCAACGTCGTCGGCCATTCCGACATCGCGCCCAAGCGCAAGATCGATCCCGGCCTGCGTTTCCCGTGGGCCAGGCTCGCTGCGGGCGGCATCGGCTTGTGGCCTCGCGCCGGCGCGAAGCCCGTCGAAGGCGATGTTCAGGCGGCCCTGCAACGCTTCGGGTATCCGCCGGCCGTTGACGTGACGACGACCGAGATCGTTGCCGCGTTCCAGCGTCGTTTTCGGCCGACCGGGGTCGACGGAATCGCCGATCCGGAGACGCGCGCCCTGCTCGCCGACCTGCTCAGCCAAGGGGAGACTCGATGCGAATAGACGTGCACGCCCATCTGTGGAGCGAACACTATCTCGACCTTCTTGCCCGGCTTGGAAACAGCCGCACCGCGGTCCATCGCGGCCTCGGCGCGGGGGAGACGGATGACGAGCTTCGCAAACGATTCGAGCTGATGGATGGCGCCGGGATCGAGATGCAGGTCCTGTCCGTAACGCCGGCGTCGCCGCATTTCGAGCGCCAAGCGGATGCCGTGGAAGCCGCGCGCGCGGCAAACGACGAATACGCCGCGCTCACGCGGCGCTTCCCGCAGCGCTTCCGCGCCTTCGCCGCTCTTCCCCTGCCGCACACGGAGGCCGCGTTGGCGGAGCTGGGGCGGGCCCTCGACGAACTGGGCATGGTCGGCGCCGCGGTCACGACGTCGGTGGCGGGCCGCTCGCTCGCCGATCCTGCGTTCCATCCGCTCTATACCGAGCTCAACCGTCGAAAAAGTGTCCTCTACATACACCCGGCCGGCTGTGGCGCGGATTCGCCGTTGATCAACGGACATCGCATCGTCTGGTCGGTCGGCGCACCGATCGAGGACACGATCGCCATCATGCACCTCGTCATCGCGGGCATTCCCAGCCGATATCCCGACATGAAGATCATCGCGTCCCATCTCGGAGGCTTGCTGCCCATGGTGGTGAGACGCGTCGACGACCACATGGACTTCGAGGCGCCGGATACGCCGGAGAAGCCGAGCCTGGCGTTCAGGCGCCTGTGGTACGACACCGTCGGCCACAATCATGTGCCGGCGCTGCGTGCCGCGGCCGAGGCGCTGGGGGCGGATCGGCTGTTGCTGGGGACCGACTTTCCCTATCAGCCGGGCGAGCTGTTCCATGCTGCCGTCGACTATGTGAGACGGGCGGGGCTCTCCGAAGACGATGTCCGGGCGATCCTGGATCGCAATGCCGCCTCCTTGTTCGGACTGCCGTCGGCCTCCCCTTGACCGGGTCCGGGCGGGAGCCTAGCTAGGCCCCTCGGGTCAGACGGCTGGATGGCTGCGCTCCGCAAGGGGCGAGGAAAGTCCGGGCTCCACGGAGACACGGTGCCGGCTAACGGCCGGCGGGGGCGACCCCAGGGAAAGTGCCACAGAGAAAAGACCGCCAGCCCGGTTCGCCGGGAAGGTAAGGGTGAAACGGTGGGGTAAGAGCCCACCGCGCGACCGGCAACGGAAGCGGCACGGCAAACCCCACCGGGAGCAAGACCAAATAGGGGCGGCACGCCGGGCAACCGGCAGCGGTGTTTCCGCGTCGCCGCCCGGGTCGGTCGCGCGAGGCGCTCGGCAACGGGCGTCCCAGAGGAATGGCCATCCATCGCCGAAAGGCGAGGACAGAACCCGGCTTACAGGCCGTCTGACCTGCCTTTCTCCGCGCCAGCCAGGCGCGATGACAGCATTGCCTGCAACAAGGCGGAACAGCGCAAGCCGTGGTATGGGCGCCGCTTCGAGCCTCATCCTGTGGTGCTTCCTGGAGCCCAAAAAGTCGCCAGAGCGAAACTGGCGATAGACTAAACTGAAGTTATTTTTGTTGAAATGTGCTCTAACTTAAGTTATTGTTTCACAATGTGGCATGGCCAGGTGGGTTGGAGATTTCCCGAGTCATCAAGGTCTGGAGGCGGGACGGACGGGGAGCATCCATACTTGCGACGGATTCAATTACTTGCGGTTCAGGGCGATGGATGGACAATAGATTTGGTAGCTAAGCGCTTCAGATTCCTTGTGGATTCTTGCTCTTATGCATTGCTTCCCTGAAATTCCCATGCTATCCCATAACATCCCGTAGAACAGGCCGGGGCGTGGGGCACCGGCCGCGGGTAGTGCAGGGGGACTGGGCCGGTGGCGTTTCGGTCCGAAATCCTGATCAAGCTCGACAAGAAGGGACGGGTGCTTCTGCCCGCCGCCTTTCGCGACGAGCTGCCGGCCGACGACCGTGGTGCTTTCGTGCTCTATCACTCACCCAACCTGCCGGGCGTGGTAAACGGCAACTCGCGCGCCGGTTTCGACGCCATGCTTGATCGGCTGCGCGCCGAGGCGCTCGGACCCAAGGGCGCCCTCAAAGTCACGCTCGACGACGAGGCCTTCGATCCCGCCGGCTACCTGTCCGCATCCGCCCGCACCATCGCCATGGAGCCCGACGGCCGCTTCTCTCTGCCCGCCGAGTTCGCGAGCGTGCTCGAGGTCTCCGACGGCGTGATGTTGGTCGGCAAGGGCGACAAGTTTCAGCTGTGGAATCCGGGTCGCTGGCAGGCCCGCCGCGATTCCGATCGCGACAAGATGGCCGCCTTCGTGCGCGGCCTCGGGGCAGGTGACGCATGAGCGAGCGCCACATCCCCGTCCTGTTGACTGAAGTGGTCGACGCCCTGCAACCGCGCGACGGCGGCCGCTATGTCGACGGCACCTTCGGCGCCGGCGGCTACGCCACGGCCATGCTCGATCGCGCCGACTGCCAGGTGGTCGCCATCGACCGCGATCCCGACGCCATCAGCGCCGGCCGCGCACTCGCCGAGCGCTACGCGCCGCGCCTGCGGCTGATCGAAGGCCGCTTCGGCGACATGGCCGAGCTGTTGTCGGCCGAGGGCGTCGATGACGTCGACGGCGTGGCGCTCGATCTCGGCGTCTCCTCCATGCAGTTCGACCAGGCCGATCGCGGCTTCTCGTTCCGCGCCTCCGGCCCGCTCGACATGCGCATGGAGAAGAGTGGTCCGTCGGCCACGGATCTGGTGAACGAGGCCGACGAGGCCGAGCTCGCCGACATCATCTTCCGCTACGGCGAGGAGCGCCGCAGCCGCCGCGTGGCCCGCGCCATCGTCGAGGCACGCAAGAGCAAGCGCATCGAGACCACCGGCGAGCTGGCCGAGATCGTGCGCCGTGCCGTCGGCCCAAAGGGCCGCGACGAGAGCGACCCCGCCACCCGCACCTTCCAGGCGCTGCGCATCGCCGTGAACGACGAACTGGGCGAGCTCGAGCGTGGGCTGGCCGCCGCTGAGCAGGTACTGGCGCCAGGTGGCCGCCTTGCCGTCGTCTCCTTCCACTCGCTGGAAGATCGCGCCGTGAAGGAGTTCGTGCGCAGCCGCGCCGGCCGCACGTCGGGACCGTCACGCCATGCGCCGCCGCGCGCTGAAGCCGAGGCTCCCAAGCTGCGCGATCTCACGCGCAAGCCCGTGCTGCCGTCGGCCGCCGAGATCGCCGACAATCCGCGCGCCCGCTCGGCGCGCCTGCGCGTCGCCGAGAAGATCGCCGGTCAGGAAGGGGGCCGCGCATGATCCATCGCGGACTCGTGTTCTGGTCGATGGCCGCGGTCGCCACTGCGATCGGTCTCTTCACCGTCAAGTACAAGGTGCAGGACCTCGAAGAGCAGATCGACCGCACCAACCAGAAGATCGTCGAAAGCCAGCAGGCCACGCACATCCTGCGGGTCGAATGGGCTCACCTCAACGAGGCCGAGCGCATCGAAAAGCTCGCCATCAAGCATCTCAAGCTCGAGCCGGCATCGATCAAGCAGGTCGTGCGGTTCGATTCCCTCAAACCACCTGCAGATTCACAGCCCCCGCGCCGCGATCCACCACTCCCTTCCCCCCCACGAACGGGCAACGACGTCCCCTCGTCGACTTTGCCCGGTGGTGGTCGCGTCGCAGCGGAGGCCGGCAGCCCCTCGCCGGCCTCCGCACCCCCTCCAGGGCGTACGACCGGACCCTCGACGCCCCCTCGACCGGCCACAATCCAAGAGCCGGCTACAGCGGGTCCGGTTGGCGACGGCCAGAGCGCCGCGGTCTCCATCGATGAAATTCTCTCGCGACACGAAGGGAATCGTCGATGAAGCTGTGGCGCAAGCGAGCCTCGCCCGAACCGGCCGCCGCGGCGAACGCGGCGGCCGGCGCGCATTACGGATCGGCGCACGAGCGGCTCAAGGGCGACGCCCAGGAGACCGCCCGTCAGCGCCTGGTCATCGCATCAGGGCTGTTCGCCGTGATGTTCGTCGCCATCGCGCTGCGCATGGGCTACGTGTCGCTGCTGCGCGATGGTGCCGAGCCGACGCAGCGCGTCGCCGCCCGCGGCGGCTCGATCCAGTCGGAGCGCGCCGACATCGTCGACCGCAATGGCGCGGTGCTGGCGACGTCGGTCCCGGTGATGTCGGCCTTCGTCAATCCGCGGCTGCTGATCGATCCGCAGGACGCCGCCAAGAAGATCGTCTCGGCGCTGCCCGACCTCAAGTACGACGACGTCCGCGCCAAGCTGGAGGAAGACAAGACCTTCGTCTGGATCAAGCGGGGCTTGAGCCCGCGCGAGCATGATCGCGTCAACCGTCTCGGCATTCCCGGCCTCGAGTTCCAGGCCGAGGAGCGGCGGATCTATCCGCAGGGCACGGCGGCAGCGCATATCCTGGGCTATGCCGGCGTCGACAACGCCGGTCTCGCCGGTGTCGAGCGCTACTTCGACCAGCAGCTCCACAGCGGCGAGACGCTGCAGCTTGCCATCGATCTGCGCCTGCAGCGCCTGATCGAGCGCGAGATCGCCCGCGCGGTCCAGAAGTTCTCGGCGATCGGCGCCACCGCCATCGTCATGGACGCGACCAACGGCGAGGTCCTCGCCATGGCTTCGCTGCCGACCTACGACCCCAACAGCGCCAAGACCATCACCAACGAGGCGCTGTTCAACCGCGCCACCCTGGGCGTCTACGAGCAGGGCTCGACCTTCAAGATCTTCAACACGGCAATGGCGCTCGACACCGGCCGGGTGACGATGACCTCGGTGTTCGACGCCACCTCGCCGATCAAGATCGACCGCTTCACCATCAATGACGACCACGCTCAGCGCCGGCCGCTTACCGTGCCGGAGCTGTTCAAGTTCTCGTCCAACATCGCCTCGGCCAAGATGGCGGTCGAGATGGGCAGCGACACCCAGCGCGCCTTCTTTGACAAGATCGGCTTCCTGCGGTCGCTCAACACCCAGCTCACCGAGGTCGCGGCGCCGCTCTATCCGCGGCACTGGAAGAAGATCAACACCATGACCATCGCCTTCGGTCACGGCATCTCGGTGACGCCGCTGCATCTGGCCACCGGATCGGCCGCCGTGATCAACGGCGGCACCCTGTACCAGCCGAGCCTGGTCAAGCGCACCGCGGCCAGCGACCCGGGGCGCCGCGTCATCCAGGCCAAAACCTCGGTCATGATGCGCCAGCTCCTGCGTCTGAACGCCGTCGAGGGCACCGGCAGGAACGCCGACGTGCCGGGCTACGAGGTCGGCGGCAAGACCGGCACGGCCGAGAAGGCGTCGCGCGGCGGCTACCGCCAAAAAGCCCTAATCAGCTCGTTCGTTGGGGCGTTCCCGATGAACGATCCGAAGTTCGTCATCCTGGTCTCGCTGGACGAGCCCAAGGGCACGAAGGAAACCTACGGCTACGCGACCGCGGGCTGGGTGGCGGCCCCTTCGGTGAAGGTCATCATCGAGGGGATGGCATCGCTCTACGGCATCCTGCCGGGCGACCTGAAGCAGGGCCTGCCGCCCATCGAGATTGCATCCACGCCCGTGCGGGCACCGGTGCCGCCGCCGCAGTTCGTCCCGGCGAGCGCCCGCCATCGTGGCGCCCAGGAACAGCGTAAGGCTCAGCCGGTACGGCCCGGCCCCAGTCAGGCCGCGGCCGCACCCCAAACGGGAGTGCGTCGCGTTGCTGCTGAGTGACCTCATGCGGGCAAGCGCTTCCCCCTCCGGCCCGTCGGGCCACCTCCCCCCGCAGAGCGGGGAGGGTCGGAGAGGGGGCGGTGACCCCGCGCTCGCTGGCTTGACCCTCGACTCGCGCAAGGTCGGGCCGGGCTTCCTTTTCGCCGCCCTTGCCGGCAACCGGCAGGACGGCGCGGCCTTCGTCGCCGAGGCGGTGAAGCGCGGCGCGGTCGCGATCCTGGCGGCGTCCGACGCCAACCTGCCGCCGCTCGATCCCTCGGTCGTCGTCATCCGCGACGCCAATCCGCGCCGGCGCATGGCGCTGATGGCGGCCGCCTTCGCCGGTGCGCAACCTGCGTCGATAGCGGCCGTCACCGGCACCAACGGCAAGTCCTCGACCGTCCATTTCGTGCGCCACATCTGGGCGAGCCTTGGCCTGACGGCGGCGAGCGTGGGCACGCTCGGCATCTTCTCACCCGGCCTGACGCGCGACGCCGGCCTGACCACGCCGGATCCGGTGCAACTCCACCACGACCTGGCGATCCTGGCGCGCCACGGCGTCACCCATCTCGCCATCGAGGCGTCGAGCCACGGCCTCGACCAGCACCGGCTTGACGGCCTTCGCCTGTCGGCCGCCTGCTTCACCAACCTGACGCACGAGCATCTCGACTATCACGCCTCGATGGAAACCTACTTCGCGGCCAAGGCGCGGCTGTTCGACGGCCTGCTGCCGGAAAGCGGCACGGCGGTGGTCAATGCCGACAGCGATCGCGCCCAGGCCCTGATGGCGATCTGCGTGCGGCGCGGCATTCGCTGCTGGACCTACGGCGCCAAGGGCCGCGAGTTCCGCCTGCTCAAGGACCGGGCGACGTCAGCCGGCCAGCATCTGGCGGTCGAGATCCTGGGCGAGTTGCACGGCATCGAGCTGCCGCTGGTCGGCGGCTTCCAGGCCTCCAATGCGCTGGGCGCGCTGGCGCTCGCCGTGGCGACCGGCGGCGACGTCGGCCACTCGGTCGAGGCCCTGGGCAGCGTGACCGGCGCGCCCGGCCGCTTGCAGCTCGTCGCCCGCCATCGCACCGGCGCCAGCGTCTATGTCGACTACGCCCACAAGCCCGAGGCGCTGGAGACCGTGCTCACGACGTTGCGGCCCTTCGCGCACGGCCGGCTGGTCGTGGTGTTCGGCTGCGGCGGCGATCGCGACCGCGGCAAGCGGCGGGTGATGGGCGAGATCGCCACACGGCTTGCCGACCTCACCTTGGTCACTGACGACAATCCGCGCAGCGAGGAACCCGAGGAGATCCGTGCCGAGATCGTGCGCGGCATTCCCGCCGACCGGCGCAACTGGATCGAGGTTCGCGACGGCCGGCATGCCGCCATCGAGCGCGGCATGGCCTCGCTCCGCAGCAAGGACGATCTGCTGCTGATCGCCGGTAAGGGCCACGAGACCGGCCAGACCATCAAGGGCGTCACGCATCATTTCGATGACGCCGAGGTGGCGCGCGAGTTTGCCGAGGCGGTGTCGTGAGTGCGCTCTGGACCTCCGACGAAGTGGCGCGTGCACTCGGCACGGCCATCGCCACGCCCTTCGAGGCCAATGGCGTCACCTTCGACAGCCGCGCCGTCGGCAAGGGTGACCTGTTCTTCGCCCTGAAGGGTGAGACGACGGACGGCCACGGCTTCGTGGCCGAGGCGATGAAGCGCGGCGCCGCGGCGGCGGTCGTGTCGCGCGATGTGGAGAATGTCGGCGGCACGCTGATCCGCGTGCCCGACACCATGAAGGCGCTGGTCGATCTCGGTCATGCCGCCCGCCGGCGCAGCAACGCGCGGATCGCCAGCGTCACCGGCTCGGTCGGCAAGACCAGCACCAAGGATGCGCTGCGCGCCATGCTGTCGGCCCAGGCGCCGACCTCGGCCAGCGCCGCGTCTTTCAACAACCACGTCGGCGTGCCCATCAGCCTGGCCCGCCTGCCGCGTGAGGCGCGCTACGGCGTGTTCGAGATCGGCATGAACCATCCCGGCGAGATCGAGCCGCTGGCCCGCCAAGTCGAGGCCCATGTCGGTGTCGTGACCAATGTCGGGCCGGTCCATATCGGCTTCATGGGCTCCGAGGAAGCGATCGCCGACGAGAAGGCCTGCCTGTTCGCCGGCATGGCCCAAGGTGCAGTGGCCGTGCTCAATCGCGACAGCCGGCACTATGAGCGGCTGGCCGGCCACGCGCGCCGCTTCGGCGTGTCGCGCATCGTGGGTTTCGGCCGCGGCGAGACGGCCGGCGCCCGGCTTCTGTCCTGCGGCCTGCAGGATTCCGGCAGCGACGTTGTCGCCTTGATCCATGGCCGGCGCATCGAGTATCGGCTGGGTGCGGCGGGCGAGCACTGGGTGCTGAACAGCATCGCGGCGCTGGCTGTCGTCGAGGCGCTGGGTGCAGATGTCGTGCAGGCGGCGGCCTCGCTCGTCGGCGTGTCGGCATCGCCGGGTCGCGGCGCGCGGCGCGTCCTGAAGTTCGGCGACGGCACAGTCGAGCTTTTGGATGAGAGCTACAACGCCAACCCGGTGTCGGTTCGCGCCATGCTCGCCGTGCTGGCGCGCACCGAACCGGCCAAGGGCGGCCGCCGGCTGCTGGCGCTGGGCGACATGCGCGAGCTGGGCGAGGGCGTCGACGCCTACCACGCCGGGCTCGCCGATGCGGTGTCGGCCAGCGGCGCTACGCAGGTCTTCCTGTGCGGGCCGCACATGGAAGCGCTGTGGCGCAAGCTCGAGCCGGCGCGGCGCGGCGTGCATCGGCCGGATTCGATGGCGCTCGCCGGCGAGGTCGCGGCGGCGTTGCAGGCAGGAGATGTGATCGCGGTGAAGGGTTCGCTGGGTTCGAAAATGAAGATTGTCGTCGACGCCATCCTGGCGGCCAGTGGCGGCAAGGCGGGACGCTAGATGTTCTACAACCTCCTTTATCCGCTGGCGGACGTCTTCAGCCCGTTCAACCTCTTCCGCTACTTGACGTTCCGGTCCATTGCGGCGTTCCTGACGGCGCTGGTGCTGAGCTTCCTGATTGGCGGCGGGCTGATCCGCTGGCTGCGCAGCAAGCAGGCGCAGGGCCAGCCGATCCGCAACGACGGCCCGGCCACTCATCTCACCAAGAAGGGCACGCCCACCATGGGCGGGCTTCTGATCCTGATCACGCTCACGGTGGCGACGCTTCTGTGGGCCGATCTCACCAATCGCTACGTCTGGATCGTGCTCGCCATCACGCTGGCCTTCGGCGCGGTCGGCTTCTGGGACGACTTCCTCAAGGTCACCAAGGAGAACCCCAAGGGCGTGCCGGGCAAGATCAAGCTTCTGATCTCGGTCGCGGTGGCCGCCATCGCAACCTATTTGATCGCCCAGGCCTCGCCCGCGGCCCTGCGCTACACGATGGCGCTGCCCTTCCTCAAGGACGTGCTCTTGCCGCTCGGGCTGATCGGCTTCCTTGCCTTCGGCACGCTGGTCATGGTTGGCGCCTCCAACGCCGTCAACCTGACCGACGGTCTCGACGGCCTCGCCATCGGCCCGGTGATCATGGCCTCGGCGGTGTTCGGCCTGATCGCCTATGTGGTGGGCAACACCATCCTCACCAACTACCTCTATCTCCATCACATACCGCGCTCGGGCGAGCTTGCCGTGCTGCTGTCGGCGCTGGTCGGCGCCGGGCTGGGCTTCCTGTGGTTCAACGCGCCACCGGCCATGGTGTTCATGGGCGACACCGGCTCGCTCGCCATCGGCGGCGCCCTGGGCGCGGTCGCCGTCGTCACCAAGCACGAGATCGTGCTGGCGATCGTGGGTGGCCTGTTCGTGCTCGAGACCGTCTCGGTGATCGTCCAGGTCCTGTCCTTCAAATGGACCGGCCGCCGCGTCTTTCGCATGGCCCCGCTGCACCATCACTTCGAGCAAAAGGGCTGGGCCGAGCCCACCATCGTCTTCCGTTTCTGGATCATCGCCGCCATCCTGGCGATGGCCGGCCTCGCCACCCTGAAGCTGAGGTGAGCGGATGATCGATCTCGGCATCCTGAAAGGTTCGTCGTTCGTCGTGCTGGGGCTGGCACGCTCCGGCCTGGCGACCGGACGCGCCCTGAAGGCGGCCGGCATCGACTACATCTGCTGGGACGACAACGCCGGCTCGCGCGATGCCGCCCTCGAGGCCGGACTGAACGTCGCCGACCCCATGGGCATCGACTGGTCGCGCATCACCGCGCTGATCATCAGCCCGGGCATTCCGAGCACCTTTCCCAAGCCGCATCCCGTGGCCGCCGCGGCACGCGCGGCCGGCAAGAAGGTCATCTGCGACGTCGAGCTGCTGGCGCGCGCCCGGGAAAAGGCGCGGTTCGTCGCCATCACCGGTACCAACGGCAAGTCGACGACGACGGCGCTGATCGGCCATATCCTCATGGAGGCCGGCGTGCGCTGCGAGGTCGGCGGCAATATCGGCCGCGGCGCGCTCGACCTGGCGCCGCTGGGCGAGGGCGGCCTGTATGTGCTCGAGCTCTCGTCCTACCAGCTCGAGCTGCTGGAGACCTTCCGCGCCCATGTCGCGGTGTGGCTCAACATCACGCCGGACCACATCGATCGCCATGGCGATCTCTTGGGCTATGTCGCCGCCAAGGAAAACATCTTCGCCCGCCAGCAGGTCCGCGACTGCGCCGTGATCGGCGTCGATGATGAACCGTCGCGCGCCGTCTACGGCAAGCTGGCCAAGCGCGGCCTCCCGACGGTCCCGGTGAAGCTCGAGACGCCAGTCGCCGGCGGCATATCGTACCGGGCCGGCATGCTGGTCGATGCCGACGGCTACACCGTCGATTTCGCCGACGTGCCGACCCTGCCGGGCGACCACAACGCGCAGAACGCCGCCTGCGCCTGGGCGGCCTGCCGCTGGCTCGGCGTGCCGCGCGAGAAGATCGTGGCGGGGCTAAAAACCTATCCCGGCCTGCCGCATCGCCAGGAACGAGTCGCGTCCGTCGGCAACGTCGTCTACGTCAACGACAGCAAGGCGACCAACGCCGACGCCACGGCGCGCGCGCTGTCGTCCTATCACGACATCTACTGGATCCTGGGCGGCCAGGCGAAGGAGGGCGGCGTGGCGCCGCTCGCGCCGTGGTTCGAGCGCATCCGCCATGCCTTCCTGATCGGCGAGGCGACCGAGCTGTTCGCCGGCCAGCTCGAGGGCAAGATCGCCTACAGTCGCTGCGGCGACCTCAAGTCGGCGCTCGACGCCGCGCACGCGCACGCGCGCGCGCAGCGCGAGGCGAAAACGCCCGCCGTGGTGCTGCTGTCGCCGGCCTGCGCCTCATGGGACCAGTGGAAGAGCTACGAACACCGTGGCGATGCGTTTCGCGCCATGGCGCGCGCCCTGCCGGGGGCGCAGGTTTTGGGGAGAGCGGCGTGATCCAGGTACCGCGCGACGACCGCAGCGTGATAGGCCAATGGTGGTGGACCGTCGACCGCTGGTCGCTGGGCGCCGTCCTGGGCATCATCGCCTTCGGCGTCATGCTGACGCTCGCCGCCTCGCCACCCGCCGCCGAGCGCATCGGCGCCGATTCCTTCGTCTTCGCCAAGCGCCAGTTCTTCTTCCTGCCCATCGCCCTGATGCTGATGCTGGTGATTTCGCTCGCCTCGCCGCGCCACATCAGGCGGCTCGCGCTGCTGGTGTTCTGCGGCAGCGTGCTGCTGCTGGCCGCCACCTTCGTGATCGGCGTCGAGATCAAGGGCGCGCGGCGCTGGATCTCGGTGCCCGGCCTGTCGAGCCTGCAACCCTCCGAGTTCGTCAAGCCCAGCCTGGCGGTGATCTCGGCCTGGCTGCTGGCACAGAGCCGTGCCGAACGGCGGGCGCCGGGCTACATACTCTCGACCCTGCTGGTCGGAGGCGTGCTGGCGCTGCTGGTGATGCAGCCCGACCTCGGCATGAGCGTGGTGGTGGCGCTGGTGTGGGCGGCGCAGCTCTTCGTCGTCGGCCTGCCGATATGGGTCGCGGCCTTCGGCGTGATCGGCGGCGCCGCCGGACTGGTCGGCGCCTACTTCTCCTTCCATCACGTGCGCAGCCGCTTTGACCGCTTCCTCGATCCCTCGTCGGGCGACAACTACCAGGTCAACACCTCGCTCGAGGCCTTCATGAACGGCGGCCCGTTCGGCCGTGGCCCGGGCGAGGGTACGGTCAAGGCGCAGCTTCCCGACGCCCATACCGACTTCATCATGGCGGTCGCCGGCGAGGAGTTCGGCCTGGTCGTCTGCCTGATGATCCTGGCGCTGTTCGCCTTCGTCACCATGCGCTCGATGTCGCGTGCCTCGAAGGAGACCAGCCTGTTCATCACGCTCGCCGCCACCGGGCTTGCCGTGCAGTTCGGCCTGCAGGCCGCCATCAACATGGCCTCGACCATCCAGCTCATCCCGGCCAAGGGCATGACCCTGCCGTTCATCTCCTATGGCGGCTCCTCGGCGCTGGCGATGGCGATCTGCCTCGGCATGCTGCTGTCGCTGACGCGCGAGCATGCCGGCTTGCGGGAGGCGGTGTGATGGCGATACGCCCCGTGGTCCTGGCAGCGGGCGGCACCGGCGGGCACGTGTTCCCGGCCGAGGCGCTGGCCGGCGAGCTCGAGGCACGCGGCGTGCCGTTCGCCCTGGTCACCGATTCGCGCGGCCGCCGGTGGCAGGGGGCGCTGTCCCACCGGCCGATCCACTACATCCATTCGGCCAGCCCCAGCGGCTCGCTGGGCCAGCGGCTGAAGGCCATGCTGTCGCTTGGCCTCGGCCTGTTCGATGCCTGGTGGGCGTTGGGCCGCATCGGTCCGTCGGCCGTCGTCGGCTTCGGCGGCTATGCCTCCGTGCCGACCATGGTCGCTGCCCGCCTGCGCCGCCTGCCGGCGATGCTGCACGAGCAGAACGCCGTGCTGGGCCGGGCCAACCGCATGGTGCTGGGCGGCGTCGAGCGCATCGCCACTTCGTTCGATCACACCCGCTTCATCGCCGACGGCGACGGGCGTGCCCGCCTGGTCGGCAATCCTGTGCGCGAGACTGTGCGCGTGCTGCGCGACCAGCCCTACCGCGCGCCAGCCGCGGGCCGCGTCATCGACCTCGTGGTGTTCGGCGGGAGCCAAGGCGCGACCTCGTTCAGCCAGGTCGTGCCCGAGGCGATCCTGTCGCTGCCGCAGGCGTTGCGCTCCCGCGTCCGCCTGGTCCAGCAGTGCCGGTCGGAGGATTTCGACAAGGTGCGTCAGCGCTACACGCGTGGTGGCGTGGTCGTCGAGCTGGCGCCGTTCTTCACCGACCTGCCGCGGCGCCTGGCGGCGGCGCATCTGGTGATCGGCCGCGCCGGCGCCTCGACTGTGGCCGAGCTCGCGACCATCGGCCGGCCGTCGATCCTGGTGCCCTATCCCTACGCCGCCGACGATCACCAGACCGCCAATGCCCGTGCCTTCGAGGCGGCGGGAGCGTGCATCGTGATGCCGCATGCCGAGTTCACCGCCGCGGCGCTGGCCGGCCATCTGTCGGCGCTGTTCGGCGAGCCGCAGCGGCTCGCCGCCATGGCTGCGGCCGCCCATGCCGCGGGCCGGCCCGACGCCGCCGCACGCCTCGCCGACCTGGTCGGCGAGATGAGCAAGACATTCTCGCCGGCAGGAGTCGCCGCATGAGGGCAATGCCGCTCGATCTCGGATTGATCCATTTCGTCGGCATCGGCGGCATCGGCATGTCGGGCATCGCCGAGGTGCTGCACAATCTCGGCTACAAGGTGCAGGGCAGCGACATCGCCGACGGCGCCAACACGCGCCGGCTGCAGGAGATCGGCATCAAGGTCGCGATCGGCCATCGCGCCGACAACATCGCCAACGCCCATGTCGTGGTCGTGTCGAGCGCCGTCAAGAAGGACAATCCCGAGGTGCTGGCCGCCCGCGCGCGCCTCCTGCCGGTGGTGCGCCGCGCCGAGATGCTGGGCGAGCTGATGCGGCTGAAATGGTCGGTGGCGATCGGCGGCACCCACGGCAAGACGACGACGACCTCGATGGTCGCCGCCATGCTCGATGCCGGCGGCCTCGATCCCACGGTCATCAACGGCGGCATCATCAACGCCTACGGCACCAATGCCCGGCTGGGCGGCGGCGACTGGATGGTGGTCGAATCCGATGAATCGGACGGCTCGTTCCTGCGCCTCCCGGCGGTCATCGCCGTGGTCACCAATGTCGATCCCGAGCATCTCGACCACTACGGCACCTTCGACGCGCTGCGCGACGCCTTCGTGCGCTTCGTCGAGAACATCCCGTTCTACGGCTTCGCCGTGCTGTGCACCGACCATCCCGAGGTGCAGGCGCTGATCCCGCGCATCGCTGATCGCCGCCTCATCACCTACGGCATCGGCGCCAGTGCCGACATCCGCGCCATCAATCTTCGGCTCGACCGTGGCGGCGCCGACTTCGACGTCATGATCCAGAACCGCGCGACCAACGAATCGCGCACCATCGTCGACCTGCGCCTGCCGATGTTCGGCCAGCACAATGTGCAGAATGCGCTGGCCGCCATCGCCGTGGCCCAGGAGATGGGCCTGCCCGACGAGACCATCCGCCGCGCGCTGGGCTCCTTCGCCGGCGTCAAGCGGCGCTTCACCAAGACCGGCGAAGCCCACGGCATCACCGTGATCGACGATTACGGCCACCATCCCGTCGAGATCGCCGCCGTCCTGCGCGCCGCCCGCCAGGCCTATGGCGGCTCGGGCCGGGTGATCGCCGTCATGCAGCCGCACCGCTACACGCGGCTCGCCTCGCTGAAGGGCGAATTCGCCACCTGCTTTGCCGATGCCGATGCCGTCCTGATCGCCGACGTCTATGCCGCCGGCGAGACGCCGATCGAGGGCGTGAACCGTGACATGCTGGTGAGCCTGGTGCAGCGCGCCGGCCATCGCGACGTGACGGCGCTGGGCGGGCCGGGCGACCTTCCAGGCCTGATCTGGCAGATGGCGCGGCCTGGCGATGTCGTGGTCTGTCTCGGCGCCGGCAACATCACGGCCTGGGCGCATGCGCTGCCCGGCCAGCTCCAGCAGATCGCGGCGGAGCAAGCCGGTCCACGCTCGATCGCCAACGATCACGGTCCAGGGACGGCGGCATGATGGCGGTGGCGACCCGTCCTCAACTGATCGACCGGCTGCCCAAGCCGCGCGGCCGGCTCACGGCCGATGCGCCGTTGGGCCCGCAGACCTGGCTCGCTACCGGCGGGCCGGCCGAGGTGCTGTTCCGGCCGGCCGATGTCGAAGATCTCGCGAGCTTTCTTGCTGCGCTGCCGTCGGATGTGCCGGTCACGGTGCTGGGCGTGGGCTCGAATGTCATCGTCCGTGACGGCGGCATCAGGGGCGTCGTTATCCGGCTGTTGCGCGGCTTCACCGGCATCACGGTCGAAGGCCACGAGGTGGTGGCCGGCGCCGGTGCGCCCGACCTCAATGTGGCGCTGACGGCACACGAACATGCGCTGACGGGGCTGGAGTTCTTGAGCGGCATCCCTGGCACGATCGGCGGCGCGTTCCCGACCAATGCTGGCGCCTATGGCGGCGAGCTCGCCGAGGTGCTGATCTCGGCCAAGGCGGTCGATCGTGCCGGCAGGATCTTCACTGTGACGCCGGCAGAGCTCGGACTTTCCTACCGTCACAGCGATGCGCCGGCTGACTGGATTTTCACCTCGGCGCGGCTCAGGGCAGTGCCAGGCGACCAGCTTGCGATCGCACGGCGCATCAACGAGATCGACGCGGCACGCGCCGACTCCCAGCCGCGCAGCCGCACCGGCGGCTCGACCTTCGCCAATCCGCCCGGCCACAAGGCGTGGGAGCTGATCGACGCTGCCGGCTGCCGTGGGCTGAAGATCGGCGGCGCGCAGGTCTCCGAGAAGCATACCAATTTCCTGATCAATCTCGGCGCCGCCACCGCTTCCGACATCGAGAAGCTGGGCGAGGAGGTGCGCCGGCGCGTGTTCGACAAGAGTGGCGTGCGGCTCGAATGGGAGATCCGCCGCCTCGGAGAGTTCCCATGAGTCGCAAGGTTGCGGTTCTGATGGGCGGCTGGTCGCCCGAGCGTGAGGTCTCGCTGGTGAGCGGCAAGGCCTGCGCCGAAGGATTGCGCGAGGGCGGCCATGACGTCATCGAGTACGACGTCAAACGCGACCTGCGCGCGCTGATCGAGTTCCTGCGGCCGGCAGCCGGCGGCGGGCCGGCCGTGGTGTTCAACGCCCTGCACGGCAAGTACGGTGAGGATGGCTGCATCCAGGGCGTGCTGGAAGTGCTGGCCGTGCCCTACACCCATTCCGGCGTGCTGGCGTCGGCCATCGCGATGGACAAGCCGATGGCGCGCCACGTCTTCACCTCGCTCGGCATGCGCGTCGCCGATGGCCGGGTGATCGAACGCCAGTCGCTTGCCTGGGGCGATCCCATGCCGCGGCCCTATGTCGTCAAGCCGATCGATCAGGGTTCCAGTGTCGGCGTGCACATCGTGCGCGAGGGCGACAATCTCGCCGCGGTGGAGCTCACGGAGGCGAAGTTCGGCAATCGGGTCCTGGTCGAGAAGTTCGTGCCTGGGCGCGAGCTCACCGTCGCGGTGATGGGCGACAAGCCGATTGCCGTCACCGAGCTGCGTCCGCGCACGCGCTTCTACGACTACGAGGCCAAGTACACCGACGGCGTCACCGAGCATCTCGTGCCGGCGCCGATCCCGGCGGAAGTCTACGAGCTCGCGAAGGACTGGGCACTGATGGCGCACGAGGCGCTGGGCTGCAGCGGTCTGACGCGCACTGACCTGCGCTGGGACGATTCCAAGCCCGACACCAGCGGCCTGGTGGTGCTCGAGATCAATACCCAGCCCGGCATGACGCCACTGTCGCTGGCGCCCGAGCAGGCCAAGTGGGCCGGCATCTCCTGGGCGCAGCTCATGACCTGGATGGTCGACAATGCGAGGCATCCGGCATGAAGGCGGATCCCACCGAGGCACCTCGTCGGCGCGACTACGATCGTCGCAAGAAGCGCGCGCCGATCAAGAAGAACGGCCGCCCGTTCTGGCGTCAGCCGCTGCTGCTCGGCCTCGTGGTGCTGCTGCTGGGCTGCGGCGGTGGCGGCGGCTGGTGGGCCTGGCGCGAGGGCTGGCTGGTCGAGGCGCGCAACCGGATGGACGCGATCGGCTTGGCCATCGTCGGCGCCGTCACGCCCTTCAAGCTGGTCGACGTCTCGGTCGAGGGCCGCGACTATGTCGAGCGCAGCGCCATCCTGGGCGCGCTCGGCGTCAAGGCGGGCGATTCGCTGCTGGGCATCGATCTGCAGGCCTCGCGCCAGAGGCTCGAGGCGATCGACTGGGTGGCGAGCGCCACCGTCGAGCGCCGCCTGCCGGACACGCTCTACGTCATCCTGGTCGAGCGCCGCGCCGTCGCCATCTGGCAGAACGGCGAGGAGTACACGCTGATCGACCGCGACGGCCGCACCGTGCGCGCCAGCCGCATGCCGCCGGGAGCGGAGAAGCTGCTGCTGCTGGGTGGTCCCGGCGCGCCCGAGCATGTCGGCGAGCTGCTTCTGCTGCTCGCCTACGAGCCTGCCGTCGCCCGCGAATTGCGCTCCGCCGTGTGGGTCGGCCAGCGCCGCTGGAACCTGGTGCTCAACAACGGTGTCGAGATCTGGCTGCCCGAGGAGGACGCGGTCGCCGCCCTCAGCCAGCTCGTCAAGCTCGACGACAAACACAAATTGCTCTCGCGCGAGTTCGGCGTCGTCGATCTACGATTGCCGGACAAGCTCTATCTCAGGAAACGCGGACCAGGCGATGCGCCGCCCGGACCGGTGTGATGCTCGGTGAACCTTTAGTGTAGGCGTAGCGACGGGGGAGATCGTGGCTAAGACAAGAAACGGCGTGATTGCGGCTCTCGATATCGGCACCAGCAAGGTCGTCTGCTTCGTGGCTCGGGTCGACGGCCAGGGTTTGCGCGTGGTCGGTATCGGCCATCAACCGGCCCAGGGCATGCGATCGGGCAACATCGTCGACATGGAGGCCGCCACGCGCGCCATCTCATCGGCGGTGTCGACGGCGGAGGAGATGTGCGGTGAGCACGTCCGCGAGGTCATCGTCGGCGTGAGCGGCGGCTCGGCCGCCTCGCACAACCAGAGCCTCGACGTCGCCATCGGCCACCACGAGATCGGCGAGCGCGACGTGCGCCGTGTGCAGCAGCACATCCACCTGCCGGCCGAGACCGCCGACCGCGACATCATCCATTCCGAGGCCATCGGCTTCTCGGTCGACGGCACGCCGGTGCGCGACGCACGCGGTATGTTCGGCGAGCGCCTCGGCGTCGAGGTCCACCTGGTGACGGCGGCGAGCGGCGCGATGCGCAACCTGCAGGTCTGCGTGCGGCGCGCCCATCTCGAGATCGCCGACCGCGTCGTGGCGGCCCACGCCGCGGGCCTGAGCTCGCTGGTATCCGACGAGCGCGACCTCGGCGTCACCTTGATCGACATGGGCGGCGGCACGACCTCGATCGCGGTCTTCTACGAAGGCCATCTCGTGCACGTCGACAGCATCCCGGTCGGCGGCGAGCACGTCACCCGCGACATCGCCCGCGGCCTCAGCACGCCGCTGGCCCATGCCGAGCGCATGAAGACCCAGATCGGCCGCGCCGTCGCCAAGCCCAACGACGAGTACGACATCATCGACGTGCCGCTGATCGGCGAGGAGGATCGCACCCGTCCCAACCACATCCCGCGCTCGATCCTGGTCGGCATCATCCGGCCGCGCATCGAGGAGACCTTCGAGCTGGTGCGCAGCCGGCTCGAGGCCAGCGGTGTGGATAAGTTGGCCGGCGGACGCGCCGTTCTGGTCGGCGGGGCTTGCCAGCTCGACGGCGTGCCCGAGGTTGCCGCGTCGATCCTCAACAAGAAAGTGCGCACCGGTGGCCCGTTGCGGCTCGCCGGCCTCGCGGATTCGACCGGCGGCCCGGCGTTTTCGGCCGCTGCCGGCCTGCTCGCCTTCGCGCTCAACAACCACGCTGCCGGTCAGGCTCAACCGGTGCCGACGGAGATGCCGTCGAGTCGAATTGGGCGGATTGGCAGTTGGATTAGGGAGAACTTTTAGGCAATATGTTGTGCGGGGAAAGGCAATCCCCACAGGCTATTGATAAGAACCAAGAAAAGCCGGTGGCGGCGAAGGGTCCGGCCAAAAAATGGGTCCACGCCGCTGCTCCGAGCAGATTACCCCCTCGTTTGCGTGGAGAAGCCGAATGACAATCAACCTCAGCCTCCCCCAAAAGGAGTCCGAGATTAAGCCGCGTATCACCGTCATCGGCGTCGGTGGCGCGGGCGGAAACGCCGTCAACAACATGATCAGCGCCGCGCTGGAAGGCGTGGAGTTCATCGTCGCCAACACCGACGCCCAGGCGCTCGGCCAGTCGCTCGCCGACCGCCGCGTCCAGCTCGGCATCACCATCACCCAGGGCCTGGGCGCGGGTGCGCGCCCCGAGGTCGGCCGGCAGGCCGCCGAAGAGGCGCTGCCGGAGATCCTGCAGCTGCTCGACGGCGCCAACATGGTGTTCGTCACTGCCGGCATGGGCGGCGGCACCGGCACCGGTGCCGCACCCGTCATCGCCGCGGCGGCGCGCGAGCAGGGTATCCTCACTATCGGCGTCGTCACCAAGCCCTTCCACTTCGAGGGCCGCCGCCGCATGCAGTCGGCCGAGCAGGGCATCACCGAGCTGGAGAAGGTGGTCGACACGTTGATCGTCATCCCCAACCAGAACCTGTTCAAGATCGCCAACGAGAAGACGACCTTCGCCGACGCCTTCAAGATGGCCGACGACGTGCTGCACATGGGCGTGCGCGGCGTCACCGACCTCATGGTCATGCCCGGCCTGATCAACCTCGACTTCGCCGACATCCGTACGGTGATGGGCGAGATGGGCAAGGCGATGATGGGCACCGGCGAGGCCGAGGGCCAGGATCGCAGCCGCGTCGCGGCCGAGTCGGCGATCTCCAACCCGCTGCTGGAAGATCACTCGATGAAGGGCGCCAAGGGCGTGCTCATCAACATCACCGGCGGCCTCGACATGACCCTGCACGAGGTCGACGAGGCGGCCAACCGCATCCGCGAGGAAGTCGACGCCGACGCCAACATCATCTTCGGCTCGACCTTCGACGCCACCATGCAGGGCCGCATGCGCGTGTCGGTGGTCTCCACCGGCATCTCCGCCGTGGCCGCCCAGCAACCGGCGCCGAACTACCTGTCGCTCGACATGAACCGGCCGATGCAGACCGGCCAGCCGGCGCTCAGCCGTCCGATCGCGCCGCCGGTCGGCCGCGTCGCCATGCCGGCTGCTGCGGTCGCGGCACCCGCCGCTGCCTCTCCCACGCTGGCAGCGCCTCCGGTGGCGCCCATGGTCGCCGCCACTCCGCAGGTGATGGCGCCCGTGACCGCTGCTTCGGCTCCCGCGCCGGTCGCCGCCGCGCCCGTCGCTCCGGCGCCGGCGGCACCGCCGATCCCGGTGATGGCCGAGACACCGATCCCGGCCCAGATCGTCGCGGCGCCGGTCGAGCCGGTCGTCGCGCCGGCTCCTGTCGCCGCTCCGGCGCCGGTCACACCCGCTGCGCCTCCGATCGCGGCTTCGGCGCCCGCTCCGGTCGCCGCACCGCCAGCCGCCGCGCCGCCGCGTCCGCTGGTCGACGAGAACGACTGGCGCGTCAGCCGTCCGGCGACCAGGCCGGCGGTGCGGGCCGGCGAGCCGATCGCGCGACCGGTTGCCGCGCGGGCGGCCAGCGAGAGCCGTGCGCCGAACCTGTTCCAGCGCATCACGGGCGCGTTTGCCCCGCCCAAGCCGGCGGCGGCTCCCGCCGTCGAGCCGATGGCACCGCGCACGGTGCCGGAGAATGTCGTGGCGGTGGCCCCCAAGCCCGCGCCGCGGCCCGCTCCGGCGCAGGCCTCGATCAATCTCGACGTCACCGAGCGCGCCAAGCCCGCGCGAGATGACGACGACCTGCAAATTCCCGCGTTCCTGCGCCGGCAAGCCAACTGACGCAGGCGTGCAAGTTTTCCACGCATCACTGGAGGGGCCCTGCGGCCCCTCTTTTTTTCGCCCCGCCATGATATAAACGCGCCGGCGCAACGGGTTATGGGTCAGCATGTCGAAAGCGGTCTTCACAACGATTCGCGGCGCGTTCGCCGGGCTGGCGATGGCTGTCGCGACGCTGACGCTTTCCGGCTGCGGCTCGTCGGACGACGACGACAACTACGTCGAGCGGCCGGTCGACCTGCTCTATAACCGCGCCCTCGATGACCTGGGCGCCCAGGACTACAAGGCCGCCGCCAAGGGCTTCGAAGAGGTCGACCGCCAGCATCCCTATTCGGTGTGGGCGACCAAGGCGCAGATCATGGCGGCCTTCGCCTACTACCAGTCGAACAAGTACGACGAGGCGGTCATCGCGCTGGACCGCTTCATCCAGCTCCATCCCGGCCATCGCGACATTCCCTACGCCTACTACCTGAAGGCGCTCTGCTTCTACGAGCAGATCTCCGACGTCGGCCGCGATCAGCGCGTCACGCAGCAGGCGCTGGATGCACTCGCCGAGGTGGTCAAACGCTTCCCCGAATCGCCCTATGCCCGCGACGCGCGCCTCAAGGTCGAGCTCGCCATCGACCATCTCGCCGGCAAGGAGATGGCGGTCGGTCGCTACTACCAGAGCAACCAGCAATATGTCGGCGCCATCAACCGCTATCGCGTGGTGATCGAGCGCTACCAGACGACCACGCACGTGCCGGAGGCGCTGCACCGCCTGGTCGAGAGCTATCTGTCGCTCGGCGTCAAGAGCGAGGCACAGGAAGCGGCGGCGGTGCTCGGCTACAACTTCCCGGGCAGCGAATGGTACCAGGACAGCTACTTCTTGATGACCGGCGAAGGAACGCGGCCGCCAGACGAGAAGAGCGGCTGGTTCTTCGGCCTGTTCTGAACCCTGCATGCTGGTCTCGCTTTCGATCCGCGACTTCGTGCTGATCGAGAAGCTCGACCTCGACTTCGTGCGCTCCCGTGGTGGCGGCCTCGGCGCCCTCACCGGTGAGACCGGCGCCGGCAAGTCCATCCTGATCGACGCACTTGGCCTGGCGCTGGGCAATCGCGCCGAATCGGCCGCGGTCCGGCGCGGCGCGACCCAGGCCTCGGTGGTGGCCTCGTTCGACCTGCCCAAGGATCACCCGGCGCATGCGGTGCTGGCAGAGCACGGCCTCGCAGACGACGACGTGCTCACCCTGCGGCGCATCGTCGGCGCCGACGGTCGCGGCCGCGCCTTCGTCAACGACCAGCCGGCCTCGGTGGCGCTGCTGCGCCGGCTGGGCGACACGCTGGTCGAGATCCAGGGCCAGATGGAGCAGCACGGCCTGCTCGACATGGGCACGCATCGCGCCTCGCTCGACGCTTTTGCCGGGCTCGACAAGCAGGCCGAGGCGGTGCGTGCGGCCTGGCACGCCTGGCGGGCCGCCGAGCAGGCGCGCGCCGATGCCGAGGCGGCGGCGGCAGCGGCGCGCCGCGACGAGGACTTCCTGCGCCATTCGGTGAAGGAACTGGTGGTGCTTTCGCCCAAGCCCGACGACGAGGAGAAGCTCGCTGAAGAGCGCCAGCTCCTGCGCGCCGGCAGCGCCCTGGGCGAGGCGGTGACCCAGGCGATGGCCGAGCTGGAGCACGGACGCGGCGCGGTCGGCGCCTTGCGCAATGCGCATCGGCTGCTCGAACGCAACGTCGACAAGGCGATGGGGCGGCTCGACACGGCGCTCGCGGCACTCGACCGGGCACTGAGCGAAGCCACCGAGGCGCAGGCCCAGCTCGAGGCGGCGCAGGCGGCGCTTGAATTCGATCCGGCACGGCTCGAGAAGGTCGAGGAGCGCCTGTTCGCGCTGCGTGCGGCGGCACGCAAGCACAATGTCACGGTGCCGGAGCTGGCGGCGCTCACCGAGCGGTTCGGCGCGCAACTGGCGGCGCTGGACGATGGCAAAGCCGGCCTCGAGCGGCTGGCCGACGAGGCGAAGGCCGCACGCGACGCCTACCTCGCCGCGGCCGAGGCTCAGTCCACCGCCAGGCGCAAAGGCGCGGCACGGCTCGACAAGGCCGTGGCCGCTGAGCTCGGGCCGCTCAGGCTGGAGAGGGCCAAGTTCGTCACTGATCTTGCACCCTTGCCCGAGACCGAATGGTCGGAGCACGGCGCTGATCGCGTGCAGTTCACCGTCGCCACCAATCCGGGCACGCCGCCGGCGCCGATCGCGCGCATCGCCTCGGGCGGCGAGCTGTCGCGTTTCCTGCTGGCGCTGAAAGTCTGCCTGGCCAAGGTCGGCGATGCGGCGACCATCGTGTTCGACGAGGTCGATTCGGGCATCGGCGGCGCCACCGCGGCCGCCGTCGGCGAGCGATTGAAGCGGCTGGCCAAGGACGTGCAGGTGCTGGTGGTCACGCACTCGCCGCAGGTCGCGGCCGTCGCCGATCGCCACTGGCTGATCCGCAAGACCACGACCAAGAGTGCGGCCAGCACCGATGTGTTGGCGCTCGACGCCAAGGGCCGCCGCGAGGAGATTGCCCGCATGCTGTCGGGCGCGCAGGTGACGGCCGAGGCGCGTGCCGCCGCCGACCGGCTGCTGGCGGCGGCAGGTTAGGAGAGGACGATGTCGCGTGCCGCCAAAGTCGTCGCTGCCGTCGCGGTCGACGATCTCACCGAGCGCCAGGGCCGCGCCGAGCACCAGCGGCTGGCCGAGGAGATCGCGCACCACGACAAGCTCTATCACGAGCAGGATTCACCCGAGATCTCCGACGCCGACTACGACAAGCTGCGCCAGCGCCTGAAGGCGATCGAGGCGCGCTTCCCGCAGCTCGTCGACATGTTCAGCCCGACTCAGCAGGTGGCGCCGACGCCGACCACGGCCTTCTCCAAGGCCCGCCATGGGCGGCCGATGCTGTCGCTGGACAACGCCTTCACCGACGAGGAGCTGCAGGGCTTCCTCGATCGCCTGCGCCGCGCGTTGGAGCGCGAGACCGACCTCAAGCCCGACGACGAGATCGCGCTGGCCTGCGAGCCCAAGATCGATGGCCTGTCCATAAGCCTGCGCTACGAAGACGGCATGTTCACCGTCGGCGCTACGCGCGGCGACGGAACAATCGGCGAGGACGTCACCGCGAACCTCAAGACGGTGAAGGACATCTCCCACAAGCTGAAAGGCAAGTTCCCCAAGGCGTTCGACGTGCGCGGCGAGATTTACATGGAGCGCCACGCCTTCCAGGAGATGAACAAGCGCCAGGAGGCGGCAGGCGAGAAGACCTTCGCCAACCCGCGCAACGCCGCCGCAGGGTCGCTGCGCCAGCTCGATCCCGAGATCACCGCCAAGCGGCCGCTGCGCTTCTTCGCCTATGCCTGGGGCGAGGCCGAGCCGCGCTCGTGGAAGACCCACAGCGAGTACCTGAAGCTGCTCAAGGGCTGGGGCTTCCGCGTCAATCCCTTGTCGCAGCTCTGCCGCACGCCGGAGGAGGTGCGGGCCTTCTACAAGAAGATGGGCGTCGAGCGGCCGTCGCTGCCTTACGACATCGACGGCGTCGTCTACAAGGTCGACCGCATCGACTGGCAGGAGAGGCTGGGCTTCGTCAGCCGCGCGCCGCGCTGGGCGATCGCCCACAAGTTCCCGGCCGAGCAGGCGCGCACGCGGCTGAACGGTATCCTCATTCAGGTCGGTCGCACCGGCGCGCTGACGCCCGTCGCCGATCTCGAGCCGGTCAATGTCGGCGGCGTCATGGTGGCGCGTGCCTCATTGCACAATGCCGACGAGATCGAGCGGCTGGATGTCCGGGTCGGCGACATGGTGGTGGTGCAGCGCGCCGGCGACGTCATCCCGCAGATCCTGGGCTTCGTGCCGGAGGAGCGGCCGAAGAAGACCGAGAAATTCCGCTTCCCCACCCATTGCCCCTGTCCGCTCAAGACCAAGGTGGCGAGCGAGGAGGGCGGCGTGGTCCGGCGCTGCTCGGGCGGGCTGGAATGCCCGTTCCAGCAGGTCGAGCGGCTGCGCTACTTCGTGTCGCGCAACTGCTTCGACATAGAAGGGCTGGGCGGCACGCACATCGAGAACTTCCATCGCGACGGGCTGCTGAAGGTGCCGGGCGACATCTTCCGGCTGCCCAGGAAGATCGATGAGATCAAGAAGCGCGAGGGCTGGGGCGATCTTTCGGTGCGCAACCTGATGGCGGCGATCGAGGCGCGCAAGACCATCTCGCTCGACCGCTTCATCAATGCCATCGGCATCCCGCTGATCGGCGAGGCCACCGCCAAGATCCTGGCGCAGGAATACGGCGACGTCGACACCTGGCTCGACGAGATGCTGAAGGCCGCCAAGGAGCGCAAGAAGAAGCCGGACGACGTCAAGAAGGAGAAGGCCGCGGCCGAGGTCGGCGAGAGCTATGGCCGGCTGTGCAATGTCGAGCAGATCGGCGTCACCACGGCCGACGCCATGTGCGCCTTCTTCAGCGAAGGCCACAACGTCGAGATCATCCGCGATCTGCGCAAGCAGCTCACCGTCGAGGCCGTCACGCGCCGCGTCGTGGCGGCCGACGCCAAGCTCAAGGACAAGATCGTCGTCTTCACCGGTGAGCTCTCGTCGATGACGCGCGACGCCGCCAAGGCGCGCGCCGAGGAGCTCGGCGCCAAGGTCACCGATTCGGTGTCGAAGAAGACCAGTCTGGTCGTGGTTGGCGAGAACGCCGGTTCCAAGGCCCGCAAGGCTGCCGAGCTCGGCGTCCAGACGCTGACCGAAGAGGAATGGGTGAAACTTTCGGCTTAAGGGCGCGCGGGCCTCCGGCCCGCTCATGATCTTCCGGACCGCGAGCCTCCTACGCCGAATCGGCCAGAGGCCGATTCGGCGTAGGAGGCTCGCGGTCCAGAAGACGAAGAGTATGAGCGGGCCCGAGGCCCGCGCTCCAAGAAAAACGGCCGGGCAATGCCCGGCCGCTCCTGCTCCGAAATCCCGATCGTCTACTGGATGACGATCTCGACGCGGCGGTTCTGCGGTTCGCGCACGCCGTCGGCGGTCTGGACCAGGAGGCCCGCCTCGCCGCGGCCGATCACCGTGATCGCCTGCGCCGGCACGCCCTCGCGCACCAGGGCATCCTTGACCGCGTTGGCGCGACGCAGCGACAGCGCCATGTTGTAGGCCTCCGGGCCCGACGTGTCGGTGTGGCCGGTCGCCGTGATGCGGGCATTGCCCTTGGTCTTGAACGCAGCCGCGGCCTGCTTGATCGTGGCCAGCGCCTGCTGGCTCAGGTTCGAGCGGTCCCAGTCGAAGAACACCATGAACGACGGCGGCGCAACCGCCGGCGGCGGCGGGGGCGGCGGCGGCGGAGCCGAGCCGAACTTGACCTGCACGGCGGCGAGCAGGGCGACGTTGTTGTTGGTCCACGACGTCCCGGCGACCGTCGGGTTGGTGGTGCCGATATAGCGGCCTTCGAGATTGAAGCGCAGGTTCGGCGTGGCGTTGTAGCCCACACCCAGGATGCCTTGATAGGCGAAGGTCGTGCTGCCGAGGTTGTAATCGGAATCGATGAAGCCGACGCCGGCGCCCGCGCCGATATAAGGCACGAAGGTGCCCGTGGCGTTGAAGTCGTAAAGGAAGTTGGCCATCGCCGTCACCTGGCTGATCTGTCCGGTGATCGCGCGGCCGCCAAAGAAGTTGCCGTTGTTGTTCTGGCGATAGAGGCCTTCGACTTCGATGCGCGGGCCGATGAAGTCGTAGCCGAACTTGCCGCCGAGTGCCCAGCCCGTCTGAGGAGAGACGTTCTGGCCGAGGATGGTGGTGTTGAACAGCCAGTTCAGGCCGCCTTGGACGCCGAAGTACACGCCGGGCGCTTGGACATCTTGAGCTTGAGCGGTAGACGCTGGCAGTGCCGCGATGGCTGCCGCCGCAATCAAGACCTTCTTCATGCGTATCTCCTGGTGGAAGACTTCAGAGAGGTTTGCTTCGCGTTGGGGCTGAGGCAATTGCGTAGCGGGCGGAGTCTACGCGCCGCAAATTTCGGTCGCCACCAAATGGCGCCTGCATCGACGCATTCCTGCCTCGGTGTGGTCTCGTGGTAACAGTCGCTGTGGCCATCCTGTGACCGCGGCAAGTCGCTGGGCTTCCTTCATCGGGACATCAGAAATTTTCCGCTTCGCGCGCTGTCTTCGTCATCAATTGAGATCTTCGATGCGCAGCGTACGCTTTCAGACTGATCAACTGTACCGCACCAACAGTGAAGCCTCCTGGGTCGTGGCCGGTTTCCTCATCGACGAGAAGGAATCTCGACTGCCCCGCATGCAGGCATGGTGAACAACCGAACCGAGCACGACCACTTTGTTCCGGAGTGATACTCGGGCCTGCATATTGGATTGAATAGACGTCATAATATACACGCCGAACATGTTCGACGTTCGCTTGCCGATGGCTTCCTCGAAGCCCCTCGGAATGCTAGAGGCTGCACCGCCTTACTGGAGTTGATCGAATGGATTTGGCTCGTTTTCCGCGTCGCCGTTACACTCATGCCCCCACGCCAATCGAGCCACTTCCGCACTTCACCAAGGCCCTGGCGGCGAGCTGTCCGGGCGGCGTCGGCCCGGAGATCTGGATCAAGCGTGACGACCTGCTGGGCCTCTTCCCCGGCGGCAACAAGACCCGCAAGCTCGAGTTTCTCGCTGCGGACGCGTTGGCCCAGGGCGCCGATACGCTGATCACCTGCGGCGCGCCGCAGTCCAACCATTGCCGCATCACCCTTTCGGCCGCGATCAAGGAAGGGCTGAAATGCCGCTTCGTGATCGAGGAGCGCGTGCCCGGCAGCTACAAGAAGGAGGCCGGCGGCAACAACTTCATGTTCGAGCTGATGGGCGTCGAAGCCATCACCGTGGTCCCCGGCGGTTCGGACATGGGGGCCGCCATGTCCAAGGTCGCCCAGGAAGTCGCCTCGCTCGACCGCAAGGGCTACGTCATCCCGGGTGGCGGGTCGAACGCGATCGGCGGCCTGGGCTATGTCGCCTGCGTGCAGGAAATGCAGCAGCAGTGGTCGGACATGGGGCTGGTGCTCGATGCCGTCGTCGTCGGTTCGGGCAGCTCAGGCACCCATGGCGGCATGGTGGCGGGCTTCTTCGGCAACCACATCAAGATCCCGCTGATCGGCATCGGCGTCAGCCGCGATCCCGCCGACCAGGAGCCGCTGGTCCACAAGGAGGCGCAGGCAGTCGCCGACCTTTTAGGCATCGGCAAGGTGCCGCGCGAAGCGATCAAGAGCTTCGGCGGCTACTGGCAGCCGAAATACTCGGTGCCAAATGCCAAGATGGTGGAAGCCGTCCAGCTACTGGCGCGCACCGAAGGCATCCTGCTCGACCCGGTCTATACCGGAAAGATCATGGCCGGCCTGATCGGCCTTGCGCGCCAGGGCCACTTCAAGCCCAATGCGAAGGTGCTGTTCATGCACACCGGCGGCCTGCCGTCGCTGCACGCCTATGAAGACGTCGTGCTTGGGCGGACTGTCCTGAAGGACTAGATCGCGCGCGTCGCCTCGGCGAGCCAAGCCTTGGTCGCCTCGTCGACCTGCGGCGCCACTGTCTCGCGCACGCGCCGGTGATAGTCGTTCAGCCACAGCCGCTCGGCTTCGGTCAGCAGGCCGGATTCGACGCAGGCAAGGTCGATTGGCGCCAGGGTCAGGGTCTCGAATTCCAGATAGCGGCGGTCGGCGCCCTCGATCTTCGCTTCGCGCACCGCAACCAGGTTTTCTATGCGAATGCCGTAGGCGTCGGTCTTGTAGTAGCCGGGTTCGTTGCTGACGATCATGCCGGGCTGCAGGGCGACGTTGTTGGGCATCTTGGAGATGCGGTGCGGCCCCTCATGCACCGAGAGGTAGGCGCCGACGCCATGGCCGGTGCCGTGGTCGTAGTCGAGGCCGGCCTGCCACAGCGCATAGCGCGCCAGTGCGTCGAGCTGCGAGCCCGTCGTGCCGACCGGAAAGCGCGCCATGCCGAGCGCGATATGGCCCTTGAGCACGCGCGTGAAGCGGTCGCGCATCTCGGGGCTCGGCGTGCCGACGGCGACCGTGCGGGTGATGTCGGTCGTGCCGTCGCGGTACTGGCCGCCTGAATCCACCAGATAGAGGCTGCCCGGCTCGAGCGTGCGCTCGGTCGCCGCGGAGGCGTGATAGTGCACGATGGCACCGTTGGGGCCGGCGCCGGAGATGGTGTCGAAGCTGAGATCGCGCAGCTTGCCGGTCTCCTGGCGCAGCGCCTGCAGGCGGTCCGACACTTCGATCTCGCGCAGCTTGCCGCCTTTCGATTCGCGCCCCAGCCAGCCCAGGAAGCGGCTGACGGCGGCGCCGTCGCGGCGATGGGCGTTGCGGATGCCTTCCATCTCGATGGCGTTCTTGCAGGCCTTTGGCAGCGCCACCGGATCGGCGTCGGGCACCACCGTGACGCCCGCGCCCTGCAGGCGGTTGGCCGCCCAGATCGGCGCCGTCGCGGTCTCGATCAGGACCTTCTTGTTCACCTTGCCCAGCGTGTCGAGCGCTGAGCCGAGCTCGTCGGTCGGCGCCAGTGTCACGGCATTGCCCAGCCAGGCCAGCGTGCGGTCGGGCACCTTGCGGCGGTCCATGTAGAGGTCGACATGGCCGTCGCTGTGCAGCAGCGCGAAACCCAGCGCGAAGGGCGTGCGCGGCACGTCGCCGCCGCGCACGTTGAGCAACCAGGCGATCGAATCGGGCTGGGTGATCAGTGCCACGTCGGCGCCCTTGGCCTTGACGGTGCCGGCGATGCGCGCGCGCTTGGCCGCGCTGCTCTCGCCCGCGAACTCGTCGGGGTGCGGCAGCACCGGCGCCAGCGGCGCCGGCGGGCGGTCGCGCCACACGGAGTCGACGGGATTGGAATCGACCGGCACGAACTCAGCCCCGGCGCGTTGGCAGGCACGGGCGAAGCGGTCGTGGCCGTCGACGGTCGCCAGCCAGGGATCGAAGCCGAGCTTGCCGCCCTTGGGCAGGTTCTCGGCGATCCACGTCTCGGGCGATTGCTCGGGGATCTGGTGCGGCATGAAGGCATCGGTGTCGACCTGGGCGCGCACCGCCAGCGTATAGCGGCCGTCGATGAAGATCGCCGCGCGACCGGCCAGCACGATGGCAAGGCCGGCCGAGCCACGGAAGCCGGTGAGCCAGGCGAGCCGCTGCGAGTGCCGCGGCACGTATTCGCCCTGATGCTCGTCGGCGCGCGGCACCACGAAGCCGTCGAGGCCGCGTTGCCTGAGCTCGGCGCGCAGCGCGGCCAGACGCGACACCGGCGCCGGCGCGGCGCCGAGCCCGTCATCGACCCGCGCCAGCTCCTCGCGCCAGGCCTTGAGTGCCCGGGTGAGCTCGCCATCTGCACTGGGATCGACCAGTTCGACCCATTCCGGACCAGCCAGGCCCTCGGGGGCTGCGGCGACACCGCGCATCAGGGAATCGAGGGCCGAGGGGTCAAGGTTTCGGCCACGCTGGCGAAGCAGGTGGAGGACGTCGTCTGGGGCGGAACTCATGTCGGCAGGACCCTACGCGGCAGGTCTGGAGGAGGCAATCTGAGCAATTTTCGTTCTCTCGCGAGTGCGAAATGCGCAATCAGAGAGCATCATGCAAGATATGCATATCAGTCGTTCCAAGCCTTCACTTATCGTTGTAACTCAAGGCTCTATATTTGCTCTGTGCGACGCAGCATGACGTACCGCGTCGCACAATAAGGAGCTAATCATGATGACCCAGCCGATCCAGATGTTTGAAAATCTGACCAGCGAAACTTCGCCGGCGGGGGGAAACGACATCGCCAAGACGACCCTGTCCTTTGAGGACCGCCGGATGCTCGAGCTGCGTGCCCGCTACGCCCGCGCCGAGCTGGTGGCCAACGGCCTGGCAGACGCCCTGCTGTGGGTCGGCCGCCAATACAATCGCCTGGTCGCGGCGATCAAGACGGACTTCAAGCTGCGCGCCGCCGAGAGCCAGCTGTTCCGCATGAGCGACCGCGAGCTGGCCGACATCGGCCTGTGCCGCGGCGACATCCACTTCGCCATCCGCGAGACCGCGGAAGGCGTCATGCCGGAGATCGATCACGTGACCCATACGGCCATGCCGGCAAACCAGAATTTGCGTTGCGTGGCGTAAGCGACAGTAACGTTAGTAGCGTAGCGTAAGCGTACGAGGGCCGGCGAAAGCCGGCCCTTTTTCTTGCCGGAACGCGGGCCTCCAGGCCCGCTCATAGTCTTCGTCTTCCGGACCGCGCGCGTCTCGCGCGCTCATGAGGCGCGCGGGACGCGCGCGGTCCGGAAGAGCATGAGCGGACCCGGAGGTCCGCTTCGGCAAGAGTTATTGCCTCTTCAACAGCAGCGTGCGCCACATCGCGCCGCCAGTCTCGAGGTCGACATGGCGCTCGAAGGCGAAGCCCCAGCGGCGATAGACGGCGAGGATGTCGTCGGCCTGCTCGAGAAGAAGTCCACTCAGCAGCGCCCGGCCACCCGGCCGGACCGCGGCGGAGAAGGAATCGGACAGCTCCATCAGCGGGCCGGCCAGGATATTGGCGACGACGAGGTCGTAAGGCCTGAGCGCCTGCAGCTCGTCATGGCGCAGGCCGATGGCGTGCACGAACCGGCAGAGATCGCCCACTCCATTGAGCTTGGCATTCTCTCGCGCCACGTCGATCGCTTCGGCATCGTTGTCGCCGCCGATTACCGGCCGCCGCCACAGCTTGGCCATGGCGATCGCAAGAATCCCGCTGCCGCAGCCGACATCGACGACGTTGGCCGTCTCGACGCGATCGAGCGTCGCCAGCAGTTTTAGACAGCCGCGCGTCGTGGCATGCGTGCCGGTACCGAATGCCATGCCGGCATCGATGCGCAGCGGTAGCAAACCGGCCGGCATGCCCGCGGCGGCGTGCGAGGGATGGACCCAGAAAGGTCCGACGACGAATGGCTGGAACGAACGCTGGTTCTCGGCGACCCAATCCTTGTCGGGCAGCTCCTCCCAGTGCCAGCCGGCGCCGATCGCTGCCGCGACTGCGGTTCGGTCGCCTTCGCCGAAGATTTCGATGCGCCACGGCCCGTCGCGCGAGACCTCGCGGCTGGTCACCACGAAGCCGTTTTCGGCGAGATGCTCCAGCGCCTGCTCGCGGTTGGCGCGGTCGGCAGCGGGGACTTCCAGCCAGGCCGTCCAGATGCTCACGCCGCCTCGATGAAGCTGTCCAAAACCTTTTTGGACCCGGCCTTCTCGAACTCAATGTCGAGCTTGTTGCCGTCGACCGCGACGATGCGGCCATAGCCGAACTTCTGATGGAACACGCGCTGGCCGACACTGAGATCGGGCTTGTCGCCCTCGACGGCGCGGCGGTCGTCGAACGTCTCGTCGCGCCAGCGCGTCCGCGCCCGGCCGACGCTGGTCACGCCCAGGCTCTCATAGTCGAAGCCGCTCGCCTGCTCGCGCAGGCCGCCGTGATGGCCGGCGGAATAGGTGGCGTAGAGGCCGGCGTCGCTGCTTTCGGCAAGCTGCTCGGTCGGCAGTTCACGCAGGAAGCGCGACGGGATGGCGGCCTGCCACTGGTTGAACACGCGCCGGTTGGCGGCGAACGAGACATAGGCCCGCTTGCGCGCCCGCGTCAGGCCGACATAGGCCAGCCGGCGCTCCTCCTCGAGCCCGGCCAGGCCCTTGTCGTCGAGCGCGCGCTGGTTGGGGAACAGGCCTTCCTCCCAGCCCGGCAGGAACACGGTGTCGAATTCCAGCCCCTTGGCGGCGTGCAGGGTCATGACGCTCACCATGTCGCTGCCCGCGCGCTCGGCATTGTCGGTCAGCAACGCCACGTGCTCGAGGAAGGCGGGCAAGGTGTCGAACTCCTGCAGGGCGTTGGTCAGCTCCTTCAGGTTCTCCAGCCGTCCCTCGGCCTCGGGCGAGCGATCCATGCGCAGCATGTCGGTGTAGCCCGACTCGTCGAGAATGGTCTCCACGACCTCGACATGGTTCATGCCGTCCAGCATGGCGCGCCAGCGGTCGAAGCTCTTGACGAGGTCGCCCAGCGACTTGCGCTGGCGGCCTTTCAGCTCGTCGGTCTCCAGTGCGCGCCGCGTCGCCTCGAACAGCGACACCTTCTGGGCGCGCTGGATGGTGCGCAGCGAGCGCAGCGCCGATTCGCCGAGCCCGCGGCGCGGCGTGTTGTAGATGCGCTCGAAGGCGAGGTCGTCGTCGGGCTGGACCGTGACGCGGCAGTAGGCCATCGCGTCGCGGATCTCCTGGCGCTCGTAGAAGCGCGGCCCGCCGATCACCCGGTAGGGCAGGCCCATGGTGATGAAGCGTTCCTCGAACTCGCGGGTCTGGAAGCCGGCGCGCACCAGGATGGCGATCTGGCTCAGCGCATGCTTGTCGCGCTGCAGGGCCTCGATCTCCTCGCCGACCGTGCGCGCCTCCTCGTCGCCGTCCCACACGCCGCGCAGGGAGATGCGCTCGCCTTCCTTCATATCCGTCCACAGGGTTTTCCCCAGGCGGCCCTCGTTGTGGGCGATCAGATGCGAGGCGGCGGCCAGGATGTGCGGCGTCGACCGGTAGTTGCGCTCCAGGCGCACAATGGTGGCGCCCGGGAAATCCTTCTCGAAGCGCAGGATGTTGCCGACCTCCGCGCCGCGCCAGCCGTAGATCGACTGGTCGTCGTCACCGACGCAGCAAACGTCCTGGGTGCCCTGCGCCAGCAGCCGCAGCCACAGGTACTGCGCCACGTTGGTGTCCTGGTACTCGTCGACCAGGATGTGGCGGAAGCGGCGGTGATACTGCGCCAGCACGTCGGGATGGGTCTGCCACAGGGTGACGCAATGCATCACCAGGTCGCCGAAATCGACGGCGTTCACCTCGGCGAGCCGCGCCTGGTACTGGCGGTAGATCTCGGCCGCCTTGCCGTTGGCGAACTCGCCAGCGTCGTCGCCCGACACCTTGTCGGGCGTCAGCGCGCGGTCCTTCCAGCGCTGGATGATGCCGGAGAGTATGCGGGCTGGCCATTTCTTGTCGTCGATGCCCTCGGCCTGCAGGAGCTGCTTGATCAGGCGCGTCTGATCGTCGGTGTCGAGGATGGTGAAATTGCTCTTCAGCCCGACCAACTCGGCATGACGGCGCAGCACGCGCACGCCGATGGCGTGGAAGGTGCCCAGCCACATGCCGTCGGCCGCACCACCGATGAGGCTCGCGACGCGGTCGAGCATTTCACGCGCCGCCTTGTTGGTGAAGGTGACTGCAAGAATCTGTGAGGTGCGGGTGCGGCCGGTGATCAAAAGGTGAGCGATGCGGGTGGTCAGCACACGCGTCTTGCCGGTGCCGGCGCCGGCCAGCACCAGCAGAGGTCCGCCCTCGTGGACCACGGCCTGGCGCTGCGCCTCGTTCAGCCCTTCGAGATGGGCGTTGGGCACGACGGCTCGGCGCGCCGGCTGCGGCATTGCCCCGTCACCCTGGGGCGGTACGGGATCGTCGGTGATTTCGAACGGATCGGCGGGGGGCGCCATGCAGCGTCATATAGCAATCGGGAGCCCAGACGCCTATCTTTGACGTCCGGGGGGAATGTGCCGGCGCCGTGCGCGCCGGAGGTGGAGGTTGCCGATGGCCCGAGGTTTGAACGGTTCGGCGAACGGCGCGGGTGGTCATGTTCCGACCGGCCGGGAAGCCGTCGAAGCACGGCTGCCAGGTGTTTCCAATCTGCCGCCGGCGGTGGCCGGCGCGCTTCCGGCGGTGGTTGGCCTCAGAACCACCGTCCCCAAGGACCGCCGCTCGGCCCAGACGCTGGGCACCGAGCGCGAGGGTTATGGCGTCCTGATCGGTGACGACGGGCTGGTCGTCACCATCGGCTACCTGATCATGGAGGCCGACACCGTCACCATCACCGACATCGATGGCAACGAGTGGGCGGCCTACATCGTCGGCTACGACTATGAGAGCGGCTTCGGCCTGGTGCGCACCGAGCGGCCGATCCGGCTGAACCCCCTGGTGCTGGGCGATTCCGACACGCTGGAGTTGCGCAGCGAAGCCTATGTCGCAGGACTCGGCGGCGAGAAGGCGACCCTCAAGGTCAAGGTCGCCGGCCGCCGCGAATTCGCCGGCTACTGGGAATACCTCTTGGACAACGCGATCTTCACCGTGCCTGCCTATCCGCTGTGGGGTGGCTCGGCCCTGATCGGCCAGGACGGCGCGCTGCTCGGTGTCGGCTCGCTGTTGGTGCAGGAAGCGCTTGGCCCGGGGGCGCCGGCGTTCCCCGGCAACATGTACGTGCCCATCAACCGCCTGAAGACGATCTTCCAGGAACTGGTGTCGAAGGGCCGGCTGGCGACGCCGCCGCGGCCCTGGCTCGGCCTCCTCACGGTCGAACACATGGGCCAGCTCGTGGTCGGCGGCATCTCCGACGGCGGCCCGGCCGACCGCGCCGGGCTGCAGCGCGGCGACATCCTGCATGCGCTGAACGGCGACGTGCTCGACGACGTCGCCGACCTCTATCGCAAGCTGTGGGCAAGCGGCCCCGCCGGCACGGCGGTGACCTTGCGCATGGAGCGCGACAACGACGCCTTCGAGGTCACGGTGCGCACCGGCGACAGGGCGCGTTATCACAAGTTCGGCTCGGACTGACTTGCCCTATACTGGCGCCATCGTCGGACGACCAAGAAGGAGACAGATCGATGGCCCGGGTCTTCGCCTCGCAGGCGGACATGGCGGAGAAGAAGATCACCTTCAGCCGTTTGTCGGAGCATGCCTACGCCTTCACCGCCGAGGGTGATCCCAACACCGGCATCGTCGTCGGTGACGACGCGGTGCTGGTGGTCGATGCGCAGGCGACGCCCAAGATGGCGCACAAGGTCATCGAGTACGTCCGCACCGTCACCGACAAGCCGATCAAGTACGTGGTGCTGTCGCATTACCACGCGGTGCGCGTGCTGGGCGCCTCGGGCTTCGAGCCGCAGCACATCATTTGCAGCGAGGCGACGCGCGAGATGATCGTCGAGCGCGGCGCGCAGGACTACAAGTCCGAGCTGCAGCGTTTTCCGCGCCTGTTCGACGCCGCCGAGACCATTCCGGGGCTGACCTGGCCCACGATCACCTTTGCCGACCGCATGTCGCTGTGGCTGGGCAAGCTGCAGGTCGACATCATCCATGCCGGGCGCGGCCACACCAAGGGCGACACGATCGTCTGGCTGCCCGGGGAGCGCACCCTGTTCAGCGGCGACCTGGTCGAGTACGGCGCCACGCCCTATGCCGGCGACGCCCACTACAGGGACTGGCCCGAGACGCTGCAGAAGCTGCGCGACCTCAAGGCGCTGGCGCTGGTGCCCGGTCGCGGCGACGCGCTGCTCGGCGAGGGTGCGGTCGAGGAAGGCATCGCCGGCACGCAGGCGTTCCTCAGCGAGCTCTACAAGGCGGTGTCGCAGAGCGCCGAGTCGGGCGATTCGCTGAAGCAGGCCTACGACAAGGCGATGGTCGCCCTGCAGCCGCGCTACGGCAACTGGGTGATCTTCGAGCACTGCATGCCGTTCGACGTGTCGCGCGCTTACGACGAGGCCAAGGGCCTCGACCATCCGCGCATCTGGACCGCCGAGCGCGACATCGAGATGTGGTCGGCGCTGGAGAAGGCGTGATCATGGGAGCGCCGAGCCCCTCATGCGGAGCGCGGACCTCCAGGTCCGCATCATGATTCATGAGCGGACCTGGAGGTCCGCGCTCCGATGAGTTCGTACACTTACAAGCACTATCCTTGTTGCCGCCCAGCTGAGCTCGACGGCCAGTCGACACGCCGCCCCGTTGTCATCGTCGGCGCCGGCATAGCGGGGCCGACCCTGGCGCTCGAGCTCGCCGCGCGCGGGGTGCCGTCAGTCGTGCTCGACGAGGACGACACGGTTAGTCTTGGCAGCCGCTCGATCTGCCAGGCCAAGCACAGCCTGGAGGTCTGGGACCGCTTCGGCATTTCGCAACGCATGGTCGAGAAGGGCATCACCTGGGAGCAGGGCGAGGTCTATCTCGGCGACCAGCCGGTCTGGCGCTTCAACCTGCAGCCCGAGCCCGGCCACAAGTTTCCGGCGTTCGTGAACCTGCAGCAGTATTACGTCGAGGAATTCCTTTACGAGCGCTGCCTGGCCGACCCGGCGATCGAGATGCGTTTTTGCAACAAGGTCGTCGGCGTGACGGCCCATGACGATTTCGTCGCCGTCGATGTCGAGACACCGGACGGTCGCTATACGCTCGAGGCCCAGTGGCTGGTCGCCTGCGACGGCGTGCGCAGCCCGGTGCGTCACATGCTCGGCCTGCCGTTCGAGGGCGAGGTCTTCCATGACCAGTTCCTGATCGCCGACATCCGCTTGGCTGACGACCTGCCCAAGGAACGGCGCTTCTGGTTCTACCCGCCGTTCCATCCCACCAACTCGGTGCTGCTGCACCGCCAGGCCGACAACGTGCTGCGCGTCGACTTCCAGCTCGGCCGCGACGCCGACGCCGAGGAGGAGAAGAAGACCGAGAACGTCGACCGCCGGCTGCGCCTGATGTTCGGGCCTGAGGCGCGCTGGGAGCACGAATGGACCAGCGTCTACACCTTCACCTGCCGCATGATGCAGCGCTTCGTGCATGGCCGCGTTGTCTTCGCCGGCGACTCCGCCCATGTCGTCTCGCCGTTCGGCGCGCACGGCGGCAACGGCGCGATCGCCGACGTCGACAACCTCGCCTGGAAGCTCGCTTTGGTCGTCGCCGGCAAGGCGCCCGCCGTGCTGCTCGACAGCTACTGCAGTGAGCGCCGTGCGGCGGCGCGCGAGGACATCCTCAATTCCACGCGCAGCACCGATTTCATCACGCCCAAGTTCCCGGCCTCGCGCGCCTTTCGCGACGCCGCGCTGACGCTGGCGCCGGATTTCCCGTTCGCCCGCGGCCTGATCAACAGCGGCCGGCTGTCGGTGCCGACGGCACAGCCCGATTCGCCGCTCGACACGCCCGACCGCGATGGCGACTGGGTCGGCGGTCCGGGACCGGGACGGGCGATGCTCGATGCGCCCGTCGGCCCAAAAGGCGAAAAGGGGGGCTGGCTGATCGATCGCCTGGGCCGCGACTTCAGCCTGCTGACGTTCGGCAGCGACGATGTCGGGGCCGTGCCGCCAGGCGCGACCGCCGTGGCCATCGCCGGCAATGGCCTGGCCTGGCAGCGCTACGACAGCCGGCCCGGCACGACGTACCTGATCCGCCCCGACCGCTATGTCGCGGCGCGCTGGCGCACCTATGATCCGGCCGCCGTAAGCGCGGCGCTCGATCGCGCCCAGGGACGCAACATGGGCAGGAGCCACCCATGACCGCCTTGCGACGCACCCTCAACCTCGCCCATCCCGACGACGTCTACAACGCCATCGTCGATGCCCATAAGGGCCTTACAGACGAGCAGTGCCGCGACTTCGACGCGCGGCTGATCCTGCTGCTGGTCAACCACATCGGCGACGACGCCGTGATCCGCGAAGCATTGAAGGAGGCCGCGGCAAGATGAAGGACAAGGCGCCCATCGCTCCTGTCACCGTCCGGATGGCGACAGTCGACGATGTCGAGCTGCTGCACCGCTTCTCGGTCGATCTCTCGACCTACGAGGACGAGCCCGACGCCGTCACCTCGACGCCGCAGACCCTGGCGCGCGACGGCTTCGGCAAGGACCCGCAATTCGCCGCCCTGGTCGCCGAGCGCGGCCGCGCGCCCGTGGGCTTCGCGCTCTACACCTTCAATTACTCGGTGTGGACGGCGGCGCGCGGCATCTTCATCGAGGACATCTGGGTGGTGCCCGAGGAACGCCGCGGCGGCGTGGCGCGCGCGCTCATGCAGGCGCTGGCCCAGGAGTGCGTCGCCAAGGGCTTCAAGCGCATCGACCTCAACGTGCTCGACTGGAACCCGGCGCGCGGCTTCTACGAACGCATCGGCTTCAAATGGATCCGCAACTGGCTGCCTTATCGTCTCAGCGGCGAGGCGCTGGAGAAGCTGGCATCGTCCGCAGCGCCTTCTTGATGTCGCCAATTTTGATGTCTTGACATCAAATTGCACCCGCCCCAGAGTCCTGGCCATGCGTACCACCCTGACGATCGACGACGACTTGGCGGGACTCCTGAAGGAGCGCGCGCGGGAGATGGGCGTTCCCTTCAAGGAAGCTGTCAATCGCACGATCCGAGCCGGCTTGGGCGAGAGTGCGAAGAAACGTCGGGGCGCTCCGAAGACAATGCCGCATTCGTTCGGATTCAAGCCTGGCATAGACCCCGACAAGCTCGGCCAGCTTGCCGACGAACTGGAAGCCGAGACCTTTGCGGCCTCGGCGGGACGGTCGCGTGATCCTGCCCGACGTCAACGTTCTCGTTCACGCGCATAACGCCGACTCCGGCGTCCACCAAGCGGCGCGACGGTGGTGGGACGACTGCCTGGCCGGGTCGGAGGGCGTCGGCCTTGCCTGGGCCGCGCTGCTGGGTTTCGTCCGCATCACCACCAACCGGAGGATTGTCGCCCGGCCGTTGGCTGTCGCTGACGTCATGGAACGCATCGACACCTGGCTGGCGCTGCCCCACGTGCATATTGCCCAGCCATCGGACGCGCATTTCGCCCGGCTGCGCGCCGAGCTTGAGCGTGTCGGGGTGGCTGGCACCCTCACGACCGACGCACATCTGGCCGTCCTGGCGATGGAACGAGGCTACGTCCTGTATTCCACCGACGCCGACTTCGCGCGGTTCGCTCGCTTGCGCTGGGTCAATCCCGTCGAACGGTGACGCTGCACGGAGCCCGATTACTTCTTCCCCAGCCCCATCACCCGACCGGCCTTGGCCGGCCGCGGCAGATCCTTGTGCGTCCGCCACAGCTCCTCCAGCCGCGCCGCCACCGGGACCGGCCAGGGTGCCGAGCGGCGGCTGGCGTAGTCGATGTTCATCACGATGGTCTCGTTGGTCGCGGCCAGATAGCCCTGCTCGGCGTGGTACATCTCGTGGAAGAGATGGACCTTCTTGTCGTCGCGCGCGAGCAGCTGCGTGGTGAAGCGCATCGGCGCGCCCTCGCGCATCTCGCGGTCGTAGGTGACGTGGGTCTCCAGCACGAAGGTCATGCCAAGCTTGTCGTCGACGTAGCGCCGACCCAATCCCATGTTTCGCATGAAGGCGCCCGAGGCCTGGTCGAACGCCGTGACATAGAAGGCGACGTTCATGTGGCCGTTCCAGTCGACCCATCCGGGCAGAACGGTCGAGCGATGGGTGTCGAGCGGGGCGCGGGTCACCAGCTCGGGCAACGCGTAGGGCAATGAATCGAGCATACGCTGCTACTTCCTCTTGATTCCGATCAGCCGGCCGGCCTGCGCCGGGACGGGCAGGATCTCGTGCGCAGCGGCGAGCTTGTCGAGCCGGTCCATGGCCCATTCCGGCCACGGCGCCGCGCGGCGCGTCTCGTAGTCGATGTTCATCAGCATCAGCTCGTTGGTCGCGGCGAGGTAGCCCTCGGTGCCGTGATACATGCAATGGATGTAGTGCAGGCGCTTGGCGTCGAGGTCGAGGATCTGGCTGGTGATGCGCAGCGGATCGCCTTCCTTGACCTCGCGGTCGTAGGTGACGTGCGCCTCGAGCACGAAGGTCATGCCGATCTTCTCGCGCGTGTAGTCCCAGCTGCAGCCGAACTGGTTGCACAGCGTGTCGGTCGCCTTGTCGAAGGCCACGACGTAGTAACCGACGTTCATGTGACCGTTCCAGTCGATCCACTCCGGCAGCACGGTGCCGCGGTGCTGGTCGAACGGCGCGGCCAGATCGAGTTCGATCATGGGGTAGGGAGGTAATTTCATGCGGGCGGACCGTAGCGAAGCCGCTGGCCGCACCGCAAGTTCCTCGCAGCGTTGTGCCAGAGCGTTTCCCGATATGGTGGAACCGCGCGCGGTTCCACCATATCGGGAAAGCGCGCACGGGAGATCGTGGTTGCAACGGGCACATTCCGTTCGGCTGATTCCAGCCGAACGGAATGTGCTCTGGCGAGGATCGATATGGCGAAGAAAAAGAAGGCGGTCGTGCTGGGCGTCGGTGCGGAAATGGGCCTGGGCGCCGCCGCCAGCCGCCGCTTTGCGAAAGAGGGCTACCATGTGCTGGTGGCCGGCCGCACGGCGGCCAAGGTCGAGAAGGTGGCGGACTCGATCCGCGCCGCCAATGGTTCGGCGACGGCGGTGACGGTCGACGGCACCAAGGAAGCCGAGGTGATCGCGCTGTGGGACAAGGCCATGGCCGACGATGCCGACGGCGCGCCCACGGATCTCGCCGTCTTCAACATGGGCAACAACGCCGCCGTCGACATCCGCGAGATGACGGCCCAGCACTTCGAGGACTCCTGGCGCGTCGGCTGCTTTGCCGGCTTCCTGTTCGGCCGTGAGGCGGTGCGCCGACTGGCGCCGCTCGGCCGCGGCACCGTGCTCTTTACCGGCGCCTCGGGCTCGCTGCGCGGTCGGCCGCGCTTCGCCGCCTTCAACGCCACCAAGGGTGGGCTCCGCCTGCTGGTGCAGTCGCTGGCGCGCGAGTTCGGCTCGCAGGGCCTGCACATCGCCCACGCCATCATCGACGGCGGCATCGAGGGCGAGCGGCTGCTGTCGCGCATGCCCGACCGCAAGGACAAGGCCGGCGCCGACGGCCTTTTGAACATCGAAGCCATCGCCGACAGCTACTGGCACCTGCACACCCAGCACCGCAGCGCCTGGACGCACGAGATCGACCTCAGGCCGTACAAGGAGCCGTTCTAGCTCTTCGACGACCGCGCGTTCTCGTACCAGCGCGACATCAATTCGATGGCGATCCAGGTCAGGATCGAGCTGGCCAGCAGGACGTAGAGCCCGTTGTGCCAGCCGATCTGGTCGACGATCAGGGCGAACAGCGCCGGCGAGAAGGCGTTGACCAGCAGGATCGGCGTGGCGATCAGGCCCAGCACGGCGCCGTAGCCCTCGGCGCCGAACAGCGCCAGCGGCACGGCGCCGCGCACGATGGTGATGACACCCTGCGAGGCGCCCAGCAGCAGGGTGAAAGCGACCAGCAGCCAAAGCTCGCCGCGCGCCAGCATCAGCAACACCAGGCAGGGCGGCAGCACGCTGATGGCGATGCGCGCCACGGTCATGGCCTTGAGGTTCTTGGCGAAGAAGATCTCTATCAACCGCCCGCCGAACTGGCCGTGGCCCTTGAGAGAGGCAACCCATACGGCCACCGCACCGACAAGGCCTGCCGCTTCGAGCAAGGGCACGAGCTGAAGGGAGATCACGCCGAACACGAAGCCGTTCAGCGACATGATGAGGGCGAACAGGGCCATGCCGACGACGCGTTGTCGGCCCTGGAGCACCGGCCCTTCGGGGGACGACGTCGCGGGTTTGGCAGTCGCCGCCGTCGTCGTGCCGGTCTCGCGCCACGACAGGCCGAACCAGTTCAACGGCAGGCAGATCACCAGGTTGATCACGGCGAAAAGCATCAGCGTGCCGCGCCAGCCATAGGCCTCGTTGAGGTAATGGCCGATCACCCAGAAGACCGTCGAGGCATAGGCGCCGTACAGCGTGAGATAGGAGATGGCCACCCGCCCGCGGCTCGGCACGACCTGCACCAGGGCGGCGAAGGCTGCGTCATAGAGGCAGCAGCGCATGCCGATGCCCAGCACCACCCAGGCCGCGAAATAGGTCGCGACGTCGTGGACCTGCGCCAGGCCGAACAGGCCCAGCGACACGATCACCGTGCCGACCGACATGACGATGCGCCCGCCGATGCGGTCGATCAGCCGCCCGATCGACGTCGAGATCACGCCCATCGTCACCAGCGCGACGCTGAAGCCCAGGAAGATCGTGCTGGTCGCCCATCCGGTCTCGGCGGCGATCGGCTTGGCCAGCACGCCCAGGCAATAGAAGCTGGTGCCCCATGCCGTGATCTGGGTGATGCCGAGCGCATTGACGGCGACGACCAGCGGGTTGCGCATCCTGCCTCAGCGCCGCCGCTCGGGAATCTCTGACAGGTTGCGGAAGATGCGTTTGCCCAGCCGCTCGCCGGTCGCGACCATGTCGTCGGCGCCGGCCGACGGCCCGCCGATGCGCAGCACGGCGTCGCACTTTTCAACCAGTTCGCGCGCCACCGGATGGAAGATCTCGTCGAATACCGCGTCGCCGGTCTTCTTCGAGCCGGCGTGCTTCAGCAGCGGCAGGGCGAACCACTCGCCCAGCACCGGCAGATGGCCGCGCCGGAACACCTTCAGCGCCATATCCTCCATGGCATCGACGTTGCGCTGGATCAGCAGGGGATCGTCGTTCGTACCGGAACGGTAGGGGCCGGCAATGAGGATCATGAGTTGCTCGCTCACCGCGGAATCTCCAGCAGCTCGCGCGCCACCAGATTGGGCGCGGAGATGATGCAATTGTGGCCGGCTTCGATCGGCCGGTAGCGGACGTGCGGCATCGCCTGGACCTTCTCGTGCATGCCAACCGACACCGGATAGCGAGGTTTGGTGCAGGCGATGTAGGTCATCGGCCGCCCGTTGCCGGCGGGATTCTTCAGCCGGATCGGCTTGGTGTAGCAGGCCACCGGATGCGGCGTGAGCTGGCGGTGCGTCCACGCCGCCAGCGCGGGATCGTCGATGATCAGGCTGCCGGCCGGCGCGAAGGGCAGGACCTCGGTGCCGCTCACCACCGTCACCAGCTTGCGGCGCTTGGCCACGATCTCGCCGGGAATGCGGCCAAAGATCGACTGGCCGTCCTGGGCGATGCCGCCGTCGATGATCACGAGATGGGCGATGCGCTCGGGCACGCGGTCGGTCACCAGGCTCGCGATCAAGCTGCCGAAGCTGTGGCCGATCAGCACGATGTCCCTGAGATCGTCCTGTTCCAGTGTGGCCACGGTGTCGGCCGCGAACACGTCGTTGTCGAGCTCGGGCGCCAGTTCGGCCGCGCGTTCGCCGACGCCGCGAAAGGGCAAGGCCCGGGCGTCGTGTCCCGCCGCCACGAGTCGCTCCAGCACGAATTGCCACGACCAGGCGCCCATCCACGCGCCCGGCAGGCAGAGGTAAGTCCGCTTCATTGCGCCGGTCTTATCATGTTCTTCCGGACCGCGCGCATCCTTGCGCGCTCATGAGCTTGAGCGCGCAAGGATGCGCGCGGTCCAGAAGAGCATGAACAGGAGCTAATGAACGGTCCGCATCAGGCCCGACAGGTGCGACTGGCGCGCCGCGAGGAACTTCTCCAGCCTGCTTTCGTAGTCGGGGCCGACCGCTTGCCTGATCGACGGCCGCTCGGCGAGCGCCTTGCGCCAAGCGGCGACCTTGGGCTTGCCGGCCGGGATTCCGAAGTCGTCGATGCGGTCTAGAACGTCGAAATAGCGGAACACCGGCCCGAACACTGCATCGACCAGCGAGAAGTCGCCGTCGAACCACGGGCCCGGTCCCAGGTTGCCCTCGAGCCGCGCGAACTTCACCGCCAGCGCCTCGGCCTTCGCTGCGAAGGCCGCCTGGTCCTTGGCCGAATACAGCCCGGCGATGTCCGATAGCACGGCCGAGCCGAACTCGATCCAGGCGCGGTGCTCGGCGCGCCTCAGGGCGTCGGCCGGATGCAGCGGGTGCGACCGCGTCTCCTCGAGATACTCCAGGATCACGGCGCTCTCGAAGATGGCGCGGTCGTCCACCTTGAGCACCGGCGTCTTGCCGAGCGGCGAGAGGGCGAGAAACCACGCTGGCTTGTCGGCGAGGTCGACATGGACGCGCTCGAACGGCACCGCCTTTTCGGCCAGCGAGATGGCGGCCCGCTGCACGTAGGGGCAGAGGCGGTGGCTGACCAAGGTGAGGGACATGGCCGGACTCCAGTTTATGCAATTGCATTTAATTGGATGCAGTTGCATATACTGTCAAGACCCCGTAGGCTGACGGCATGAGCGACAAGCCGGCCGAGGCGACGATCCGGGCATGGGCCCGCCTGATGAAGGCGCAGCACCAGGCGTTGGGCTCGATCGAGGGCGCGCTGAAGGTGGCCGGGCTGCCGCCGCTTGCCTGGTATGACGTGCTGCTGGAGACCGAGCGCGCCGGCAAGGACGGCCTGCGGCCCTTCGAGCTCGAGCGGGCCATGCTGCTGGCGCAATACAACCTGTCGCGCCTGGTCGATCGAATGGAAGCCGCGGGCTACCTCGAGCGGCAGCCGTGCGACGACGACGGCCGCGGCCATCTCATAGTCATCACCGAGGCCGGCCGGGCGATGCGTCGGCGCATGTGGCCGGTCTATGCCCGTGCCATCGAGGCCGCGGTCGGTCGGCGCCTCTCGGCCAGGCAGGCCGCGACGCTGGGCGAGCTACTCGGCCATCTGCTCGACAAGCCGCCGTGAGGTTCCTGTTCTTCACCGGCGGCTGGATCGCCGGCGGCTACATGGCGCTGAGGTCGGCCAGGGCGCCGACGATCATGCGCGTGCCGATCGCCATCAACAGAATGTCACTGGCGACCCGCACATACTGATAGCCGGTGGGCGCCGGCGTGAGCACCCCAAGCAGCGCGCCGGGCAGGGGATAGAAGACCACTGAGCCCGGCAACGGCCGGCCGATCGCCCATAGCTTCTGGGCCTGACCCGGCGGCAGGCAGCCATTGTTCTTCTTGGCAAGTCCTGGCGGGCAGTTTCCGGCCGCGTACTGGCCGCGATAGTAGCTGTAGACGGCGGTGCGATCGCGATCGACGATCACGACGTTGCCCGGTGGCCCGGCCGCCTGGCTGTTGCCGCGTCCGCCGGCCTGGCCCTGTCCTTGGCCCTGCCCCGGCGCGTTGTCGTTGCCACGCCCCTTGCCGGGCGATCCGACCCGGTCGGGCGGACCGCCGCCGCGGCCTGGCTTGTCGTCCTTCTGCGCCAGCGCAGGCTGAATCATGGCCGCCGTCAAAAGGGCGACGAGAGCGAGAGTGAGTTTCAAGGGGGGCCTCCTGCAAGACCTCAGTCAACGCCGGGATTGTGGCGGCGCTGGGACCGGAGCGATGGATAACGTTGGCGCGGACAGAAGGTTCCCTGCCATAACCGGCAGGCAGCCAGGAGGAATCGATGACCGACGCCAATCGCCGCGTGCTCTTGAAGTCGCGCCCGCAAGGCGAACCGACCAAAGCCAACTTCGACGTCGTCGACGCGCCCATGCCGGAGCCGAAGGACGGCGAGTATCTGTCGCGCACGATCTGGCTGTCGCTCGATCCCTACATGCGCGGCCGCATGGCCGAGGCCAAGGGCTATGCCGCCAACGTCAATCTCGGCGACGCCATGGTCGGCGGCACGGTCGGGCAGGTGATCAAGTCGAAGAATCCCACGTTCAAGGAAGGCGACTACGTCTTCGAATACTCGGGCTGGCAGAGCCACGCAGTGTCCAACGGCGCCATGTCGATGAAGCTCGATCCCAATGCCGCACCACTCTCGGCCGCGCTGTCGGTGCTCGGCATGCCGGGCATGACGGCGTGGTGGGGGCTGATGAAGATCGGCAAGCCCAAGGCGGGCGAGACGGTGGTGGTGTCGGCGGCCTCGGGCGCGGTCGGCTCGGTGGTCGGCCAGCTCGCGAAGGTCCATGGCTGTCGCGCCGTGGGCATCGCCGGCGGCAAGGACAAGTGCGACTACGTCGTGAAGGAACTGGGCTTCGACGCCTGCGTCGACTACCGCGCCGCCGGCGCCAACCTGTTCAAGGAGCTCCGCACCGCCGCCCCCAAGGGCATCGACGTCTATTTCGAGAACGTCGGCGGCGCCGTGCAGGCCGCCGTCGTGCCCCAGCTCAACGACTTCGCGCGCGTGCCCCTGTGCGGGCTGATCGCGCACTACAACGAGATGCAGCCCAGCCCCGGTCCCGACTGGCGCCTGCTGCTGATCAAGCGCGCCACCGTGACCGGCTTCATCGTGTCCGACCATTTCGGCGCCATGGAGGGCTTCTGGAAGGAAGTCCCGCCGCTGGTGAAGGCGGGCAGGATCAAGTACCGCGAGGACATCGTGAAGGGCATCGACAACGCGCCCGAGGCCTTCATCGGCCTGCTCAAGGGCAAGAACTTCGGGAAGCTCCTGGTGCAGGTCGTGGACGATCCGACGCGCCGTTAGTTCAAATTTCCGGTTTGTCGACCGGGCGACGGCATTGCTGGCACCGGTGCCCAGCCACACAAGCAATGTTGCCGTTTCGAGCCCCCATACACGACCCCTCTACGGTGCGAAAAAACTCGCGAAAACGAAATTGGCCGAACAGACCGTGGTTATTGACTCGTTACAGTACTTGAGTAATTATAACCACGCCGCCGCGCTTTCAGGCGTCCGTTCTATGCATCGTTCATCCGATACCATCGCGCACGCGGCAGATGCCGCGCGAGCCCATCCGGCTGCGCGATCGGGACGGGCGCGCCCGGATCCCCCGATCGGTGAGGCCGGCCGCCTTCGCACGATCGAAAACCAATATCGAAACTTGCGTAACTATCTTAATTCGACGGCGATCCCAATCGGTAGGGGGTTGGCTTGCGAGGGACCACTACGGAAGTGCCGGCGGAAAGGGCGGAAAGGGCGCAAACCTCGAACGGCTGACGGCAGTGCTGGCACCTCGGCAGGCTTTCTGTCAGCCGCTCGCCAACCAGAAGAGCGGAAGCGCGCTACGTTGACTCATCGCCTTGCCGGCAGGTAGCGTTTCGTGCCTGGCCGCAACCAGGGGAAGTGGGCCGATCATTCTTGGCCCTTTCGGGCGGGTTCTGCGTCTGCGGCTGTGCCGGTGCCGTGCACCGCCTGCCGGAGATCGACGGCGGCAATCTCAGCTTGGCGCAGGGCGAGGTGCAGTCGGCTGGCGCACCGCAGCGGCGGTCCGTGTCCGACCAGGAGGTCGACGAGACCCTGAACGCCGCCCTTCGGCGCATCCGTCCGGCGGCCACCCAGATCTGCCATGAGATGAGGGTGGGCGTCTGCACCTGGCAGTTCCGCGTCTCCTCCAACAGGTCGATGAACGCCAGCGCTGGCGCCAACGGCCTGATCGTGGTCAACCGCGGCATCGTCGAATACGCGGCCAACGAGGACGAGGTGGCGATGGTGATTGCCCACGAGATCGGCCATCAGGCCGCCGATCACGTGGCCACGGGCCGGCGCAACCAGGCGGTCGGCGCCCTGGTCGGCGCCGTCCTGCTGGGCGCACTGGGGACGGTCGCCTCCTACAACAGCGGCGTCAATGTCACCAACTCGGCTGCGCGGACCGGCGCCAATATCGGCGGCGCAGTCGGTCGCGTCTCCTACTCCAAGGAACAGGAGCGCGAGGCCGACTATATCGCGGCGTTGATCCTCTATCGCTCCGGCATCGATCCCGACAAGGCGCGCGGCTTCCTCGTCACCATGGCGCGCGCGTCGGGCCGCAAGGAGACCGGTATGCTCGACAGCCATCCGGCCGGGCCCGAGCGCATCGCCGGCTGGGACCAGGCGGTGGCCGAGATTCGCGCCACTAACGGGCGCCTGCCGCAAAGGGCCTGACGGCGCTACGCCGGCTGAGAGGGCCTGCCGTCGCGAATGGCCTGGGCGACCTTGCCCGCTTTCAAGATGCTGCCGATGGTACTGCCGGGCACGCGCCTGCCCCGGTGGACGGGGCGTCGCGGACGCGGTCCTGTTCGCGGCGCGTCTCCCGCCGCCGGATGGTGGACGAACTTGTTCGTCCGGGCGAGGGCCAGCGCCTGGCGGGCCGCTTCGACATGCTCGGTCCGCGCCTCCAGTGCGCGCAGGCGGCCGAGTTCCTTGGCTACGCGCTTGACCGCCGCGGCGAAGACCTGTTTGCGCCGACGCGGTTGCTCGGCATCGCCCGGGAAGCTGGCGCCGCGTGGTTCGGCCTTGCCGCGGGCCTCCCGCCGCTTTTGCCGCACGAAGGTTCGCATCTTGCCGCGCTGCTCGCGCAGCCGGCGCTGCAGGGCGCGCAACGCCTCACCGTCAAGCTGATAGATCGCCGGATGGTGGGTGAGGCGCACCATCTCCTGCTCTTCATGGCTCAGCACGCTGAGCTCGGCCCTACTCGCGATCGACATGGCCTCCTCCCTCGCTTGCGGAGTGGAACGCTCCTCAACAGGCGCTAGAGCGTTTTCCGATGGGGTGGAACCGCTCGCGGTTCCACCCCATCGGAAAAGCGCACGCGGGAGATCGTAGTTGCAACGGGCACATTCCGTTCGGCTGATTCCAGCCGAACGGAATGTGCTCTGGACTAGGCAGCACTTGCCCGCTCGCCCGTCCGTGCCGCCAGCGCCATGGCGACATAGGCCCAGCCGGCGAACAGCAGCGAGACTCCGGCGACGGTCGCCGGCGTGAAAGAGTGGCTGTAGGGCAGCTTCATCACCAGCAGCACGGCCGCGACCAGGGCGATCGCGCCCGACACCAGGAACCAGTGGCAGCCGGGCTGGCTGCGCACCTTCACGGCAAAGCCGACCTGGGTGACGCCATGGACCGCGAAGATGACGGCGATCAGCGGCGTCAGCGCGACGACGCCGGCGAACGGATCCATGTAGATCAGGGCGCCGCCGACGGCGGCCAGGATGCCGAGCAGCAGGTGCCGGACGAAGCCCGTCCAGTGCAGCATCTTGGCGGCCTGAATGATCTGCACGCCGCCGCTGATGACGAGCACCCTGCCCAGCACCTTGCTGGCGGCGATTTCGGAGATCGCGGGAACCAGGATGGCGATGGCGCCCGCGAGCATCAGCACGCCGCCCAGCAGCACCAGCCACAGCCAATGGCTGCCGAAGATCGAGAGGTATGCAGGCGTTCCTTCGAGCCGGTGGTATCGGAACTCATGGCCGACCTCCCCGTTCGACGAGTCACCAGGGGGACTCGCACAACCAGTGCTACAATATCCCAAGAGTGCGGCAATCGCCAGCGCCTGAAGAATCCCGATTTCCAGCCGTTCGAGATCAACGGCAGCTCGCCCGAATAGGTCGTCGGTTGCGCGTGCGCTGCCGCGTCGCACGCGCGTCGCCTTCGGTGGCTTTTGCCACAGAGTCGCCATTCCGCGACGCGTATTGAGGACATCGGTTCACGATAACGGCCGGCTCGCGTGTGGCACAAGCGCCACGGTTTCTGCCCTCAGCACCGGTCCTTTCTTGGACACAGAGCCACGGCTCTTGGACACAGAGCCACGGCGCGCGATCGGCGTTGTCGCTCGTGCGCTTGGGAGTGTGTGATGAGCGACGTAGCTGCAGAGGTCAGGGACATCCTCGTCTTCCATCTCGGGGCCGACGAACGGCGGCTCACCGACGATGCGCGCCTGGCCGAGGACCTCGGCGCCGACAGTCTCGACGTCGTCGAGATCGTCATGTCATGCGAGGAACGGTTCGCCATCGAGATCCCGAATCGTGTCGCGACGCGGCTGGCGACAGTGGGCGACGCGGTCCGCTTCATCGAAGCGAAGATGGCCGCCCACTGAAGCAGGCTCACGCGCTTACTTCCGCCGGCCCTTCCGGTCGTCGACCCAGCGCACCACGCCGTGTTCGAGGCACTCGTTCATGAACTGCACGGTCTGCTGGAGGCCGCGGGCGAAGGCCGCCTGACGTTGCGGCTCCTGCAGCATCCCCGGCTTCAGCACGTAGCGGGCGCGACCCTTCTCGACGATGACGCCAAGCTCGAGCAGGCGCTTCAGCTTGCGCCGTACCGTCTCGCGCGGGATGCCGGTGGCGCCGGCGATCGATGCGGCGTTGACGGCGCGCTGTCCCTCCACACCGATGACAGTGTCGAAGCTGCGGTGCTGGGCGCGGAAGCCGGCATCGCGCATGCCGGGCTCGACACCCGCCGTGCCGATGACCTCCGCGATGCGGGCAAGATCGAGATCCCCGAAGTAGATCTCGGCGCGCTCACGCTCGATGCGGTGCAGGTAGTTGCCGAGCATGTAGACGAACAGGCGTGAGTTCGTGCCGTCGGCGAGCACAAGCCGCCCCTCGGGCGCCACCGTGGTGGCGCGTGCACTCCCCGAACGCAAAAGGTAACTTCCAATTTGAACGGGTGATCGAAGGTTGGC